>CAXUNX010000022.1:2729-27358 GCA_964252545.1 uncultured Acetobacteraceae bacterium | reverse complement strand
CCGGAAGGCCACGCGGCCGAGCGTCGCAAGGGACACGTGCGCCTGCCGCCGCCACCTGCTGGTCCGGATCGGCCAGCACCCAGCGCGCGCGATGGCCGAACTCGGCCGGGCGCCAGCGCATCGCGAACGCGTCGCCTTCGGGCCGGCGCAGCGGCATGACGGTGCCCCCGTCCGGGTCGGTGCCCAGACCACGCAGGTAGAACACCTGCTCGGGATCATACAGTTCGGGCTCAACCAGCGTGCGCATGCGTGCCGGATCCGCAGCCAGCGCCCCGATCAGCGCGAGATGGCCGGGCGTCGGCTGCACGTGCGCCGGCACCGTGCTGCGCACTACGGTGGCTTCCGGCGTGACCGAAGCCGACCTGGTTCACGCCGACCCGCATGCGGTCGAACCAGGCGATATCGTCCACCTTCACCACGGTGTTGATCGAGTATTTCCTGGTGGCCTCGGCGGAGACGTCGCGCTCCACGTGGCTACCGTCTCGGTCTCCGCGCGCGGGGCCAGCCAGACGCCGAGACCGGCACCCAGGGCCGCGATGCTGGTCGCCGCCGTGAAGCCGCGTCGCGCCATGCCAACCATGTCGTCTCCTTCCGGCGCGTCGGCTTCCACCGGCATCAATGATCCGAACCAAGCCCCTTCAATAGCTCCCGGCCGAAGCGTTGCCCGCGACCAGCGACACGCCCGACGAGGTGCCGATCCTGGTGGCGCCCGCCTCGATCATCGCGGCCGCGGCCTCCGGCGTGCGAACGCCGCCCGACGCCTTGACGCCGATCGACGGACCCACGGCGGCGCGCATCAGTGCCACGTCGTGCGCGGTGGCGCCGCCGGTCGAGAACCCGGTCGAGGTCTTCACGAAGTCGGCTCCCGCTGACACCGCGATGGCGCAGGCGGCGCGTTTCTCGTCGTCGCTCAGCAGGCAAGTCTCGATGATCACCTTCAGCACCGCGCCCGGGCAGGCCGCCCGCACCGCGGCGATGTCGCGGCGGACCTGGTCGTGGCGCGCCTGCTTCAGCGCGCCGATCGCCATCACCATGTCGATCTCGTCGGCGCCGTCATCAATCGCGCGCGCCGTCTCCGCGGCCTTGCCCTCGGGGGGCGCTGCACCGAGCGGGAAGCCCACCACCGAGCAGGTGCGAACCTCGCTGCCGCGCAGCGCTTCCGCGACCAGCCTGACATGCACGGGGTTGACGCAGACCGAGCGGAAGCCGTGGGTGCGGGCCTCGTCGCAGAACAGCAGCACCTGCGCCTCGGTGGCTTCCGGCTTGAGGATCGTGTGGTCGATGATCGCGGCAAGCGGGCTGGGTGCTGTCACCTGGTGTTCCCGGGGCATCTTGTTAACTTTCTTGCAGTTGTGAGTATGTTCACATCGAGCGTCGCGCGGCAAGCCGGCGCCGCGCATGCTGTGGAGCGAGGATGGTGTCGAGAGGCGAGCCCGCGGACGGCATGCGAGCGGCCCGCCGGGAGGCGCGGATGCATCGGCTGCGCGGCCTGCTCGCGCAACCGGGCGCGATGCGTCTGGTCGAGGCGGCGGAAGCGCTCGGCGTCTCAACGATGACGGTGCGGCGCGACCTGGCCGCGGCACCGCCCGGGATCAGCCTGCTCGGCGGCCATATCGTGCTGCAACCGGCCGGATCCGGCCGCGACTATTCGCTGGATGCCGAGGCCGGCAGCCATGCTGCCGCCAAGCGCGAGGCGGCGGCGCGCGCGGTGCGGCTGGTCGAGCCGGGCGACACCATCTTCGTGGATTGCGGCACCACCATGCCCTATCTCGTGGCCGGGCTGCCGGCCGAGATGCCGCTGACGGTGGTGTGCTATGCGCTGAACATTGCGCAGGCGGCCTGCGCGCTGCGCCGGGCGCAGGTGTTCCTGCTGGGCGGCCTGTTCCATGCCTCCTCCGCCACCTTCTTCTCCGAGGACGCGCTGCGCAGCATCGGCCGGATCGGCATCGGCAAGGCGTTCCTGTCCGCGGGCGGCCTGCACCAGACGCAGGGTGCGAGCTGCTCGAACTTCAACGAGGTGCCGGTGAAGCGCGCGGTGCTGGCGCGCGCGCTGCGCGCGTTTCTGGTGCTGGACAGCAGCAAGCTCGGACAGGTGCGTCCGGCGCAGTTCGCGCCGGCGAGCGCGTTCGAGCAGGTGCTCACCGAACTGTCGTAGCGGCGCCGATTGCCTGATAGGAATGGCCGATGCCCGAACCAGACCCCGACCCGATCCGCATCAACAAGCGCGAGACGCTTTCCGAAAGCTGGTTCAAGCTCGAGAAGGTCACGTTCGAGCAGACCCGCAGATCGGGTACCCGCCAGACCCTGGAGCGCGAGGTATACCATAACGGTCCGGGGGCCGCGGTGCTGCCGGTGGACCGCGCGCGGGGCACCGTGCTGCTGGTCCGCCAGCTTCGCATCCCGGCCTATCTCAACGGCGACGCGCCGATGGTGATCGAGCTGTGCGCGGGCATCGTCGATGCGGGCGACACGCCGGAGCAGACGGTGTGCAAGGAGGCAGAGCAGGAGATGGGCTACCGGCTGCGGAACCCGCGCCGGCGCTTCGAGCTTTACATGAGCCCGGGCTCATCGGCGGAGAAGCTGCACCTGTTCGAGGCCGAATACACCGCCGCCGACCATACCGGCCGGGGCGGCGGCCTGCCCGCCGAGGGGGAGCAGATCGAGGTGCTCGAGCTGCCGCTCGCCCGTGCCCTGTCGATGGCGCTGGCGGGAGAGATCAACGACGCGAAGACGGTGCTGATGCTGCAGCAGGCCCGGCTGTCGGACGCGCCAGATGCCGAGGAGCAACCATGATCACGCTTTACACCTGGTCCACCCCGAATGGCCGCAAGATCTCGATCATGCTGGAGGAGTGCGGGCTGCCCTACACGGTGGCGCCGATCGATATCGGCCACGACGCGCAGTTCGCCCCGGACTTCCTGGCCATCGCGCCGAACAACAAGATCCCGGCGATCGTCGACCACGAGGCCGCAGGCGGCGGCGAGCTCTCGCTGTTCGAGAGCGGTGCGATCCTGACCTATCTCGCCGAGAAGACCGGCCGGCTGCTGGCGGCCTCCGGCCCCGCGCGGTTCAAGGCGATGGAATGGCTGCACTGGCAGATCGGCGGCCTGGGGCCGATGCTGGGCCAGCTCGGCTTCTTTGGCGTGCGCTCGGAGGAAAAGGCGCCGCTCGCCATCACGCGCTTCACCGCCGAAGCGGACCGGCTGCTGCGGGTCATGGACCGCCGTCTCGGCGCGGCTTCGTTTCTGGCGGGCGAGGAGTATTCGATCGCCGACATCGCCTGCTATCCCTGGACGCTGGCGGCCACCACCTTCCTGCAGGAGCCGCTCGCCGAAACGCTTGCCGCGGTGCCGCACGTCCGCGCCTGGCTCGAGACCGTGGGCGCCCGCCCCGCGGTGCGGCGCGGCATGGAAGTGCCCAAGACCTGAACACCGACCCAAGGCTCGGCATCACGCCACGGGTTTCGGCTGACCTCCTCCATCGCGATCCGGGCCAGGCTGAAAGCATCCTAGGGCTGCGCGACCGTGTGGGGCGTGATGGTGTAGCCGAACGGGTCGCGAAACGCGAAGTATCGGCCGAACGGCCCGTCCTTTGGTGCGAACACGATCGGTGTTCCGTGCTCAACAAGATGGTCATGCAGCGCATCGGCGTCATCGCAGCCGAACCAGAGAGCGATGCCCAGGCCACGTCCGTCCACCCCCGGCAGATCGGCCAGGGGTTTGCGAACCGCGAACGGGACCGGCGCGGTGTCGAACACGACGGCTCCGGGCGGGCTGTGGGCGGCGAGCTTCAACCCGACGATGCCGGTGTAGAATGCTCGTGCCGCGTCGAGATCTTCAGCCTGGATGCCGATGAAATCAGGTCCGATCAGATGGGGCATCGCCGCACTTTCCTTCAAGCCATGCATCCGTAGTATCAGGGCACTGATGTATTTGTAAGGGCCCTTACATGTCAAGTCGGGTAGAAAGCGCGCGGATGGGCGATCCCTACGCGACGATCGGTTTTGCATTGAAGCGGGCTCAACATGCGCTGCGCAGCCGCCTGGACACCGGGCTGCGAGCAATCGGGCTCACCATGCCCCAATATGCGGTGCTCGCCTTTCTGGAGGTCGAGCCGGGTGCCTCCAACGCCGCGCTCGCGCGCCGCGCGTTTGTGACGCCCCAGACGATGCAGGCCATCCTGGTGGCACTCGAGCGCTCGGGCTGCGTCGTGCGCACGCCCCATGCCGAACACGGGCGAGTTCAAACCACGGAACTCACAACCAAAGGTCGTGAAGCGCTGCAAGCCGCCTCCGGGATCGTCGCCGACGCGGAGCAGCGTGTCCGCAAAGCGGCGGCGCCCCTCGATCCCATGGCGGTTGCCGCGATGCTGTTGCGGCTGGCGGACGCGCTGGCGCCTGCTCCCTGATGCCGGGAACAAGCGGGCGGAACCATCCGTGCGGGAACGTTCGGGCCGGTCGACCGGGCGAGACCGGCCCGACCGCCGCATGGCGAAGACCCGGCAGCCGGGCCGCCGGTTGCGCGTCGGTGGGTGTCTGATAGCGGCGGCTGACGCGTGGACGCGCCTCCGGTCAGGCAGGCTATTCGCGGTGCAGCACCGTGTCGTTGAGGAAATCGGCCAGCCGGCCGGAGCTGAAATCGCGCTTCAGCGCCGCCTCGTCGTAGCCGTCGCGCACCCAGTCGAGGAACGCCACGCGTCCCTCCGCCTCGCGCTGGTAGCGCAGGAAGAAGGCATCCAGGATGCCGGTGCGCGAGCGGTTGAAGTGGCCGAACCGCCAGGAAAGCTGGGCCAGCGCCTGCTGGCTGGTGCCGCCCTCGAACAGGATCACCAGGCCTGCGGCTAGGCCTGCGCGGTCGGCGCCCGACTTGCAGTGCATCAGCATCGGGAACTGGATCCGGCGGGTGAGGGCGTCGAAGCGCAGGATGCGCTCGCGGTGCGGAGCACCCCGGCTTTCGAACGCCATGTCGACATGATCAAGCCCGATCTGCTCCGCCGCCTCCCGCGACAGCGCATCCGAGCCGCAGGCGCGATGGCCGCGCAGATTGACCAGCGTGCGGATCTGGTAGCGCGCCGCGAGGTCCGACAGCCGCGCCGGCGTCGGGTGGTTGCAGCGGAAGACCCGGCCTGGCACCACGGTTGCGAAGTTCGACCAGACGGTGCGGAAGATCGCGTGATCCGCCCACAGGCTGTCGCGCCAGGCGGCCCTGCGCCCGTCCCGCCGGCCAAGGTCGCCCTCGAACATAGCGGGCCCGGACCTCGTCCCGGCGAGCGGCCCGCTAGCCTTTTCGCTCCAGCTGGAGCTGCTTGATCTTGCCGATCGCCTCGGCCGGGTTGAGACCCTTGGGGCAGGTCTTGGTGCAGTTCATGATCGTCCGGCAGCCATACAGCTTGAGCGGGTCCTCCAGCGCGTCGAGCCGCGCGCCGGTGTATTCGTCGCGGGAGTCGGCGATGAACCGATAGGCGGCAAGCAGGGTGGCCGGGCCAAGATACTTGTCGCCGTTCCACCAATAGGACGGGCACGAGGTAGTGCAGCAGAAGCACAGGATGCACTCCCACATGCCGTCGAGTGCCGCGCGCTCCTCGATGCTCTGGCGCCGCTCGCCGTCCGGCGGCGCCTGGGTGTCGGATTTCAGCCACGGCTCGATCGAGCGAAGCTGCGCATAGGCGGCGCTCAGGTCGGGCACCAGGTCCTTGACCACCGCCATATGCGGCAGCGGGTAGATCTTGACGTCCTTTCGGACCTCGGAGATCGGCTTCAGGCAGGCCAGCGTGTTGGTGCCGTCGATGTTCATCGAGCACGAGCCGCAGATGCCCTCGCGGCACGAGCGGCGGAAGGTGAGGGTGGGATCGACCTCGTTCTTGATGTAGATCAGCGCATCAAGCACCATCGGGCCCATCTGGTCGAGATCGAGCTCAAAGACGTCGAGCTCCGGGTTCTTCCCGTCGTCCGGGTTCCAGCGATAGATCGTGAACTCCTTGACGTTCTTGGCGCCGGCCGGAGCTTTGAAGCGGCGTCCCTTGCCGACCCGGCTGTTCTTCGGCAGCGTGAACTCGACCATGTGACCGGACCTCTCAGTAGACGCGCTTCTTGGGCGGGAACACCGAGACCTCGTTGGTCAGGGTCTGCATCCGCACCGGGCGGTAGGACAATGCCACCCCGCCGTCATCGGCCAGGTGGGTGACGGTGTGCTTCATCCATTCGGCGTCGTCGCGCTCGGGATAGTCGTCGTGCGCATGCGCGCCGCGGCTTTCCTGGCGGGCTTCGGCGCCGGCCATGGTGACCGTGCCGTTGGCGATCAGGTTTTCGAGCTCGAGCGCTTCAACCAGGTCGCTGTTCCAGACCAGCGAGCGGTCGGCAACCGAGATGTCGCGCAGGCCGCTCCAGAGGTTGCGTATCTTGCCGACCCCGTCCTCCAGGCTGGAGGCGGTGCGGAACACGGCGGCGTGCGACTGCATGATGCGCTGCAGCTCGCTGCGCATGGTGGAGACCCGGGTGCCGCCATGGGCGTGGCGGATGCGGTCGAAACGATCAAGCGTCGCCTCGCCCGAGCGGGTCGGCAGGGGAGCTGGCGAGCCGCCCGGCTTGACGATGGTGGCCGCCCGCAGCGCGGCCGCCCGTCCGAACACCACCAGGTCGAGCAGCGAGTTGGTGCCGAGCCGGTTGGCGCCGTGCACCGACACGCAGGCCGCCTCGCCCACCGCCATCAGGCCCGGCACCACCGCGTCGGGGTTGGCGTCGGTCGGGCGCAGCACCTCGCCGTGATAGTTCGTGGGGATGCCGCCCATGTTGTAGTGCACGGTCGGCAGCACCGGCACCGGCTCCTTGGTGACGTCGATGCCGGCGAACACCCGCGCGGTCTCGCTGATGCCGGGCAGCCGCTGGTGCAGCAGCTCGGCGCCGAGATGCTCGAGATGCATCATGATGTGGTCCTTGTTGGGACCACAACCGCGGCCTTCGTTGATCTCGATGGTCATCGAGCGCGACACCACGTCGCGCGAGGCGAGATCCTTGGCCGAGGGGGCATAGCGCTCCATGAAGCGCTCGCCCTCGCTGTTGGTGAGGTAGGCACCCTCGCCGCGGCAGCCCTCGGTCAGCAGGCAGCCGGCCGGGAAGATGCCGGTGGGATGGAACTGCACGAACTCCATGTCCTGGGTGGGCAGTCCGGCGCGCATCGCCATGCCGCCGCCATCGCCGGTGCAGGTGTGCGCCGAGGTGCAGGACAGATAGGCCCGGCCGTAGCCGCCGGTGGCGAGCACCACCATGTTGGCGCGGAACCGGTGCATGGTGCCGTCTTCCAGCGACCAGGCCATCACGCCGCGGCAGGCGCCGTCCTCGTCCATCAGCAGGTCGAGCGCGAAGTACTCGACAAAGAACTCGGCGTTGTGCTTGAGGCTCTGCTGGTAGAGCGTGTGCAGGATGGCGTGGCCGGTGCGGTCAGCGGCGGCGCAGGCGCGCGGCACCGGCTCCTTGCCATATTCCTTCATGTGGCCGCCGAACGGGCGCTGGTAGATCCGGCCGTCGTCGGTGCGCGAGAACGGCACGCCGAAATGCTCGAGCTCGTGGATCGCCGGAACCGCCTCGCGGCACATATACTCGATTGCGTCCTGATCGCCGAGCCAGTCGGATCCCTTCACCGTATCGTACATGTGCCAGCGCCAGTTATCCTCGGCCATGTTGCCGAGCGAGGCGCCGATGCCGCCCTGTGCCGCCACCGTGTGGCTGCGGGTGGGGAACACCTTGGTGATGCACGCGGTCTTGAGCCCGGTTGCGACCATGCCGAGGGTGGCTCGAAGCCCGGAGCCGCCGGCACCCACCACCACTACGTCATAGGCGTGGTCGATCACCTGGTAGGCGCGCGAGGAGGGCAGCGTAATCGCGTTCATGGTGATTTGTCCCGGCGTCAGAACGCCATCTTGAGAACGGCGACGACCGCGAACAGGCCGAGGATCATCGCAGCACCCTTGTTGAGTAGGGTGACTGCGAGATGGCCAGCCTTGACGTAATCGTCAATGACCACCTGCAGGCCGAGCTGCATGTGATGGAAGGTCATGATCACCAGCGCCAGCAGCAGCACGGTGTTGACCGGACGTCCGGCCCAGGCGACCACCCGCGCCTGGTCGGCGCCGAGCAGGGTCAGCACGGCGACCACGAACCAGATGGTCAGCGGGATCAGCGCGATCGCGGTGAGCCGCTCGACCCACCAATGCTCGACCCCGGACTTCGACGAGCCGAGGCCGCGCACCTGGCCCAGTTGCGAGCGCATGGTGGCGACGCGCGCGGCGCCGCCGGAGGGCATCTTGCCGCCGCCCAGTCCTTCGCTCATCGCCTCATCCCCACAGGCTCAGGCCGATGGCCCAGATCAGCGCCGTGGCGGCGATCGTGGCGATCACCGCGGCCCAACCGCTGCGGTTGGTGGCAGGCAGGCTGAAGCCGAACCCCGCGTCCCACGCCAGGTGACGCAGGCCGCCGAAGAAATGGTAGGCCAGTCCGAGCGTCCACCCGAACAACAAGATCAATCCGACCGGGCTTGCGAGGAAGTGCTGGACGGTTGCGAACGGCGCAGGCCCGCTGGCCGCCGCCACCAGCCACCACACCAGCAGCAGCGTGCCGATCGAGGTGGCGATGCCCGAGGCGCGATTGGCGATGGAGAGCACGGAGGTCAGCTGCGGTTTGTAGACCTGCAGGTGCGGAGACATCGGGCGGCGGACCAGCGTACCGTCGCTTCGTTGCGCCACGAACAGCGCGTCGCGGACATCCTTCATGGCGGAAACCGGCATCTCCTTGCTACGGTTCCGGAACGGCCGGAACGCTGGCTCGTTGTTTGCTCCTACGCCGCCGTGCCCGCCCGGTCAATCAACCAGCCAAGCACTTTTTGCTGTGCAGCAAATCGTGCCCGCCATGCAGGCGCACGGCACAGGCCCCCTAGGCGGCCTGCCGGCGCAGCAGGTCGAGCGCCACCAGCGCCTCGGCGATCTGCACCGCGTTCAACGCCGCCCCCTTGCGCAGATTGTCCGACACGCACCAGAAAGAAAGCCCGTTCGGCACCGTGGGATCGATGCGCAGCCGGCTGACATAGGTCGCATCCTCGCCCACGCACTCGATCGGCGTCACGTAGCCGCCATCCTCGCGGTGGTCGTGCAGCACCACGCCCGGCATGCGGCGGAGCGTGTCGCGGGCTTCCTGCAGATCGACCTTCTCCTCGAACTCCACCGCGATCGCCTCCGAATGGCCGATAAACACCGGCACCCGCACGCAGGTGGCGTGCACGGCGATGCTGGGGTCGAGGATCTTGCGGGTCTCGACCGACATCTTCCACTCCTCGCGGGTGGAGCCATCATCAAGGAAGCTGTCGATCTGGGGAACGACGTTGAAGGCGATCTGCTTGGTGAAGTGCTGCACGGTGACCGGATCGCCCACGAAGCTGCCCTTGGACTGGCTGAACAGCTCGTCCATGCCCTCCTTGCCGGCGCCGCTCACCGACTGGTAGGTCGCAACCACCACCCGGCGCACCGTGAACAGGTCGTGCAGCGGCTTCAGCGCCATCACCATCTGGATCGTCGAGCAGTTCGGGTTGGCGATGATCCGGCGCTTGCCGATGCGCTTGAGCGCCTCCGGATTGACCTCCGGTACCACCAGCGGCACGTCGGGGTCCATGCGGAACTGGCTGGTGTTGTCGATCACCATGCAGCCGGCCGCACCCGCGCGCGGCGCGTGCACCGCGGACACCGCAGCGCCCGGAGAGAACAGGCCGAGGTCCCAGCCCCGAAAGTCGAAGCTTTCCAGGTTTCTCACCACCAGCGGACGGCCGTTGCCGAACGAGATCTCCTGGCCGGCGGAACGTGGCGAGGCGAGGGCTGCGACCTCGTCCACCGGGAACTCGCGCTCCGCCAGCGTCTTGATCAACTCGCGCCCCACCGCACCGGTGGCGCCGACGACCGCAACGCGAAAACCCATCCTGCTCTCCCCGTTATAGACGCTGGGACGCTTCGCCTAGCAAGCCTGCATGGCGCAGGGCAAGGTGGGGACCGCGCGTGGCACACCCGCGGTAAATCGGGCAGGTTCGGCTTCCACACCACAACAAGGCAGGCAGCTTCAATGGACAAGGTCGGCGAGGTTTCTTCTCCAGTGCAGAGCAGCCAGAAGCTCACCCCTGCGGCGGCGCATCCGGCGCCCGCCTGCACGCTGGTCATCTTCGGCGCGCATGGCGACCTGACCAAGCGCCTGCTGATGCCGGCACTCTACAACCTGTCCGGCAGCAAGCTGCTCGACGCGAACTTCAACGTGGTCGGCGTCGACCGGGTCGACAGCACAGACGACGCGTGGCGGGAAACGCTCTCGGCCACCATGCAGGAGTTCACCAAGGACCCGAGCGCCGAATTCTACACCCCGGAGATCGACCAGACGGTCTGGGGCTGGGTCACCGAGCGGCTGCACTACTTCAAGGCCGACTTTACCGATCCTTCCCAGCTCGAGGGACTGAAGCAGCACGTCGAGAAGACCGGCAACGCGGTGTTCTATCTCGCGGTCGCGGCGCGGTTCTTCGGCACGGTGGTCGAGAGCCTGGGCAAGGTGGGGCTGACCGAGCAGCCGGAGGGGCAGTTCCGACGCGTGGTGGTTGAGAAGCCGTTCGGCTCCGACCTGCAGAGCTCGAAGGCGCTCAACACCCAGATCCTCAAGGTGCTCGACGAAAGCCAGGTCTACCGGATCGACCATTTCCTCGGCAAGGAGACGGTCCAGAACATCCTCGCCATGCGCTTCGGCAACGCGATCTTCGAGCCGCTCTGGCGGCGCGAGAACATCGACCACGTGCAGATCACCGCCGCCGAAACGGTGGGCGTCGAGGGACGCGGCGCCTTCTACGAGCCCACCGGGGCGCTCCGCGACATGATCCCCAACCATCTGTTTCAGTTGCTGGCGATGGTGGCGATGGAGCCCCCGAACTCGTTCAGCGCGGAAACCGTGCGCACCGCCAAGGAGCAGTTGTTCGAGGCGGTGCGCCCGGTGAAGCCGGAGGATGCGGTGCGGGGCCAGTACACCGCCGGCAGCGTGGAAGGCCAGCCGGTGGCCGCCTACCGCGACTCGCCCGGGGTCTCGCACGAGAGCAAGACCGAGACCTATGTGGCCTTGAAGCTCTCCATCGAGAACTGGCGCTGGTCGGGCGTGCCGTTCTACATGCGCACCGGCAAGTCGCTGACCGGACGTCTCACCGAGATCGTGGTGCATTTCCGGCACGCGCCGTTTGGGATGTTCCGCGACACGCCGGTGGACAAGCTGGCGCCCAATACCCTGACCCTGAACATCCAGCCCGCCCAGGGGCTGACCCTCGGCATCACAGCCAAGATCCCCGGTCCCAAGATGGAGCTGTCGCCGGTGGAGATGCGGTTCCGCTACGAGGACGCCTTCAAGCTGACTCCGAACGTCGGCTACGAAACGCTGCTTTATGACTGCCTGATCGGCGACGCGACGCTGTTCCAGCGTGCCGACAATATCGACGCCGCCTGGAACGTGGTGGATCCGGTGTTGAAGGCATGGGCCGCCGACCAGTCCGGGCCGGAACTCTATGCCGCCGGCACCGCCGGTCCGGACGGGGCGGCCGAGCTGCTCGCCCGTGACGGCCGCGCCTGGGAAAGCCTGAAGGGCGGAAAATAGCGCCCCGACCCGCAGCCCCGCCGGAGCGTTTTCGAGCCGGGCGCACTCGCCCGGGAGCAACCCCGGCGGACGCGCCCGGAGTGGGATCGCTCTAGGCCAGGGTTTCCGCGAACAGCGCCTGCAACGCCGACCAGGAGCGTGCGTCCGCCTCGGCGCTGTAGCGGATGGCATCCGGCATGTTCGCGCCGGCAGCCCGCTGGTTGGTGAAGCTGTGCACCGTGCCGCCATAGAGGTGCATCTGCCAGTCAACGCCGGCGTCGCGCATCTCGGTCTCGAACGCGGCGCGCTGGTCGGACGGGATCATCGGGTCGTCGGCGCCGATGCAGACCAGGATGCGCGCCCTGATCGACTTCGCGTCGCTCGGAGGGGCTGCGGTTGCAAGCCCGCTATGGAACCCCACCACCGCCTTGATGTCGGCGCCGGAACGGGCGAGCTCGAGCGACATGGTGCCGCCGAAGCAAAAGCCGATCGCGGCGATCCGGGACTTGTCCACCTCGGTGCGGGCGGAAAGGGCTGCGAGGCCGGCCTGGGCGCGCGCCCGGGTCCGGGACGGGTCGGCGAACAACGGTTTCAGCAGCCCCAGCGCTTCTTCCAGGTCGCCGCTGACGCGCCCGCCGCCGTGCAGGTCGCAGGCAAGCGCCACGTAGCCGAGGGCTGCCAGCCGCTCCGCGCGAGAGATCGCGTGCTCGCCGAGCCCGAACGCTTCGGGAAACACCAGTACTCCGGCCCGCGGCGCGATGGCGGGCTCGAAGAACAGCTGGCTCTGCATGATGAGGCCGTCGGCCTCGTAGGTCAGCGTTTCATGATGCATCGCAAGCCCCCCGCCCGTGTGCTGCCGTTGGACCATGCAGCCGGGGGGATCGCAAGTGACACGGATGCGATGATTGTGCCTGGCCGGGCGGCGGATCAGCCCCCGGTCACCAGCCATCCGGGGCCGGCAGGCGGATGGTGACCGCCCGCCGGAGCCGCTCAGTTGACGCTGTTGCCGAGGTTGGTGACGCCGGGCAGCTCGAGCTTGGTGCCGTCGGAAAGCGTCAGCGTCGTCATGCTGCCGCTCCTGGCGACGTGGATGTCGGACGCCTGGTAGCCATAGAGGCTGATCCGGTCGGCGGTGGGATTGAAGTTGTTGATGAGGTCGGTGCCTCCGGCCGCGCCCTTGACCACTTCATAGATGGAGGGACCGCCGCCCTCGTAGATCGTGGTGGCGCCGGAGCCCAGCACGCACTCCATCCAGCCGGTTCCGCCCGCCACGGTGGTCTGGCCGGTGCCGGTGAAGATCAGGCTGGCGCCGTTGCCGACCTGGATCTGCGACGTGGAGGTTCCTGCCACCACCAGCATGTTGCCGCCGCGGCCTGCGACCAGCAGCGGCCCGGCACCGCCGATGATGGAGTCAGCACCGGTGGTGCTGCCGCTGACGTCGAGCGCGCCGCCGTTGCCGAACACTGCATCCCCGTTCTGGGCGATCACGTCCATCGCGCCGGTGCCGCCGACGATGGTGTCGCCGCCGGCGTCGCCGCCATACACCAGCGAGCTTCCACCGCCGGTGAAGATGACGCTGGCCGCGGTGCCGCCGCCGACGATGGTGGTGTTGCCGCTGCCGCCGAGGATGGACTCGCGTCCCACCGCCGCCACCAGGTCGTCGTTGCCCTGCGCGGAGCCGAACAGCTGGTCGCCGGCCGCACCACCTCGCAGCGTGGTGTTGGCGCCGGACGCGCCCTGCGAGACGAGCACGTTGTGTCCGTTGCTGCCGCCCGAGTAGCTGCCGCCGCCGGTGCCGCCGAAAATCGTCTCGGAACCGACGCCGCCGGTCACCTGGCTGGGCGACGAGCCGCCGAAGAACAGCAGGGTGCCGTAACCGTCGGTGACGTTGACGCCGCCCGCTGCCGCGGTGACGGTGTCATTGTCGGCGCCGGCCTGCACGCTGGTGCCGGCCGCCGCCGAATAGGCCTGCGCGCCGCCATTGAGGGTGACGGAAGACGACACCGTGGTCACCGTGCTGGTGGTGACCGGTTCGCTGTAGCTCATGGCGATGATGTGCAGCTGCACCGTCGGGCTGGTCACATACGCGGTCTCGCCTTCCACCTCGGCGCCCATCACCTCGTTGGAGCCGCCATCGGCATAGTCGAGCGGGACGTTGGTGGTGTTCTGGTAGATCTCGTTACCGTCGACATAGAAGGTCAGGCTGCCGCGTTCCCAGTCCACCGCATAGGTGTGGGTCTGGGCGAGATTGATGCTGCCCGACAGGGTGGTCAGGCTCTGGCCGTCGTTATAGGACCAGCCGTGGCCGGTGTCGTAGTAGTGCAGGTTCGAGAAGCCGTTCTTGCTTCCGTTCCAGCTCTCCAGCACATCGATCTCGGTGGCCTTGTCCGGGGTGCTGGCATCGAGATAGGTGTCGTCGGCACGCCACATGATGAAGCAGATGCCCGCACCCTGGCCGGCATTGACGTAGCCGGTGAACTGGTAGAGGCCGTAGCCTTCGCCGGCGCTCTTGCTGTTGTCGAGCTGCAGGAAGCCGACCGGGTTCCAGTTCTCCGACTGGTAGCCGGTGAGCGTCAGTCCGGTGTTGCTGAAGCTGAACTGGTCGGCGTTGCCGAACGAGACCGCCCACAACGCCGAGTTCAGCGACGTGTCCTGGGTGAAGTCATCGTTCAAGACTGTGCGAAAATTTGTCAGGTTCAGGCTCACCGACGCAGCTCCATTGTAGAAGCCAGCGTCCAGCGGAGCATGCTGCAACGACCAGGCGTTGCTGCTGCGAGCGGGATCTGAGCTTCAGCTGTTGAATTACTCAGGAATATAGAGGGAGAAACTGTAATAATGAACATTAATATGCGTAAACTCTCGTAATAACCTGCCTTAGTTTTGGCGTTTTCTGCAGGACTTCGACGTAGCTGTTGCCGATGCTCAATATAGCAGCGTGCGTCATCAAACAGATCGTCATCTATACATGGTTTGTTAACTGAAGGCCGGGCGGCAGCCAGTAAGAAAATCGTCTCATAAAATACACTGGATCGACAGAAGAACTCGATGTCGGGCGGTTGATTGGTTCAATGGCCGCGGCGCCTTCAACAGCCTCAACTATTGATTTGATCTGACAACGCTTTTGCTCCTAGCGTCGGGGATGCCTTGGCCGGAGGGGATCTTGGATCAGGCGGTTCCTGACGTGCGCGCACGGTTGCATCGGCTGCCAGGGCTGGAGCCATCCACCCGGACGCGTCCCGTCAACAGCGACAGCCGCCGCGCCGTCACGCGCGCGCTCAGGATCGGCGTCATCGCCTCCGAGTTCCCTCCCGATCTTGGCGGCATGCAGGAGCATGCGCGCGGCCTGGTGGTGAACCTGGCTGCGGATCATGCGGTCTCGGTCTATACGTCCGGCGGCAAGGGCCGGGATGCGGCCGGCCTGCACGCGCTCGGACGCAACGTCACCGTGCACCCGGTCATGCGCTGGTCGGAGGTGGAGGATCTGCGCGTGCTTGATCGGGCTCCGGTGGACGCCTGGCTCACGCTCAACGCCGGGCTCGCCTGCTACAGCCTCGGCCTGTCGGCGCCGGTGTTCGCCTACATCTACGGCAACGATTTCACCCGGCCCTGGCTGCCGCATCCAAGACGGCCGGTGCGGCTGGCAGGCCGGCTGCTCGGCGAGCAGGTGGTCGCACAATGGCGCGCGGGCCGCATCTCGGCGGGATTGCGGGGCGCGCGCTGGGTCTTCTCCATCAGCGAGTTCTCGCGCCGCCTGTGCGCCGAAGTGCATGGCGTCGCCGGATCGCGCATCTCCATCGTGCCGCCTGGGATCGGACCGGAGTTCTTTCGCGGCGGCAGCCCCGCCGACAGCCCCCGGCTGCGTCTGGTGACGGTCTCGCGGCTCACCGCGGCGGCGGCGCGCAAGAATATCGACGGCGTCATCAAGGCGGTGGCGCTGCTGAAAGGCGACATCGGCATCAGCTACACGGTGATCGGCGAGGGCGACGACCTGCCGCGGCTGCGAAGCCTTGCGGCAGGGTTGGGAGTCGCCGCGGATGTGCAGTTTCTCGGCGCGGTGAGCACGGAAAGGATTGTCGACGAATTCGGCCGCAACGACGCTTTCATCATGGCCGTGAAGCCGAGCGGCGGCGACGTGGAGGGTTTCGGCATGGTGTTCGCCGAGGCGGCGGCCACCGGACTGCCGTCGATCGGCGCCAACATCGGCGGCATCCCCGAGGTGATCGAGCACGGGGTGACCGGGCTGCTGCTGGACGACGTTTCGGAAGCCGGCATCGCCGAGGGGCTGAAACGATTTCACCGCCGCCGCCATGCCTTCGACCGTGCTGCGCTCCGCACGAGGGCGGAGCAGTTTTCCGCCTTCAACTGTTCCGCCACCATCGCCCGGACCATTGCGGCCAAGATCTAGCCTGCCGAGACCCAGCCCTCCTGGAGGGCGTCCGCGGATTGCAGCACGGGTGCCGCGCGCAACGCCCGGTCGGGCCGGATCCGGCCGAGCCGGACCTGCACCGCCAGCATCTCCGCAGCGGTGCATCCGGCCTTGCGGCAGAACAACAGCAGGGTTCTGGCGTCACGCTGCGCCATGGCGGTCTCGATCGATGTCGGCGCCACGCCGGCGCGCTCGCCCAGGATCTGGCAGCAGACCCGGTCTTCCGCGTGCAACAAGGCCTGTTCCAGGCTGGGCACGCAGCCTGCGGAGGGCAGTGCATCCGCCAACAGTTCGCCTGCGTTGCCCAGCAGCCTCTCCTGCAGCGAGAGCCGGGCTGCGTGGCTCACGCCGGAAAGGCGGCCCAGCACCGACACCAGCGTCCGCCTCGCCCATGCCTGGCAGGCCTGGGCGAGCGGCTCGCACCCGGCCGTGTCACCGCCCAGTGCATCCAGGGTCTGCTCGCGTACCGAGATCTCGGGATGAACAAGCATCGCTTCCGCCAGCGCTTCCTTTCCCGGCAGTTCCAGGCAGAGCAGCACTGCCGGCGTAATGGCGGTTCCGAGCAGCGGCAGCAGCAGGTCGGGCTCGGGCAGCTCGCGCAACGCCGCCTGAAGCGTGTCGGCCTCCACCGGGGGCAGTTGGGCGGCGCAGCCTTGCGCCAGATGCCCCAGGCTCTCCGAGACCAGCCGCCGCACGTGCAGCACCAATGCCTGTGCCGCGGGCTCGGCCTCAGCCAGCGAGGGCAGCAGGGTCGCGAGGCGAGACAATACCGGCTGCCGGTCGGCCGCGTTCATGGGCCGGGCTCCTGGTCGGAAACCTGCCAGCCGCTGCCGCCGCGTTGCTTGACCGCGCGCATGGCGGCCCAGGCCCGGTGCAGCAGGCTTTCCAGGCTCTCGAACGAGCGGCCCAGGCGCACGGCGAGGCCGATCGAGACGGTGATCCGGGCCGGGTCGCCGTTCAACAGGCTGCCAGGTTCATCCTCGAGGGACACGCCCGCCCGACGCAGCCCGTCCGCCCGCTCGGCGGCGGTGAACTGGTCCGCCCCGTCCAGCCAAAGCGCGAACAGGTCGCCGCCAAGGCGTCCCACCAGATCCGTCGGACGCACCAAATCACGCAGCGAAGCCGCGGTGCTGCGCAGGATCGCGTCGCCCCGCTCGATCCCGGAGGCGGCATTGATGGCTGCGAGACCGTCCACCCCGACCACCATCAGCGTCGCTGTGAGCGCTTCGCGGTCGAGCCGCTCGAAACGGCGCGTCAGCTCGGCAACGAAGCCCTGGCGGTTGAACAGCCCGGTCAGCACGTCGGTGCGGGACACGCGCGCGGTTTCGCGCTGGATCTGTTCGTGCTCGAGGATCGGCTGCATCGCCTGCAGCAGCGAAGCCGCGAGCTCGCTTTCCTGCTCGCTCCAGGAGGCGCCGCCTGCGCTTGCCGAAACGTCTCGAGCCGGTGCCTCGCGCCACAGCGCCAGCATGGCACGATCGACGAAGTGGTTGGCGCTGCCGCACAAAAGCAGCGACTGGCCGCAGACGAGGTCCTGCTGGACGGTTTCCGGCAGCCAGGTGGCAGGTTGCTCGCAGACCGCCAGCACGGCCTCGTGCAGGGTCTGCAGCGTGGCCGGCCATGGCTGCCCCGCCTTGGCGGCGACGCGGAGCGGAGCGCCATGTTCGTGCAGGATCAGCGCGCCGCCCTGGGCATCCACGGCCCGGATCAGCGCTTCGAGCCCGACCGCGAGGCTCTCGAACGGGATCGCCACGCGCCGCATCTCGAGCGCCAGGGCGCGGGTCGCCTCCAGCCGCAGCATGGCCGCGGCCGTTCGGGAATCGTGCTGCTCCTGCTCGGTCACGTCGATGCCGAACCCCCGCATCGCGCCCGGGCGTCCGGGCACCGGAACCGCGGAGATCAGCAGGCAGGCCGGAGCGCCCTCGGCGTCGCGCAGCCAGACCCGCCTCCGGCGCACCGGCACCTCGGCCCGGAACGCGTTGAGCAGCGCACCGGCGGCGGGATCGTCGTGGCCCATCAGCAGCGCCCCGGCCGGGGTTCCGATCAGCCGTTGCGCGGGCCAGCCCAGCACGCGTTCCGGCTCGAGCGTGGCGAACCGGCCCGCCTGATCGGTCTCAAAGGCGAGGTCGGCACAGCAGCGCGCCAGCATGTGCCAGCGCTCCCGGCTGTCGGAGAGCGCCTGCACAAGGGCCTGCGTGCCGCCTGCGGTGGCGCTGAGGGGGCGAAAGCTCATGGCGAGGGTCCGTGATGATCGGTGCATTGTCACGCCGGATGGTGAACAGCGCGTAAAGGCGACGAAGGCGCGTGCCTGCGGTCCCGCCCCTGGGCCCGACCCCGTGCGTTGACAGGGGCCGCGCGCTCCGAGCATGGTCCGCGCGACCGCGCCTCCGCCATTTCGTGCATGGGATCAGCATGGGACAGCTTCTCGCCCGTGACGCCGCTTGTTCCGGACTCGCCTCCAGGATCGATGCGCTTTGGGAGCGGCGCGAGACGCTCTCGGCTGCGACCTCGGGTGCGGCGCGCGACGACGTCGAGGCGGCGCTCGCAGGACTAGACGATGGCAGCCTCCGGGTGGCCGAGCCGGACGGCTCCGGCTGGCGGGTGCATGAGTGGCTGAAGAAGGCGGTTTTGCTGTCGTTTCGTCTTAATAACAGCGTGCCGGTGCCGGGCGCCGGCGGCGCGCCGGTGTTCGACAAGGTCGCCATCAAGTTCGCCGGCTGGGACGCCGAGCGGTTCGGGGCGGCCGGCTTCCGGGCGGTGCCGGGTGCCGTGGTGCGACGTTCGGCCTATGTGGCCCCGGGGGTCGTGCTGATGCCCTGCTTCGTTAATGCCGGGGCGCGGATCGGCGAGGGGAGCATGATCGATAGCTGGGCCACGGTCGGCAGCTGCGCCCAGGTCGGCCGCAACTGCCATATCAGCGGTGGTGTCGGCATCGGCGGCGTGCTGGAGCCGTTGCAGGCGACGCCGGTGATCATCGAGGATGACTGCTTCATCGGCGCGCGCTCGGAGGTGGCGGAAGGGATGGTGGTGGAGCGCGGCAGCGTGCTGTCGATGGGTGTGTTCCTCGGGGCCTCCACCAAGATCGTCGACCGCGCGACCGGCGAGGTGTTCTTCGGACGGGTGCCCTCCTATTCCGTGGTGGTGCCGGGCAGCCTGCCCGGCGCCAGTCCGGCGCTGCCCTCGCTCGGGTGCGCGGTGATCGTCAAGCGCGTCGATGCGCGGACCCGTGCCAAGACCGCCATCAACGAGCTGCTGCGGGATTGAGCGCGCAGCCATCCCTGTCGCCGGTTCCGCTCGCCCAGGCGCTGATCCGCGCAGCCTCGGTGACCCCCGACGACCACGGTGCGCAGGCGGTGCTGGCACAGGCGCTGGAGGGGCTCGGCTTCACGGTCACGCTTCTGCCGTTCGGCTCAACCCCCAACCTGTTTGCGCGGCGCGGCAGCGGCTCGCCGCATCTGTGCTTTGCCGGGCACACCGATGTGGTGCCGCCGGGTGCCGCGCGGTGGAGCATGCCGCCGTTCGGTGCCACGGTCAGCGGCGGCGTGCTGTTTGGCCGCGGCGCCTGCGACATGAAGGGGGCCATCGCCTGCTTCGTAGCCGCGGTGGCGGGATGCCAAGGGGGGCCGGGCTCGGTCAGCCTGCTGATCACCGGCGACGAGGAAGGGCCTGCCACCGACGGGACCGTGCGGGTGCTGGAATGGATGCAGGCGAACCGGCAGATCCCGGATTTCTGCCTGGTGGGCGAGCCGACCAACCCGGAGCGGCTCGGCGAGACCATCAAGATCGGCCGCCGCGGCAGCCTGAACGCGCATATCGTGGTCGAGGGCGTGCAGGGCCACGTGGCCTATCCGGAGCGCGCCTGCAACCCGGTGCACCGCCTGCTGCGCATCCTGGCCGCGGTGCGCGCAGCCCCGCTCGATGCGGGAAGCGCCTGGTTCGAGCCGTCCGGCCTGCAGATCACCAGCATCGATGTCGGCAACGCGGCCACCAACGTTATCCCCGCCCGCGCCGAGGCGAGGCTGAACATCCGCTTCAACGACCTGCACACCGGACAGTCGCTTCGAGGCTGGCTGGAGGGGATCTGTGCGGCCGACGCGCCGCACGCGTCGGTGGGTGTGCGGATCAGCGGCGAGGCCTTCCGCACCGAGCCGGGACGGTTCGTCGCGGCATTGCAGCGCGCGGTCGAGCGGCAGACCGGATTGCGGCCGGCCCTCGACACCGGCGGCGGCACCTCGGATGCCCGCTTCATCGCGCGCTATTGCCCGGTTGCGGAGTTCGGGCTGGTGGGCGCAAGCATGCACAAGGCCGACGAGCACGTCTCGTTGTCCGATCTCGATCGCCTCACCGCGATCTACCGGGTCTTTCTCGAGGACCAGGTCTTTCTCGAGGAACCATCGGCATGAAGTCTCCCATGCAGCGGCGTGCGCCGCGTGACGCGGCCGGCGTGATCCAGGGTTTGCTGCTGATCGCCCGCGGCCGTCCGGAGGGGCTCGACTGCTTCGGCGCCACGCCTGACGCCTTTCTCGCGGCATTGTCGCCATGGATCGCCTTTCTGCTGGTGGGCAGCCTGCTGATGATGCTTCGACAGCCCAGCGCCACCGGCGGCACCCTGGCGCTGCTGTCGCTCTGCGCGCTGCTGCTGCCGCCGGTGCTGTCGCACGCGCTGGCCGGCAACTGGCAGCGCCGCGCGTTCTGGCTGCGCTACGCGACCGCCGGATCCGGCGGTCGAGCGCGTCGGCGGCGTCCCGCCAGTCGAGCCTGCCGTCGTCGCGGGAAAGCTTCGGTGCCAGCGTGATCCCGGCCGCCGGTTGCGGGCGGGACGGCGGCGCCTGCTCCAGCGCCTCGAGGACCAGGCGCGCGCCGAGCGGCGCAAGCGCGTCGTGCAGGCTCTGCCCGGTGGCGTCCGGGCCGATCGGCACGCTCCCGGCCAGCAGCATCGCCCCGGTATCCAGCCCTTCATCCATCTGCATGATGGTGACGCCGGACCGGGTGTCTCCGGCCAGGATCGCCGCCTGGATCGGTGCGGCGCCGCGCCAACGCGGCAGCAGGCTGGCATGGATGTTGAGGCAGCCGCGCACCGGGGCCGCGAGCATGGCGGCGGGCAGGATCAGCCCGTAGGCCACCACCACCGCGGCATCCAGCCCGAGGGCTGCGAACTCCGCCTGCGCCGCCTGGTCGCCGCGCAGCCGCCTGGGTGCCCGCACCGCAAGCCCGAGCGCCTCGGCGCAGGACTGCACCGGAGAAGGCCGCACCGCCTGGCCGCGCCCGGCCGGCCGCGGCGGCTGGGTGTAGACGGCGGCGATCTGGTGTCCGGCTCCGTGCAGCGCCTGCAGCGCCGGAACCGCGAACTCCGGCGTTCCCAAAAAGGCGAGACGCAGGCGCGTCACCCTGCCGCCTTGGTGTTTTGTTCCTTGGCAAGCCGGCGCATCAGCATGTTCCGCTTGAGGGCGGACAGATGATCAACGAACAGGATGCCGTCGAGATGGTCGATCTCGTGCTGCAGGCAGGTGGCGAGCAGCCCATCCGCGTCCAGCTCGTGCCGGCCGCCGGCGAGATCCTGGAAGCGCACCCGCACGCCTTGCGGGCGGACGATCTCGGCATACTGGTTGGGCAGCGACAGGCAGCCTTCCTCGCGGGACACCAAGGCGTCGCTGGCGGCGATGATCTGCGGGTTGATCAGCGTGACCGGCGCGTGGAGCTCGTTCTCCATCAGGTCGATGACCGCGACCCGCAGGCCGACATCCACCTGCGGCGCCGCGAGCCCGATCCCGGGCGCTGCGTACATCGCGGCGAACATGCGCGGCAGCAGGATCCTCACCGCCGCCGCGTCCTCCGGCCGAACCGGGCGGGCCTTCTGCCGCAGCATGGCATGCGGGGCGATCAGGATCGGCAGGGGCCGCGGCCCGGTTTCGGTGATCTCCATGGCGGCGATGTAGCGACCCGCAACCGATACGCCAAGCACGCCCGACGCGCGCCGGCTTGCGCGGGCGCGGGCGCGAACCATATCGTTGGGGACCGGAACGCCGCTGCGGGTTCCGTTTCCGTCTCGCTCCAAGGAGGAGGCTCATGTCAGGCCGGCTCTTCGCGTCACCGTTGTTTCTGGGGTTCGACCATCTCGAGCAGATGCTCGAGCGCGCCTCCAAGACATCATCGGACGGCTACCCGCCCTACAATATCGAGCAGATCAGCACCACCGGGCTGCGCATCACCCTGGCGGTGGCGGGCTTCGAGATGGATGATCTCCAGATCACCCAGGAAGACAACCAGCTGGTGATCCGCGGGCGGCAGAACGACGATACCGAGGGACGCGTGTTCCTGCACCGCGGCATCGCGGCCCGGCAGTTCCAGCGGGCGTTCGTGCTCGCGGAGGGCATCGATATCGCTGGCGCCTGGCTTGACCGAGGCCTGCTGCATATCGATCTGGCCCGGCCGCAGCCCGAGGTGCGGGTCAAGCGGATCGAGATCTCCCAAGGTGGCGCGCCGCCCGGCGGCGGTTCCGAGCCGCCGCGCACGGGGGTTCCCGGTAAGGCGGCGGCAGCCGGCGAGCTTTCGCGAACGCCCGCACGGGTGCCCCGCGTGGTGCGTTCGGTTGCCATCGACGATTGAAGATCCAACCAAGAGCGGCGACGTTGCCCGATTGGACGATCGCCCGCTGCTGAAGGAATTAAGCCATGCGTTCCACTAACGATCCCGGCACCGACGACGCCGCCGCCGGGCCCGCGGCATCCTCCTCCCCGATCGACATCCGCCACCTGTCGGTGCAGCAGCTCCAGGCGCTTGGCATGGCGCAGATTGCCTATGTCAAGCCGGTGCTGGTGGACGGCGCCGCGGCGTTCGCGATCCACGCCGCCGACGGCACGCCGATGGCGGTGGCGGGCGATTGCGACGTGGCGTTTGCGGCGATCCGGCAGCACGAGATGATGCCCACGCTGGTGCATTGAGGCGCGGGAGCGCCCAGGTGGACCGCGGTGCCGCGCTCAGCCGTCACACGGGTCGAGCCAGCCGATATGCCCGTCCGTGCGGCGATAAACCACGTTGATCTCGCCGCTGGCGCAGTTGCGGAACATCAGCACCAGCTGGTCGGCCAGATCGAGCTGCATCACCGCCTCGCCGACGCTGAGATGGGCGATGTCGGTGGGCTGCTCGGCGATAATGGTGGCATAGGCGCCTGAGCCCGCCGGCGTGTCCGGCGGCTGTGCCTGTTCGAAGGCGCCGCCCGGGGCGCGGGGTGCAGCCTCCTCCTCGTTCTGCCGCAGCACATAGGCGCGTCCGGTTTCCGGCCGCAGCCGGTGCGCCACGTCGCGCGCGTGCCCGTTGACCCGCCTGCGGTAGCGGCGCAGTCGCTTGGCGATGTGTTCCGCCGCATCATCGAACGCGCCGTGCGCATCGGCCGCCTCGCCCTCGCCGCGCAGGAGCAATCCACGCGCCGCGCGCACGTTGATGTCGCAGGTGAAGAAGCTGCGCGCCCGCCCGAAGGTCACGTTGGCTTCCAGCGCATCGTCGAAATACTTCTCGGCGATCACGTCGAGATGCGCGGTGACCCTGGTGCGCAGCGAGTCCGAAAGTTCGATCTGCTTGCCGGCGACGTTGATCTGCATGCGTGCCTGCTCCTGCGGTGATGGGAGCAGGCGGGACTCGCGTGGGATGGCGGATCATGGCCCGCGCACCCGGACCGCTGTCCAGACATCAAACCGAGGTCGCTTTCTCCCGCCTGCGCTGCACTGAACTCGGGATCCGCAGCGCCTCGCGATATTTGGCCACGGTACGTCGGGCGATGTCTACGCCCTCCCGTCGGAGCGCCGTCACAATAGCATCATCGGACAGGGTGGCGCCCGGATCCTCGCTGCCGATCATGCCGCGTATGCGATGCCTCACCGCCTCCGCGCTGTGGCTCTCGCCGGACACCCCGGCGATCGCGGTGGTGAAGAAGTATTTCAGCTCGAACAATCCGCGCGGCGTCGCGATGAACTTGTTCGCCGTCACCCGGCTAACGGTGCTCTCGTGCAGCTCCACCGCTTCGGCGATGTCGCGCAGGATCAGCGGCCGCAGGTGGCCCACGCCGCGGAGAAGAAAGCCGTCCTGCCGTCGCATCACCTCGCCGGCCACCTTGAGGATGGTCTGCGCGCGCTGCTGCAACGATTTCAAGAGCCAGTTGGCGCTGGCCAGCTTCTCCGCCAGGAACAAGCGGTCCTCGCGCCCGGCGCGAAGCGACACCCGGGCGTGCAACGCTTCGCTCACCAGCAGCCGCGGCAGGGTGTCGGGGTTCAGCTCCAGGATCCAGTCGCCATCGAGGCCGGGGCGCATCAGCACGTCGGGCACGATGGTCTGCGGCGCGCCGGTGTCCCACCGGGTGGCGGGCTTGGGATCCAGCGCCCGGATCTCGGCGATCATCTCGGCGAGGTCCTCGGCGTCGACCCCGCACAGCGCCTGCAGCCGCTTGTGCTCGCGCCTCGCCAACAGCTCGAGCTGGTCCAGCAGCGCCTGCATCGCAGGATCGAGCCGGTTGCGCTCGGCCAGCTGCGCGGCGAGGCACCCGCGCAGGTCGCGCGCGAACAATCCAACCGGATCGAAGCG
>CAXUNX010000022.1:1683-2719 GCA_964252545.1 uncultured Acetobacteraceae bacterium | reverse complement strand
AAGCGAATCAGGGGGGGGGGGACCGCGCCCCCCCGCGGGGGGGGGGGGCCGAGCGCCGCCGCCAGCACCGCGTCGTCGGTGGCGACGCGTCCGGCCGGGCAGAGCAGCGCGATCAGGTGCGCGCCGATCACCCGGTCCACCGGATCGGTGAAGCTCAGCCTGAGCTGCTCGCCCAGATGGTCGCGCAACGAGCGTGGCGGCTCGGCGAGGTTGTCGATAAAGGCGGCATGGTCCTCGCCGGCGCCACCGGTGCCGTTGGAGCGGCTGCCGCCGAACTCCTGGACCGCGCCGTCGGCCGACGGATCGAGCCCCGAGGCGCCGCCGGCCTCGTAGCCGCCGGTGTCGAACTGCTCGGCATAATCGGTGTCCAGCGGGGCGGCCGACTGGTCCGGAAGCGTGTCGGCGCCGACCATGAGGTCGGTCGCGACCGGCTCCGCGCCCAGCGCCGGCGGCGAGCGCTGGTCGAGCGCCGGCTGCTCGAGCGGGATCTCGGCCCGCTCGTCGCGTTCCAGCAGCGGGTTGCGCTCGAGCTCTTCCTCGATAAAGGCGGCGACCTCGAGATTGGTGAACTGGAGCAGCTTGATGGCCTGACGCAGCTGCGGCGTCATCACCAGCGACTGCGTGTGTCGGAGCTCCAGCCTTGGTCCGAGTGCCATGAGGTGGGACTCTACAACGAAAAACGTTCCCCCAGGTAGACGCGTCTCACGTCTTCGTGCGCCACCACCTCGTCGGGCGCTCCCTGCATCAGCACCTCGCCGCCATGCATGATATAGGCGCGGTCGATGATCTCCAGGGTTTCGCGCACATTGTGGTCGGTGATCAGCACGCCGATGCCGCGATGCTTGAGGTGCGAGACCAGGTCGCGGATCTCGCCCACGGCGATCGGGTCGATGCCGGCCAGCGGCTCGTCGAGCAGGATGTAGCTGGGCTGGCTGGCCAGCGCGCGGGCGATCTCCAGCCGCCGCCCCCCGCCCCCCGGGCGCCCCCCCCCGGGCGCGCCGCGCCCCCCGGCGCAGCCCGAAACCCGCCCCCCCGC
>CAXUNX010000022.1:0-1673 GCA_964252545.1 uncultured Acetobacteraceae bacterium | reverse complement strand
TAAACCAGCAGAGCTGGGCGTTGAAGAAACCTGAGGGCGAACCTCTGGACAAAACTTCAACTAAACAATACGCTGGTGCTGCTGCTGGTGTTCTCGCGGGGGGGGGGCTTTCCCCCCCGGCCGCGGGGCCCCCCGTGAGCGGCCCTGGGTGGGGGGGGGGCGCAGCCGGGCGATGCCGAACTCGCGCAGCAGCTCGTCGAGCATGATCTCGCGCCGTCCCAGCTCCGGCTCCACCACCTCGAGTGCCGCCATGATGTTCTGCTCGACGTTGAGGCCGCGGAACACGCTGGCCTCCTGCGGCAGGTAGCCGATGCCGAGCCGCGCCCGGCGATACATCGGCAGCTGGGTGATGTCGGCGCCGTCCAGGCTGATGGTGCCCTGGTCGGGCTGCACCAGGCCCACGATCATGTAGAAGGTGGTGGTCTTGCCGGCGCCGTTGGGTCCGAGCAGGCCCACCGCCTCGCCGCGCTGGACGCTGATCGACACGTCGCGCACCACGGCGCGCTTGCGGTAGCTCTTGCCCACCGAATGCGCGATCAGCCCGGGCGCGCTGCGCGGCTGCGGCCCGAGCGCCGGGCCGGGTGCGGCTTGGAGCTTGCGCGGAGGCATCTCGTTCACGGCGCGGCGCGCTTCGGTGTTCGTCCGGCGGGCGGCCCGGCACCCTCGTTGGGCACGATCAGGCCCTGCACCCGCGCGCCGGGATCCTCGGTCATGGTTGCGAGTCCGGTGTGCATGTTGACGATCGCCGCCGCTCCGTTCAGCTGGTTCTGGCCACGGGTGATGTGGACGTTGCCGACGATACGCGCAATCCCGGTGTCTGGCACGTAAACGCCGCGATCGCCGGTCACCGTTTCGGTTGTTGTGCGCACCACCACGTCGCCAAAGGCGTTGACCTTCTCGAGCTTGCCCGAGCTCTGGATCGGGTCGGTGCCGGAGGCAGTGCCGGGGGCAGTGCCGGAGGCAGCCGGGGCGGCGGTTCGGGCCGCCAGCTTGGAAGATGCCGTCCCGGAAGAGGCCGCCTTGGAAGCGTCGGGAGGCGCGCTGTAGCCGACCAGCACGTCGGCGCGGATACGCCTGCCGTCGTTGGTGGTGACGGTGGCGTCGCCGCGTCCCACCGACATGCGCAGTTGCGACCAGTATTCCATCGTGTCGCGGGCGGTGAGCACGTCGGTGGGCGTGGTCAGGCGAAGCGCGTGGCCGGTGAGCACCAGCACCGCCTGGTCGATGTCGTAGATGGCGTGGTCGCCCCAGGCCTGGTCGGTGGCGGTGAAGATATGGACGTGGCCGAACGCTTCCAGCCGGTAGATCTCGTTGGCGCCGGTATCGTCCGCCGGTCCGCGCGCGCTCGACGCCGGGGCGACGGTGGTTTGCCCCGGCTTGCCCCCGGGCTTCTGGCCCGGCGTCTTGGTTCCGGCCGCCGAAGCCTTCTTGCGATAGAACGCGACCAGCCGGTCGGCCGTGACGGTGACGTTGCCCCGCACCGCCTGCGCGTCCCGGAACGCGGTGACGGTTTGCGCCTTCTGGTCCCAATCAAAGCCGCCAAGCGAGGTGACGGTGACCTGGCCGCCATGCGAAAGGTCGATCGCCTGCTCCCGGCTGCGGCCGGCACCGGCCAGCACGACCAGAACCGCGAGCCCCGCGACCCAGGCGGGCCGCCTCACCGCGCGGCACTC
>CAXUNX010000021.1:0-27526 GCA_964252545.1 uncultured Acetobacteraceae bacterium | reverse complement strand
CGACGTGCTGCCGCGGGGGGTGCTAAACAGCGTCACCGGCTGCGGGCGCGAGGCCGGCACGCCGGTGGCCTCCAGCCCGCGCATCGCCAAGATCGCCTTCACCGGGGAAACCACCACCGGGCGGCTGATCATGCAGTATGCCAGCCAGAACCTGATCCCGGTGACGCTGGAGCTCGGCGGCAAGTCGCCGAACATCTTCTTCGCCGACGTGATGGCCGAGGACGATGATTTCCTCGACAAGGCGCTGGAGGGCTTCACCATGTTCGCCCTCAACCAGGGCGAGGTCTGCACCTGTCCGAGCCGGGCGCTGATCCATGAAAGCATCTACGACCGCTTCATGGAACGTGCAGTCAGGCGCGTGGCCGCCATCAAGCAGGGCGACCCGCTCGACTCCGCCACCATGATCGGAGCACAGGCCTCCAGCGAGCAGCTCGAGAAGATCCTGAGCTATTTCGATATCGGCCGGCAGGAGGGCGCCGACATCCTGATCGGCGGCGAGCGCAACATCCTCGACGGCGAGCTCGCCCACGGCTTCTACGTCAAGCCCACGATCTTCCGCGGCCACAACAAGATGCGGGTGTTCCAGGAGGAGATCTTCGGGCCGGTGGTCTCGGTGACCACCTTCAAGACCGACCAGGAAGCGCTCGAGATCGCCAACGACACGCTGTATGGCCTCGGCGCCGGCGTCTGGAGCCGCGACGCCAACCGCTGCTACCGGTTCGGGCGCGGCATCAAGGCGGGCCGGGTCTGGACCAATTGCTACCACGCCTATCCGGCGCATGCGGCGTTCGGCGGCTACAAGCAGTCGGGCATCGGCCGCGAGAACCACAAGATGATGCTCGACCACTACCAGCAGACCAAGAACATGCTGGTGAGCTACAGCCCCAAGAAGCTCGGCTTCTTCTGAGGGCGGCCGGCGCCATGATCGATGATCCGCCCCGGGTGACCGCAACCGCCAAGGCCCTGGCACTGATCGAGCGGTTGCGATCGGAGCATGGCCCGGTGCTGTTCCACCAGTCGGGGGGCTGTTGCGACGGCTCCTCGCCGATGTGCTACCCGCAGAACGACTTCCTGGTCGGCGATCACGACGTGCGGCTGGGCGAGATCGGCGGGGCGCCCGTCTATATCGGCGCCTCGCAGTTCGCGGTGTGGAGCCACACCCAGCTGATCATCGACGTGGTTCCAGGCCGCGGCGGAATGTTCTCGCTGGACAACGGCACCGAGCAGCGCTTCCTGACACGCGGCCGCACCTTCACGCCCGACGAGATGCGGCGCCTGGAGCGGGTCGGCTCGGCGGTTTGAGCGAGATCCTGTTGCAGCAGGAGAGCGCGCCCAGCGCCGCCGTTCAGAGTGGGCGGCGCTCTAGCCGCGGGCGGTCGAAAATCCGGTAAACGGCACAGACCAGGACTAGTGGTCCCGACTGACGCGTATCAGCAGGCCGTGCGCTCAGCGCTGGCTGGTGGAGCGGAACGATCCCGGCACTCTGCCGCTCCGACGCGGCGGAGCGATCAGCTTCAGGGCCACGCCGAGCCGCCCGGTCAGGTGCAGAATAAAGCCTATCGTCAGCAGGACCGCGCAACCCGCCGGCATGATCACCATCGCAAACCATTCCATAAGCCTGATCACGCGCCGCACTCCCCAGACGGGCTCGTTCTGAAGCAGTGCGGTTAACGAAGCGATAAGGCCGAGCTGATTCCTGTCCGAAGATCGTGCCTGGCCTTGTCTGGTGCGGCATACGGGTGCTCTGGTTGCAACAACTCCAGCATGCTGCACGTCACAACAGGAGCCGGCCACTGACCGACAGCACCCTGACCGGAAGCACTCTGGCGGCGCGCAAGCCGGTCGCGGACATCGTCGCCGAGGCCGAGGACCAGGGGCTTTCCCGATCGCTCGGCAAGCTCAGCATCACCGCGATGGGGATCGGCGCCATCATCGGCGCCGGCATCTTCATCCTGACCGGCACTGCCGCGGCGCGCTACGCCGGACCAGGGATCATGCTGTCGTTCATTCTCGGCGGGATCGCCTGCGGCTTCGTGGGGCTTTGCTACGCCGAGCTCGCAGCCTTGCTGCCGGTGAGCGGCAGCACCTACAGCTACGCCTACGCGACCCTGGGCGAGCTCGTGGCCTGGATCATCGGATGGGACCTGATCTTGGAATACGCGGTGGGATCGGCGACGGTCGCGGTTGGCTGGTCGAGCTATGCGATGAGCCTGCTGGGGGGCTTCGGCATCAGCTTCCCGGCGCGCCTGGCCAACGCCCCGGGCGGGCAGGCGCACGCGATCTGCAACCTGCCCGGAGCCGGCATCGTGCTCATGCTCACGCTGGTGCTGATCGCCGGCACCCGGGAATCGGCCCGGCTCAACACGCTGATGGTTGCCTTGAAGCTGTGCGTGGTGATGGCGTTCATCGTGGTCGGCGCGTGGTTCGTGCACACCCGCAACTGGTGGCCGCTGATCCCGCCGAACAAAGGGCACTTCGGGGAGTTCGGCTGGAGCGGCATCCTGCGCGGCGCCGGGGTGGTGTTCTACGCATTCATCGGCTTCGACGCCGTGTCCACGGCGGCGCGGGAAACCAGGCAGCCGCAGACCGACATGCCGGTCGGCATCATCGCATCGCTGCTGATCTGCACCGCGCTCTATATCGCGGTCGCCGGCGTGCTCACCGGTATCGTTCCGTATGCGAAGCTCAACGTCGCCGACCCGATCGCGCTGGCCACCGATGCGATCGGCGTGCGCTGGTTCTCGACGCTGATCAAGGCGGGAGCGCTGATCGGCCTGACCACCGTGATCCTGGTGTATCTGTACGGGCAGGCGCGGATCTTCTTCACCATGGCGCATGACGGATTGCTGCCGCCGCTGTTCGCGAAGCTGCATCCGCGGACCAAGACGCCCTGGATGAGCCAGGCGGTGATCGGGGTGTTCGCAGCGCTGATCGCAGCCCTGGTGCCGATCTCGGTGCTGAGCGAGATGGTCAGCATCGGCACCCTGTTCGCGTTTGTGCTGGTTTGCGCCGCCGTGGTCCGCCTGCGCCAGACCGACGGCCGGCTGCGTCGCCCGTTCCGGGTCCCCGGCGTGCCGCTGGTGCCGGGCCTGGGCATCCTGTTCTGCCTCATCCTGATGGCGGGGCTGCCGCTCGCCACCTGGTTGCGGCTGCTCGGCTGGCTCGGGTTAGGATTGCTGATCTATTTCGGCTACGGCCGCCGTCACAGCAAGCTGAGGCAGAAAGGATGAGCCCGAAACGGTTGGGAGAGCAGGGCTACATCCGGTTGAACGCGTCCAGCGCCGCGATCTTGTATGCCTCGGCCAGGGTCGGATAGTTGAAGGTGTTCTCGATGAAGAAGTCGATGGTGCCGTGCAGGTTGAGCACCGCCTGGCCGATATGCACCAGTTCGGTGGCGCCTTCGCCGATGATGTGCACGCCGAGCAGGCGGCGATCGTCGGTGGCGAAGATCATCTTCATCATGCCGCCGCGCAGGCCCATGATGTGACCGCGCGAGGTCTCGCGCAGGCGGGCGATGCCGCATTCGTACGGGATGCGTTTCTCCCGCACCTGTTCCTCAGTCATGCCGACGGTTGATATCTCCGGCACCGCATAGATGCCGTAGGGAAAGAATTTCGGCGGCGGCGGCTGCTTGAGACCGAACGCATGGCACGCCGCCATGCGCCCCTGCTCCAGCGAGGTGGAGGCGAGGCTCGGGAAACCGATGGCGTCGCCGGCTGCGTAGATGTTCGGGATGCGTGTCTGCAGCGTGGTCTCGTCGACCACGATGCGGCCGCGCTGGTCCGGCTCGATGCCGAGCGCCTCCAGGCCCAGCCCCTCGGCCGCAACGATGCGGCCGGCCGCATAAAGCAGCATCTCCGAGCGCACCACACGGCCGCCGTCGAGCCGAACCACCGCCTGGCCGTCCTCGATGCAGACCGAATCCAGCTTCGAGCCGGTGCGCAGGGCGACGCCGCGGTCGCGCAGCTCGTGCACCAGTTCCTCGATGATCTCGCGGTCGATGAAATCAAGGAAGCTCGAACGCCCTTCGACCAGCGTCACCTTGACGTCGAGCGCGCTGAAGATGGTGGCGTATTCCACGCCGATCACCCCGGCGCCGACCACCGTCAGGCTGCGCGGCAAATGGTCGATGCCGATGATCTCGTCGCTGTCCAGCACGATGCGGCCGTCGAACGGCACGCTGTCCGGCCGTCTCGTCGCCGTGCCCACCGCGATCAGCACCTTGTCGGCATGGATCCGCCGTTTCTCTCCGGCGGTCATGGCCACCTCGAGTTCATGCGGAGTCTCGAAGCGGGCGGCGCCTTGCAGGGTCTCGACACGGTTGCGGTTGAACTGGTGCTCCAGCACATCCACCTCGAAGCCGAGGGTCTTGCCGAGACGCTCGGTCAGGTCGCCGGCGGCGATGTCGTGGCGCGCCCGATAGCCGGTGCCGTAGAAACCGCGCTCGCGAAAGCCGGTCAGGTTCAGCACCGTCTCGCGCAGCGTCTTGGAGGGGATCGTGCCGGTGTGCACGCACACGCCCCCGACCCGCTTGTCCTTCTCGATGACCAGCACCGAGCGCCCGAGCTTGGCCGCCTGCACCGCGGCCCTGCGGCCGGCCGGTCCGCTGCCGATCACCGCGAAATCGTACTGGTCCTGCATGAACGAAGCCTCCAGGAACGCGGATCAGCCGAGCCGGATCTCGCGAAGCCGCTGCGCCAGAAAGGCCTGCACGGTGATCGGCTCCGGATAATGGTCGATCCTCTCGCTCAGAACGCAGCCCGACAGCGACCGGATCTCATACTCCGGGTCGAGGTGCAGAAAGAACGGCATCGCGTAGCGGCTGTTCCGGGCAGCATTGCCTGACGGGTTGACCACCCGGTGCGTGGTGGACGGATACACCCGGTTGGTCAGGCGCTGCATCATGTCGCCGACATTGACCACGAGGCCGCCCGGCAGGGTCTCGACCGGCAGCCAGGCGCCATCACGGGCCAGCACCTCGAGGCCGGCCTCGGTCGCGCTGATCAGCAGCGTGATCAGGCTGATATCCTCATGCGCCTCGGCGCGGACCGCAGGCAGGTCCTCGAAACGCACAGGCGGATAATGCAGGGCGCGCAGGATCGAATTGCCGCGCGCGGTCAGGCCGGCGAAGAAGTCGCTGGTGAGGCCGAGATGCAGCGCCATCGCGGAAAGCACCACGTCACCCGCGCGCTCCATCGAGGCATAAAGCGCCAGCGCGTGCTCGCGCAGTTCTGGCACCTCGTCAGGCCAAGCGTTGGGGGACCAAGCGGCGGCAGCCGGCAGCGGACCATCCCCCTCGACCTCCCGACCGACATGGAAGAACTCCTTGAGGTCGGGCACGTCGCTGGTTCTCGCCGTCTCCACCTTGAAGCCGACATAGCCGCGTCCGCCCGCCCGTCCGCCGTAGCGCTGCTTCGCGCATTCGGGCAGGTCGAAAAAGCGCCGGAACCCGGCATAGGCGGCCTCGATTCGGGTTGGTTCGATGCCGTGATGGCTGAAGCAGCAGAAGCCATACTGGCGGTAGGCCGCTCCCAACTCGTCAACAAACCCCCGTCGGTCAACCGCAAAGCGGCGCATGTCCAAGGTCGGCACGCGTTGCATCGTCCATCCCCCAACAAACTGGCGGGTCTCCCCGGGACTAGCCCCGGGGCGCCGCCGGCGAACAAAGGGTGCCAACATATCTGGGTCATGCCAAACTGCCGCGCATGTTCGGCAGCAGCATTCTCGACGTCCTGCTCGGCGTCGTCTTCACCTTCCTCGCCGTCAGCATGGCCGCGAGCGCGATCACCGAAACCGTGGCCTCGCTGTTCAGGCTGCGCCAGGCGACGCTGCTGCAAGGGGTCAAGGCGCTGCTGAACGATCCCGACTTCACCGGGCTTGCCCGGGCGCTGTATGCGCATGCCCTGGTCAATCCGCTGGCCTCCGGGATCAACTCGCGCGTCCGCCCGGCCTATATCCCCGCGCGCGGCTTCGCGCTCGCCCTGCATGACGTGCTGCAGGCGAAGGACCCGTCCCGGCCGATCGGCGAAATTCTGGCGGCGATCGAGGATGCGCAGCTGCGGCAGGCGCTGCTGTCGCTGCTCGCAGCCGCGGACAACCGGGTCGCGGTGTTCCAGATCGAGATCGCAAGCTGGTTCGACAGCGCCATGCAGCGGGTGAGCGGCTGGTACAAGCGTCGCACCCAGATGATCGCGTTTGCCGTCGGGCTGCTCATCGCGGGGCTGCTCAATGCCGACGTGCTGCACGTGACGGAGGTGCTGTGGTCGCGTCCGGCGCTTGCGGCGGTGCTGGCGGCCGGCGTGCAGGGCGACAGCTTCAATGCAGTGCTGCAACGGCTCGACTCCAGCACCCTGCTCGGGTGGAGCGGCTGGCAGGGCGATCCGCGCCAGCACGGCGGAGCCTTCGCGCTGATGGTGCTGGGCTGGGGGATCGTCGCCGCCGCCTCGCTGTTCGGGGCGCCATTCTGGTTCGACACGCTGCAGCGGGTGATCTGGGTTCGCGGCACCGGCAACCCCGATCCGAAAGGCACCCTTTGAAGTCCGAACCGATGGGCGGGGCGCTGCCCCCACCCTGCTGGGGCCGGGCGGCCCAGACCCGCATGAGTTTGGCCTTGGGGTGACGCGAGAGCTGCCGCCTTGAGGACTTCCGACGCGTCTTCGGACGCGACCCCGGGCTGCGGAGCCTAGAGCAGCCCCTTCAGCCGCAGCATGCCAAGTGCCGCGATGCTCACCATGCAGCTGATGCGGCCATCCCGGATCATCGCCTCCACCTCGCCGAGCGGGATCCGCTGGCTGATCATGTCCTGCTCGGTGTTCTCAAGCGCCTGCTCCTGCTGGGTCAGGCCGGTCGCCAGGAACACGTGGCCCTTCTGGTTCGAATAGCCGGCTCCCTGGAACAGCACGCCGGCATGCTGCATCGAGCGGGCGACCAGGCCAGTCTCCTCGCGCAGCTCTCCCGCGGCGATCATCTCCGGAGTCGCATCCGGACGCGCCTCCCACATCCCCATCGGCAGTTCCCACAGCCGCTGCCGGATCGGATAGCGATATTGCTGCACCATCGCGAGCCATGGCTGCCGCGCGCCAGGCCCTTCTCCTGGGCCAGCCCCTGTTCCGAGGGCCGCGATCACCACGAAATCGTCGCGCTCCACCACGCCGTAGAGCCCCTCCGAGCCGTCGGCCCGGCGGATCACGTCCTCCCGCAACCGCAGCCATCGATTCTGATAGGCGATGCGGCTCGACAGGGTGGTGATTTCCGGCTTCATCGTTGCCTCCTGTGCGTCAGAACCGTCCCGGTGCGCCGCAACGCCGCGGAGCCAACCAGACCGTCGCCAGCCGGCTGCAAAGTGGCTCAAGCTTCAAGGACAAACCTCATGATCGATCCTTTCTCGCCCGACCCGCACATAACGCCGGACCAGGCCTTGACCCGGCTGAAGGAAGGCAACCGGCGCTTCCTTGAAGGGCATCCGCAGCAATCCCGACTCGCCGCATCGGAACGGCGCGCGGTTCTGGCTCATGAGCAGCGCCCCTTCTGCGTGCTGGTCGGCTGCTCCGACAGCCGGGTTTCCCCCGAACTCCTGTTTGGTTGCGGACTCGGAGAGCTGTTCATCGTACGCAATGCCGGCAACGTCGTCGATCTTGCCGCCATGGGCAGCATCGAATACGGCGTGGCTGAGCTTGGAGCGCCGCTGGTGGTGGTGCTGGGGCACGAACGCTGCGGCGCCGTGAAGGCGGCGGTCGACGTCTTCGAGAACGACACGGTCTATCCGGGAAGCATCGGCCAGATGATCGAGCCGATCATCCCCGCCGTGCTGCAGGCCAGCCGGGAAGGCGCGGCAAACCTCCTCGACCGCTCCGTGCGGGCCAACGTCCGGCGGATCGTCGAGCGGCTGCGCAACACCGAGCAGATGCTGATCGCGCCGCAGCGCGAAGGCAGACTCAAGATCGTGGGCGCCCGCTACGACCTCGATGACGGCAATGTCGAGTTCTTCGAATGATCACCACGCAGACCGCCGCAAGGCTGCAACAGGCACCCCGTGCGGCGGCTCCATCGAGCCCGATCAGCACCTGTCCATCCTCGACCCGCAGCGGGTAGCTGCGAAGATGGGTGCGCACCGGCGCGCCAAGCGCCCGTTATGCTTCGGGGCATACGATCACCTGATCCATGACCAGGCCGCCCGCGAGAGGCACCGCCTGGTCTGTGCAGAGCCCGCCGGTCGCGTGAAAGCCGTCGTCGGGCGAGCGGAAGGTCGCGAAGGTGGGGCCTGCATGGTCGAACCACAGCGGCATTTTTTGAGATCTTGCCTCAGCGCAGCTCAAACACCTCCGAAATGGTGTTTGCCCTTCAGCCATCTCCGACACTGGCGGCTGCAGCCATTATCCGTCAAACTCCCGCCCACGGACTGCCGCCGGGAGGCTGCTCCGGATGCAAGATCGGAAGGCCGGACAACGGTTCATCGGAGGAGCAGACGAGATGGCGGAGCTGGGTGGAGCGAGGCTCGACGGCAAGGTCGCGGTGGTGACCGGCGGAACCCAGGGGCTGGGTGCAGCCACAGCACGCCTGTTCGCTGAACGAGGTGCCAGCGGGCTCGTGCTGTGCGGCCGTTCGCAAAACAAGGGCGACGCCAACGCGGACGCGATCACCGCCGCCACCGGCGTCCCCACCCTGTTCGTGGCGGCCGACCTGCAGCGGGTGGAGGATTGCCTCGCGGTGATCGCCGCGGCGGAGCGCCGATTCGGCCGCATTGACGCGCTGGTCAACGTTGCGGCCACCACCGATCGGGGCACGATCCTCGACACCGATCCCGAACTGTTCGACCGCATGTTCGCGATCAACGTGCGGGCACCCTTCTTCCTGATGCAGGAAACCGTGAAGGTGATGCGGCGCGAGCAGATCGCAGGCGCGATCGTCAATATCTCCTCAATGTCGGCGCATGCCGGGCAAAGCTTTCTTGCCGCCTACAGCGCCTCGAAGGGAGCGCTCGACACCCTCACCCGTAACACCGCGCACGCGCTGCTGCGCAACCGCATCCGGGTCAACGGCCTCAATGTCGGCTGGATGTCGACCGAGGGCGAGGACCGCATCCAGCGCGAGTTCCATGGCGCCGACGCGGACTGGCTGCAGCAGGCTGCAGCCCGGCAGCCCTTCGGCCGGCTGGTCGACCCGAACGAGGTGGCGCGCGCCTGCGCCTTTCTTGCCTCCGACGAGTCGGGGCTGATGACCGGGGCGACGATCGGTTTGGACCAGTCGGTATGGGGTGCCTATGACGAGACGCCATATCCGCGCGAGCCGCTCTGAACGATCCCGCCGCCACGCCCACCGTCTACAGCCCGATCCAGAGGGCAACAGCCAGAGGAGAGTCCCTTGAAGCACGACAATCTGCCGGCACTGCGCGCCAGCCAGAACTGGTTCGGCGAGACCTCGTTCCGGCTCGACGAGCTGCAGGCGCATGTCGACCGACGGATCGCCGCCGAGCAGTATCCGCTGGCCAGCCGGATCAGCAGCAACGTGCCGGTGTATGATTGCGAACGGTTGCGGAGCCTGACCGCGTCCGCCGACGGCCGGCGCCAGGTCATGGGGGAATGGATCGCGGTGCTGCGCGACGGGCCCGGCATCGTCGTGCTGGAGCGTGCGTTCGCCGACACCGCGCCGGTGGATGAGGCAACCGCGGTGTTCAACCGGTTGATCGCCGATCAGCACGCACGCGGTGCTGCGTCCGGCGACCACTTCGCCAAGGCCGGCGCCAACGACCGGATCTGGAACGCCCTGGAAAAGTTCTGCCTCGAGGCTCCCGAAGCGTTTGCGCGGTATTACGCCAACGACATGCTGGCACTGGTCAGCGAGGCGTGGCTGGGCCCGTGCTACCAGCTCACGTCGCAGGTGAACGTGGTCAATCCGGGCGGCGCCGCACAGACCGCCCATCGCGACTACCATCTGGGCTTCCAGTCGGCCGAAGCGGCGCGGCGTTATCCGGTGCACGTGCACCAGTTCTCGTCGATGCTGACGCTGCAGGGCGCGGTCGCGCATTGCGATATGCCGCTGGAAAGCGGCCCCACGCTTTATCTGCCGTTCTCGCAGGGCTATGGGCCAGGCTACCTCGCCGCGCAGGATCCGATCTTCCAGCCATGGTTCAACGAGAACCGTACGCAGCTGCCGTTGCGCAAGGGCGACGCGGTGTTCTTCAACCCGGCGCTGCTGCACGCCGCCGGTACCAACCGGTCGTCGGACATCCGGCGCATGGCGAACCTGCTGCAGGTCTCGTCGGCCTATGGCCGAGCCATGGAAACGGTGGACCGCACCCGCATGATCGCGGCGCTGTTTCCGGTGCTTCGCCGGATGCACGACGAGGGCGCGCTGTTGCACGAGGCCGCGGCCCGGGTGGTCGCCGCCAGCGCCGAAGGCTATGCGTTTCCGACCAACCTCGACCGTGATCCGCCACTCGGCGGGCTTGCGCCGAACAGCCAGCAGACGCTGGTCCGCGAGGCCCTGTCGCAAGGCTGGGAGGCGGCACGGTTCAACACCGCCCTGCACGACCAGGCAACCCGTCGCCTCACGTGAGGACCGCAGGATGATCGAGGGGCGCGCGGTGCCTGCAGGGCAGGCCGGATGCATCCGATGCCGCAGCCGATAGGCGTCGGGCTGGCCGGCTCCGGCTTCATGGGGCGCGCGCACGCGCTCGGCCTGCGCATGGTGGGCGGGGTGTTCGACCTGAAGCTGCAACCCGAGCTGCGCGTGCTGGCGGATAGCGGCGAGGAGCACGCGCGCGCCGCCGCGCGGCTGGGCTTCGCGAGCTCCACCGGCGACTGGCGCTGCATGGTGGCGGACAGGAGGGTCGAGCTGGTGGACATCACCACTCCGAACGCCCTGCATGCGCCGATCGCGCTGGCCGCCATCGAGCGCGGCAAGCACGTATATTGCGAGAAGCCGCTGGCACCCACGGCCAACGAGGCACGCGGCATGGCCGAAGCCGCCGAGCGCGCCGGCATCGTGACGCAGGTCGGCTTCAACTACATCTGCAATCCCATGGTGACGCTGGCCCGCGACATGATCGCCGCCGGCGAGCTGGGCCGCATCTGGTCGTTCCGCGGCATCCACGCCGAGGATTTCATGCGCGACAGCCGCAGCCCCTGGAGCTGGCGGCTCGATCCCGCGTCCGGCGGCGGCGCGCTCGCCGATCTCGGCAGCCACATCATCGGCATGGCCCGCTACCTGCTCGGACCGATCTGCGAGATCTGTGCCGACCTTGATACCGCGATCACCGAGCGTCCCGGGCCGTCGGCAGGCGATGCGCCACGGCCGGTGCTGGTGGACGACCAGGCCAGGCTCCTGGTGCGCTTCGCCCAGGGCGCCCGCGGCACGATCGAGGCCAGCTGGCTGGCGTCGGGCCGCAAGATGCAGCTCGGCTTCGAAGTGTCGGGCGAGCGCGGCGCACTGGTGTTCAGCCAGGAGCGGCTCAACGAGCTGCTGCTGTTTCGGGTGGAGCCGGACGGCTCGCGCAACGGCTTCCGGAGCATCCATGCCGGGCCCGAGCATCCGCCCTATGCCGCGTTCTGCCCAGCGGGCGGCCACCAGCTCGGCTTCAACGAGCTCAAGGTGATCGAGATCCGCGGCCTGCTGGAGGCCATCGCCGGCGGCCCGCGCCCGTTCGCCGACTTCCGCGAAGCCTTCGAGGTGCAGCGCGTCGTCGACGCCGCCCGCGTCTCCAGCCGCGAGCGGCGCTGGGTTACGCTGGACTGATAACCGCCATCAGCCTCCCCAGCCCTTGTAGCTGCCCACGTTCGCCGTCGTCACCAGGTGCGGTGGCAGCAGCACGATGTTCTTGGGCGGCATGTGGCCGTTCACCACGCCGACCGCCAACCGGTAGGCCATCGCCGCCATGCCGGACGGATCCTGCGCAGCCGAGGCCTTGATCAGGCTGGTCTTGTCCTTGAGCTCGGAGACCACGTCCGGTGCGCCGTCGACGGAGGTGATGAAGAAGTTGGTCCTGTGCAGCTGCTTTGCCGCCAGGTTCATCCCGATCGCGGTTGGATCGTTGATGGCGAACACGGCATCGATGTTGCTGTAGTGCGTGAGCATGGACTGGCCCATGGCGAGCCCGCCCTCGCGCGACGCCTGCGCATTCTGGTTCGACGACAGCAGGGTGATGCCGGGGTGGGAGGCCAGGACCTGCTTGCACCCGGTGACGCGATCCTTGATCGATGACACCTGCGGCCCGTTCAGGATGATGACGTTGCCCTTGCCGCCCGGCAGATGGTCCACGATGTACTGGCAGGACTCGGCGCCAGCCTGGATGTTGTTGGTCTCCACCGTCAGCTTGGCGCCTTCGGCGGCGACATCGAACGCTGCAACCACCACGCCGGCGGCCTCGGCCCGCTTGATCGCCGGCTTGATCGCAACCGGGTCAACCGCGTTGAGCATGATAATCTTCACGCCGCTGGCGATGAAGTTGTCGATCTGGGTGAACTGCTTGTTCAGGTCGTAGTCCGACGAGACGAAGGTGAGCTGCGCCTTTGGCGTGATTTTGTGGGCCTCCGAGGTGATGCCCTTGTCGGTGGCAACGAAATACGGGTTGCCGAGCGAGCCCACGGTGATCCCGACCCTGTCGATCTCGGCGGCAAGGCTGGCCGCGGGCAGGCTGCCCAGCGTCCATGACGCCAGGAACAATCCGCCGAGCATTATTCTCTTCACGTTTCTCTCCGTTTGATTGATCTGCGGCTGAGGCATGGTGGAGGTGGCAAGGCAGGCTCCGGCGGGATCCTCAGGACAGGGTGGGCATGACGAACTCGGCGCCCGAACGGATGCCGGCAGGCCAGCGCGAGGTCACGGTCTTGAGCTTGGTGAAGAAGCGGATTCCTTCCGGCCCGTGCATGTGGTGGTCGCCGAACAGCGACGACTTCCAGCCGCCGAACGAGTGGAACGCCATCGGCACCGGGATCGGCACGTTGACGCCCACCATACCGGCCTGCACGCCGTGCACGAAGGCGCGCGCGCTGTCGCCGTCGCGGGTGAAGATCGCGGCACCGTTGCCGAACTCGTGCTCGTTGACCAGCTTGAGCGCGCGGTCGAAGTCGGGCGCGCGCACCACGCTCAGCACCGGGCCGAAGATCTCCTCCTGGTAGATGCGCATGTCGGGCGTCACCTCGTCGAACAGCGTGCCGCCGATGAAGAAGCCCCCCTCGAAGCCCTGCAGCTTCAGCCCGCGCCCGTCCACCACCAGCTTGGCGCCCTCGGCCACGCCGGCATCGATGTAGCCCGACACCCGGTCCAGGTGCGCGCGCGTGACCAGCGGCCCCATCTCGACCTCCGGCTCGGTGCCGGCGCCCACCTTGAGCGCCCGTATCCGGGGCGCCAGCGTGTCGACCAGCCGGTCCGCGACCGGGCCCACCGCCACCGCCACCGAGATCGCCATGCAGCGCTCGCCCGCGGAGCCGAAGGCGGCGCCCATCAGCGCGTCCGCGGTCTTGTCGAGGTCGCAATCGGGCATCACCACCGCGTGGTTCTTGGCACCGCCGAGCGCCTGCACCCGCTTGCCGTGGGCAACACCGGTCTGGTGGATGGTGCGCGCGATCGGCGTCGAGCCGACGAAGCTCACCGCCTGGATGTCGGGATGGTGCAGGATCGCATCCACCGCCTGCTTGTCGCCGTGCACCACCTGCATCACCCCGTCGGGCAGACCCGCCTGCTTCAACAGCCCGGCCAGTGCCACGGACGCGGACGGATCGCGTTCCGATGGCTTGAGGATGAAGCAGTTCCCGGCGGCGATCGCCATCGGCATCATCCAGAGCGGCACCATGACGGGAAAGTTGAACGGCGTGATGCCGGCCACCACGCCAAGCGGCTGGCGCATCGACCAGGCGTCGATGTTGCGCCCCGCCTGCTCGGTGAAGTCGCCCTTGAGCAGCTCGGGTGCGGCGGTCGCATATTCCACCACCTCCATGCCGCGGGTGACTTCGCCCAGCGCATCCGACAGCACCTTGCCGTGCTCGGCGGTGATGATCGCGGCAAGCTGCTTGGCGTTCTGCTCGATCAAGTCGCGGAAGCGGAACATCACCCGCGCCCGCGACAGCGGCGGGGTCGCGGCCCAGCCGGGGAATGCCCGCAGCCCCGCCTGCACGGCGGCATCCACGTCATCCGGCGTGCCCAGCACGACCTGGCGGGCAACCGCACCCGTGGTCGGATCGAACACGTCGGAACGCCGCGTCCCCTGGCCTTCGGTGGGGGCGCCGCCGATGAAATGCTGGATAACGTCCATGAGCGACTCCTGCTCCCTCACCCGATCCGCCGGGTCACGATCGACAGGGCCCTGGTCAGTACGGGAGGTGTGCCTGATCCGGGTCCATGGTGAAACGCCATTGCCGGACCGGCCCGGCCATCACGTTGAGGTAGTACAGATCGAACCCGTGCGGCGCCCCGACCGGATGGTAGCCTTTGGGCACCAGCACCACGTCGCGGTCGGCGACCGCCATCGTCTCGTCCAGCGATCCGTCCTTGGTATAGACGCGCTGTACCGCGAAGCCGGAGCCGCGCCGCAGCCGATGGTAGTAGGTCTCCTCCAGATAGGTCTCGTTCGGAGGGTCGTCGGTGTCGTGCTTGTGCGGCGGGTAGCTCGACCAGTGGCCGCCCGGTGTCACCACCTCCACCACCAGCAGGCACTCGGCCTCGGCGGTATCCGGCAGGATGTTGCGGACCAGCCGGGCGTTGGTGCCGGTGCCGCGGGTGAGCTCATCCACCTGCTCCGGCCTGATCACCCGCGGCGCCAGCCGTCCGCTCGCCGGTGCTGCACAGACCGCGAGCTCCGCCGGCCCCTCCGCCTCGGCCTTCCAGTCGAGACGGGGCGGCAGGTAGACCGACCAGGGGCCGCTCTCGAACGGGCTCGCGCGGCCGCCAAGCAAGCCGAGATCCCGCCCGTCCGCCCAGATCCGCGCCCGGCCCGCCAGCAGCACCAGGCACAGCTCGTTGCCGGTGCCGGCGCGTGCCAGCACCTTGCCCGGCAGGAGATCCACCGCCTCGAAGCCGACAAAGCGCCAGCCGGCGCTTTGTGGGGTGATGCGCTGGACGATGTTCTCGGCATCGCCCTGCATGGGGCGGATCAGCAGCGGCGAGCTCATGGGCGCAGTCCCGCCTGCGACAGCAACCCGGCCAGGTTGCGATAGCCCAGCGTGGCATAGAACAGCGGATCGGCCTTGGCAGGATCCTGCTCCGCCTCGACCACCACCCAGCCGGCATAGCCGCGCAACGCGCGAAACACGCCGATGAAGTCGATGCAGCCGTCGCCGGGCACGGTATAGACCCCGGCCAGCACGCTATCGAGGAAGCTCCAGTTGCCCGCCTCGGCCTGCCTGCGCACCTCCGGCCGGATGTCCTTGGTGTGCACGTGGCTGATCCGCTGCCGGTAGCGCGCGGCCAGCACCGCCGGATCGGCACCCCCCCAGCTGGCATGGCCGGTATCGAGCAGCAGATGCACCGAGGGGCCGGTATGGGCCATCAGCGCGTCGATATCGGCCTCGGATTCCACGACCGTGCCCATGTGGTGGTGGTAGACCAGCCGCACGCCCTCGCGCTGCAGCGCGTCCGCGAAGCCGGTCAGGCGCGCGCCGAACGGGGCCCAGTCCTGCGTCGGCAGCGTCGGGCGGCTTTTCATCGGCACGGTGCGATCCGTGTGGATGGCGTTGGAGGTTTCCGCCACGATCATCACGCTCGAGCCCATCGCCTTGAGCAGGTCGAGATGCGGGCGCACCTGGCGCATCTCGGCCTGCGCATCGCGCTCCAGCAGTGCCGACGAATACCAGCCCGACACGCAGGCAAGCCCGAACGGCGCCAGCTCCTTCTTGAGCGCATCGGGGGTGCGGGGGAATTTGTGGCCGAGCTCGAGCCCCTCATATCCCGCCGCCTTGGCTTCGGCGAGGCAGGTCTGCAGCGGCGTCTCCCCGCCCAGCTCCTGCATGTCGTCGTTGGACCAGGTGATCGGGTTGATGCCGACGCGGATCGTCATGGGCGCTGTCCTCCCTGCGGCCCCGCCATTGTCAGGAACCGATACGCTGACGCGCGCGGGCGTTGATGTACTCGGCGCGGGCGTTGCGCACCTGCTCGCGCGACGACACCTCCGGTACCGCGCCATACCCCCAATGGCCCCCGGCCGCGGTGGTCGTCGCGGGGTCGGTGTCGATCACGATGACATGGGTGCGCTAGGACTGGCGGGCACGCCCGATCGCCGCGGTTAATGCCGGCAGGTCCGCGACCTTCTCGCCGAGCGCGCCCAGGCTGCGCGCGTGGCCAGCGAAGTCGATCGCCGGCATCTCCTTCATGTTCTGGCTGTCCTGCCAGAGATTGTTGAAGGGTGCTCCGCCGGTTCTCTGCTGCAGGCGGTTGATGCAGCCGAACCCGTGATTGTCGAGCACCACCACCACGAGCTTCACGCCCAGCATCACCGAGGTGGCGATCTCCGAGTTCAGCATCATGTAGGAGCCGTCGCCGACCATCACGATGACCTCGCGCTCGGGTGCGGCCATCTTGACCCCGAGCCCGCCCGCGATCTCGTAGCCCATGCAGGAGAAGCCGTATTCCATGTGGTAGCCTCCCGCCTGTTGCGGTCGCCAATGCCTCTGCAGCTCCCCCGGCAGGCCGCCGGCCGCGCAGACAACCACCTCGCTCGGGCTGGCACTGCGCTCAACCGCGCCGATCACCTGCGCGTCCGACGGCAGCGATTGCTGCTCCGGCGGCGGCAGCGCGGTGAATCCGGAGGCGGTCTCCAGCCATTCCGCGCGCAGAGCCTCGGCGCGGCCGGTCCAGGCAGGATCGGCGCGCCAGCCGCCCGGCGCCCCCTCCAGGGCCGCCTCCAGGGCCGCCAGCCCGGCGCGCGCATCGGCGACCAGCGGCAACGCCGCGTGCTTCAGGGCGTCGAAAGGCTGGGTGTTCAGGCTGATGATGCGCAGGTCCGGATCGCCGAACAGCGACCAGGAACCGGTGGTGAAGTCCTGCAGCCGGGTGCCGACCGCGAGCACCACGTCCGCGTCCGCCGCAAGCTGGTTGGAGGCATTGCTGCCGCACACGCCGATGCCGCCCATGTTCATCGGATGGTCAGCCGGCAGGGTGGATTTTCCCGCCTGGGTCTCGCCCGCGGGGATGCCGTGCGCCCGGCAGAACTGCGCGAGCTCGGCCTCGGCGCCCGAATACAGCACCCCGCCACCGGCCACCACCACCGGACGCCGGCTGCGCTTCAGCACCGCCACCGCCTCTTCCAGCTCGATCGCGTCGACACCCGGGCGGCGCAGCCGATGCACGCGCTCGGCAAACAGGCGCTCGGGGAAATCGAACGCCTCGGTCTGCACGTCCTGGCACAGCGCCAGCGTCACCGGCCCGCACTCGGCCGGATCGGTGAGCACCGCGATCGCGCGCGCGAACGCCGGCACCAGCTGCTCCGGGCGGGTGAGGCGGTCGAAATAGCGCGAGAACGGCCGGAACGCGTCGTTGGCGGTCGCCGTGCCGTCGCCGAAATCCTCGATCTGCTGCAGCACCGGATCGGGCAGGCGGCTCGCGAACACGTCCGCCGGCAGCAGCAGCACCGGCAGGCGGTTGACGTGTGCCACCGCGGCGGCGGTCACCATGTTCAGCGCGCCCGGGCCGATCGAGGTGGTGCAGGCCATCATCCGACGCCTGCGCGCGGCCTTGGCGTAGGCGGTCGCCGCGTGCACCATCGCCTGTTCGTTGTGCGCCCTGAGGGTCGGCATCCGGTCGCGGATGCCATGCAGCGCCTCGCCGAGCCCGGACACGTTGCCATGGCCGAAGATCGCCCACACCCCGGCGAACATCGGCACGACGCCAGCCGGGGTCTCGACCTTCTGCGCCGCCATCGCCCGGACCAGCGCCTGCGCCGTGGTGAGTCTCACGCTGTTGATCCCGTGCATCTCAGGCTGCCTCACGCGCCCGGTCGTGCCATGCCTGCACCAGTGCCCGGAAGCGCTGCGCCATCGTTTCCACCGCCTGCGCATCGCTGATCCGGCCGGACAGCCAGGCGCGTGCCGGGTCGATGAAGATGGTGCGGCCGATCGCGAAACCCTTGACCAGCCCGGTGGTGGCGGCGGCGGCGAACGCTTCCACCAGCTGCTCGGCCGGAGCGTCCAGCCCCAGCATCACCACGCCGCGGCAGTGCGGATCGCCCGCCTCGATCACCCGGCCGATCGCCGACCAGGCCTCGCGGCTGCGTTGCGGCTCCAGCTTCCACCAGTCGGGCTTCAGGCCGCCCTCATACAGCCGGCTCAGCACGCGGGGGATCGTGTCGTCCGCAAGCGCCCCGTGCCGGCCGGCAATGATCTCGATCAGCAGATCGCGGTTCTGGCGGCGGCACGCATCCTGCGCGCGCAGCAGCTCGCGTTCCTGGCGCCGGCGCAGCGCCTCGTCATCGTCGGGATGATAAAAGCACAGGCACTTCACAACCTGGTCGAGCGGCCACTCCACCAGCTGCGCCCCGAGGCTGCCCGGCTGCTCCGCGGTGCTGCTCTCGAAATCGAGCGGACGCGACCCGGTGCGCTCGATCGGACGCGCGACCCAGAGCCCGGCGCGCGACGCAGCGAACAGCGCTTCACGTCCGTAGCGGCCATCGAGGAACATGCCAAAGCCCGGCCGACCGGCGGCCACTTCGCAAGCTGCCTCCACAGCCAGCACCTTGAAGGCGGCGATCCGCGCGCGGGATGCCCCCACCTCGTCCGCCAGCTGCTCGAGCTGCACCCGGTGGTCGCAGGCCAGGGCAAGGATCGGCGTCGGCTGGATGGGGCGCGTGGTCGCCCAATGGAGCTGGTTGAGGGCGGCGTCGAAACGCAGCGCGTGATGCGGGCTGCCCTGGCTCAGGAAATGTTCCAGTTCGGGGAAGGTCGGGATTTCCGGCGAGCAGAGCAGGCGCGAGACCGCGAACGCGCCGCAGGCGTTGGCAAAGGCGCAACAGGTTTCCAGCGGCTGGTCGCGCAGCCAGCCGCGCAGGAAGCCGGACATGAAGGCATCCCCGGCGCCCAGCGTGTTGTACACCTCCACCGGGAAGCCCGGCCCCTTGATGCCGTCCTCCAGGCTGTCGGGGATCGCGCCCTCAAACACCACGCAGCCCATCGGGCCGCGCTTGCAGACGATGACGGCCGCAGTCAGGCTGCGGATGGTTCGGATCGCGGCAAGCGTGTTCTCGCTGCCGCCGGCGATGTGCAGCTCTTCCTCGGTGCCGACCACGAGGGCGCATTCCGGCAGGATGTCCTGCAGGCGCGCGGTCACGGTGTCCGAGCGTATGTAGCGTTGCTCACCGGCTCCGTGGCCGGCGAGGCCCCACAGGTTCGGCCGGTAATCAATGTCGAACACGACCCTGCCGCCATGCGCCCGCACGATCCGCATCGCCTCGCGCTGTGCCGCGGCGGCGTGCGGGCTCGAGAAATGGGTGCCGGTGACGACCACCGCGCGCGCCTTGGCCAGCAGGTCCTGGTTGATGTCGCTGTGATCCAGCGCCGCATCGGCGCAGTCGGTGCGATAAAAGATCAGCGGAAAGCTGGTGCTGTCGCGTACCCCCAGGATCGCCAGCGCGGTGAGCCGGTGGGGGTCGACCCGGATGCCGTCGACCACCACGCCTTCCCGCTCCATCTGCTCGCGGATGAAACGGCCGAAATGCTCGTCGCCGACGCGCGTGATGATCGCCGAACGCAAGCCCAGGCGCGACGTGCCGATGGCGATGTTGGCCGGGCAGCCACCGACGGCCTTGCTGAAGCTCGCCATGTCCTCGAGCCGGGCTCCGACCTGCTGGCCATACAGGTCCACCGAGGACCGGCCGATCGTCACGACGTCAAGCATCATCGGATCCATGGCACCCGTCCCGGAACTGGCTGCGAACCTTGCAGCGGTTCCATCTGGCGGTCAATACGGAACGTCTGTTCCAACTGGGCTATCGCTTGGCAAGGGCGGTGGTTCAGCCATTCGGCCTGATCAGCATCCGCCCACCAACCCGAAGCTGACCTGCTGTTGCTGGATGCGGCCGCTTCAAGCCGCCGGTGGCTGATCCAGCCGGACGGTGCGGCCGCTGCGATGACTTTCCGCCGCCGCGTCCGCAAGCCGCAGCGCCTGCAGGCCGTCGTCGAAGCTGGGGCGCGGCATGGTGCGTGTCCTCACCGCGGACACGAAGTGCGCGATCTCGGCGGCATAGGCCGCGGTGTAGCGCTGGATGAAGAAGTGCAGGATCGGATCGCGGCTCGCGGTGCGTTCGGCGGAGTGCGCCTCGACCGTGGTTTCGCGCTGGTTGCCGGCCAGCAGCATCCCCTTGTCGCCAAACACCTCCAGCCGCTGATCATAGCCGTAGGCGCAGCGGCGGCTATTGTTGATATGGACCAGCGCGCCGGAGGCCGCCTCCAGCGTGACCATGGCGGCATCGATGTCGCCGGCCGCGCCGATAGCGGGATCAACCAGAACGGCGCCGAGCGATGATACCGCGACGATGTCGCCGACCAAAGAACGGGCCATGTCGAGATCATGGATCATCATGTCGCGGAACAGCCCGCCGGAGTTCCTGATGTAGGACATCGGCGGGGGAGCCGGATCGCGACTGCTGATGACGACCTGCTCGATCCTGCCGATCTCTCCTTCCTCGACGCGTCGGCGGAGTGCGGCGAACGAGGGATCGAAACGCCGGTTGAAGCCGATCATGACGATCGGGTTCAGCCCGGCGATCTCGTCGCGGCAGCGAAACACGGTGTTGATGTCGAGGTCGATCGGCTTTTCGCACAGCACCGCCTTGCCGGCGCGCACCGCCTCGATGATCAGCGACACATGCGAGTCGGTGGAGGTGGCGATCAGCACGGCGTCGACCGAGCGGTCGGCGAGCGCCTCGGCCACCGAGCCCGCGTGACGGACCTGCAGTGCTGCGGCAGTGGCGGCGGCGGCTTCGTGCAGCACGTCGAACACCGAAACGAGCTCGGCATCCGGATGATGGCTGAGATTGGCCGCATGCATCCGGCCGATCCGGCCGCAGCCGAGCACGGCGAAGCGAACCTTGGTCATGGTGTCCTCGAGACACGGGCCGGAGCGACCCCATGGTGCAGCCACCTCAAAGGCATCGCCAGAACCACTCCGGTCCGATAATTGATGACGACGCCGAATGGAATGACCGATTGGAATGCTTGTAATGGAAAGCAGCATCAATGGAAGCCACATTCCACCGTCACGGAGAGTGTGTCAATGAGGCCAAGTCGTGGATGAGCCAACCATTGATCCCGTGTCGCTGCAGCCCGGCTCCGAGATCCCCAGGGACTTCCGGGGTCTGCGCGCGCTGATCGTGGCGAGCCGGCCCTCGCTGCCCAAGCGGCTGGTGCAGGTGGCCGAGTTCGCGATCAACCATCCCGAGGAGATCGCCTATGGCCGGGTGGCCGACCTGGCTGCCCAGGCCCGGGTGCAGCCCTCGACGCTGGTCAGGTTCGCCCAGGCGCTCGGCTATGCCGGTTTCTCCGACGTGCAGGCGGTGTTCCGGGCGCATGCGCGCAAGCGCTGGCCCGATTACCGCGAGCGCCTGGAAACCATCGCGGCCGGCGACCCGGCGCAGCCGGCAAACCCCATGTCGCTCCTGCACGGCTTCGTTCATGCAGCGCAGGTGTCGCTCAACCACCTGGAGCAGACGATTGACCCCGAAGCATTCGCCGGTGCGGTGCAGAGGCTGGCCGAAGCACGCTCGGTGAGCCTGATCGGCACAAGGCGCGTTTATCCGGTGGCGCTCTATCTTTCCTATGCGCTGCGCAGGCTGGGGGCACGATGCGAGCTGGTCGACAATGCGGGCGGACTCGGCCATCGGCAGATCGAGCTGCTGGACGGCAGCGACGTGGTGCTGGCGGTCAGCTTCACGCCCTACGGGTCGGAAACGCTGGAACTGTGTTCGGCCGCGTCGCGGCGGGGTGCGCGGGTCGTTGCCATCACCGACAGCCCGTTCTCGCCGCTGACGCAGATCGCCGAGACCTGGCTTGAAGTGGCCGAAACCGACCATGCCGGCTTCCGCTCGTTGTCCGCCACCTTCGCGCTGGCGACCACCCTTGCGGTGGCGCTGGCGGAGCGTCGCGCGAGATCCTCCGGCACCGGGCAGCCCTGAGCGGGCCCTGATCAGAACGGGTCACATCGGCGAGCGGACCGGGCAGCCAGGGTTTCAGCCTGCGGCAAACTCCGGCCTCGGGGCCAAACGGCCGCGCATGGCGTCGGAGGCCCGGTGCGGCTAGGCTGCCGGTCATGATCCAGCGAAACCAGCAAGCCGGCCCGTCCATGCCGAATACGGCGCGCGGGATCGCTTCCGTCGCGGTGTTCTGCGGCTCGCGGTTCGGCAGCAATCCGGCCTATGCGGCGGCGGCGCGCGAAGCCGGCGAGGGCCTCGCCCGCGCCGGCATCAGGCTGATCTATGGCGGCGGCAAGGTGGGGCTCATGGGCGTGCTCGCCGATGCCGCGATCGACGCTGGAGGCGAAGTCACCGGCATCATCCCGCACTTCCTGTCGACCCGTGAAGTCATGCACGAGCAGGTGGCCGACCTCACGGTCACGGACTCGATGCATAGCCGCAAGCAGGACATGTTCTCCCAGGCGGATGCCTTCCTGGTGCTGCCGGGCGGCCTCGGCACGTTCGACGAGGCGATCGAGATCATCACCTGGCGCCAGCTCGGGCTGCACAACAAGCCGATCCTGATCACCGACGTCGCAGGATGGGCCCAGCCGCTGCTTGCCGCGATCGAGCACGCCGTCCAGGAAGGCTTCGCCGATGCCTCGGCCCGGTCGTTGTTCAGCGTGGTGCCGGGTGTGGGCGCGGCCCTGGCGCAGCTCGCGGGCACGAGCCTGGCGCCCGCCAACCGGCGCCACGCCGATGCCGCGCGGCTTTGAGCTTGCTGTGGCCTCCACCAGGCCCGGCCGCAGCTTGCAGCGCCGCCGGAGCGGCTGTATACGCCGCTGCTGCCGGAGTGTAGCTCAGCCTGGTAGAGCACTGTGTTCGGGACGCAGGGGCCGGAGGTTCGAATCCTCTCACTCCGACCAACCGGCCACCTGATGGAACCGCCCTGGACCGAGCGCGGCAGCCCGGCCTACCGGCGTATCGTCATCGCCTTGTTCCTGTCGGGCTACGCCACCTTCTCGCTGCTGTATTGCGTGCAGCCGCTGTTGCCGCTGTTTTCGCGCCGTTTCGATCTCGACGCCGCGCAGTCGGCGCTGGCGCTGTCGGTCGCCACCGGCCTGCTGGCACCCTCCATCCTGCTGGCCGGCGCCATCTCGGAATCGCTCGGCCGCAAGACCCTGATGGCCGCATCCCTGTGCGTCGCAGCCTTGCTGAACCTGATGGCCGCCGCGGCCCCGGACTGGACTACGTTGCTGATCCTGCGCGCAGCCGAGGGGCTGGCCCTGGGAGGCGCGCCGGCGATCGCGATGACCTATCTCGCCGAGGAGATCCATCCCTCCGGGCTCGGGCGGGCGATGGGGCTGTATGTGGGCGGCACCGCGATCGGCGGCATGTCCGGCCGGTTGGTGACCGGGCTGGCTGCTCAATGGTCGGGCTGGCGCGGGGCACTCGGCGTGGTCGGACTGCTGGGTGCCGCGGCGGCGGTCGCCTTCCTGCTGCTGCTGCCGCCGTCGCGCAATTTCCGGAGGCGCGCCGGATTCGACGTGGCCTTCCATCTCGGGGCCTGGATGCGGCATCTGCGCACGCCCGGATTGCGCGCGCTGTTCGCGGTCGGCGCCCTGCTGATGGGCAGCTTCGTGACCCTGTTCAACGCCGTCGCCTATCGCCTGCTGGCGCCCCCCTACCGCCTCAACCAGGCCGCCATCGGCAGCATCTTCGTGATCTACCTGCTTGGCAGCGCCGCCTCGACCGCCGCCGGCGGGGTCGCGGACCGGATCGGCCGCAAGCCGGTCCTGGTTTGCAGCCTCGGGGTGTCCCTGCTGGGACTGCTGCTGACCATGAGCGCGGCCCTGGCGCCGGTCATTGCCGGCCTCGCCCTGTTCACCGTGGGCTTCTTTGGCGGTCACGCCGTCGCCAGCGGCAGCGTCGGCCGACTCGCCCACGAGGCGAAGGCGCATGCCGCCTCGCTCTACCTGCTTTCCTATTACCTGGGCTCGAGCGTGCTCAGCCTGATCGGCGGCCGTCTTTGGGAGTCCGGCGGATGGCCGGCGGTGGCCGTGTTCTGCGCCGTGCTGCTGCTGCTCGCAATGCTGTTTGCGGTTGTTCCAGGCGGTGCCGCCGCACGCACGCTGGCGGCGGCCCTGCTGCCGCTCGCTCTGGTGGGCGGCGCGGCCGCCGCACGCGAGATCCCCTCGCCCTTCCTGCAGGACATGATCCGCGTGGAAACCCCCGAACCGCCGCCTCCGCCGGTGGGAGTGGCCAGCCTTTCGCCGGCCCGGATCGGCGGCCTCGCGGTGAAGCTCGGTCGGACGCCGATCGAGGAGCTCGGCCATAGGCTTGGAGTTCCCGTCGAGCATCAGGGCGCCTCCGGCAACAGCGTGTTCTGGTTCTGCGTCCGGCTCGACGTTCCGGCAGGCACCAGGCGTCCGGCCAGGCTCGCGGATGCGCTCACGCTGTGGCTGGTTGCCGACGCCGGCCAGGGCGAAGGTGCGTCGCATCCGGTGAACGCGCTTGCGCTCGACTCCATCGGCCAGGAAGGACGCCGCTGCCCGGCGCCGCTGCGCGAGGCCGATCTGACGCTCGATGCGAGGATCGCACGGCCTGGCGCCAGTGCGGCGTCGCTCGCCCGGCTCTATGGTCATGCGCCCGCCAGAAGCGGCCGCACCAGCTACGGCCTGCCGGGAATGGAGCCGGATCCGGCGCCGCTGACCCTCGTGGTGCTGCTTCGAGCCAGCCACGTGGAGACCAGCTGGCTCGCCGCGACGCCGGACAACTGACGCCTGAACCACGCCCGCCAGCATCGCGTTGGCGGTGCGACGCAGCCGGGAGCCGAACGTGACGCACCGCAAGGAGACCGACAGCCTCGGCGAGATCGCCGTTCCCGCGGATCGGCTGTGGGGCGCGCAGACGCAGCGCTCGATTGAGTTCTTCTCGATCGGCCGTGACCTGATGCCGCGCGAGATGATCGGCGGCTACGCCATCCTGAAGCGCGCCGCAGCCCGCGCCAACCACGCGCTGGGCAAGCTCGACGAGCCTGTCTATCTGCTGATCGTCCAAGTCTGCGACGAGATCCTGGAGGGGCTGCACCAGGACATGTTTCCCCTGCATGTCTGGATGACCGGCAGCGGCACCCAGTTCAACATGAACGTCAACGAGGTGATCTCGAACCGGAGCTGCCAGCTAGCCGGCACCCCGGTGGGTTCGAAGCGGCCGGTGCACCCGAACGATCACGCCAACCTTTCGCAATCCTCGAACGATACGTTTCCGACGGTGATGCATGTCGCGGCGGCGCTGGGCGTCGAGCAGCGGCTGATCACGTCCGTGACGGCGCTGCGCGACGCCATCGCCCTGAAGGCGCGAGCCTGGGAGGGCATCGTCAAGATCGGCCGGACGCACCTGCAGGATGCCACGCCGATCACGCTTGGGCAGGAATGGTCCGGCTACGTGGGCATGCTCGACGACAATCTGGTGCGGCTGCGCGAGGCGCTGGCGGGCATCATGCCGCTGGCCCTCGGCGGCACCGCGGTCGGCACCGGCATCAACGCGGCACCCGGCTTCGCGGCAGCCGCGGCAGGAGAGATCGCGGCTTGGACCGGACTGCCGTTCGTGACCGGGCCGAACAAGTTCACGCTGCAGGGCGCGCATGACGGGCTGGTGCAGCTTTCCGGCACCCTGCGCACGCTTGCGGTCTCGCTCTACAAGATCGCCAACGACATCCGCCTGCTCGCCTGCGGCCCGCGCGCCGGGCTTGCCGAGCTTCGGCTGCCGGAAAACGAGCCCGGCTCCTCGATCATGCCCGGCAAGGTCAACCCGACCCAGGCGGAAGCCCTCACCATGATCGCGGTGCAGGTGATGGCGAACGACGTGGCGGTCGGCTTCGGCGGCGCCGGCGGCATGCTGGAGATGAACGTCTACAAGCCGCTGATGATCCACAACATCCTGCAGTCGATCACGCTGATGGCCGATGGCTGCACCAACTTCCGCCGCTTCCTGGTCGAGGGCACCGAGCCCGACCGGCGCCGGATCGGGGAGTATGTCGAACGCTCGCTGATGCTGGTGACGGCGCTGACGCCGTCGATCGGCTACGACAAGGCGTCGCAGATCGCGCACCACGCCATGCACCACGACCAGACGCTCAAGCAGTCGGCACTTGAACTCGGCTTCATCAGCGAGGCGGAGTTCGACCGCATCGTCGACCCGGCGCGGATGGTGGGTGGCTGAGCTTCGTGCCGGCCCACGTCGGCGGCCGGTTCAGCCAGCACCCCCCGCATGCCTGGTAAGCGGTCGGTGCTGACGCTGACGCGGTCATCCTCGCGATACTGGCGATCCCGGCTCCTGTCGGAGGGGATATAACGAATGCCCACCCTCTTCGGAAACCGCATCGTCGGCGGCATCGAAATGGTCTTGTTCCTCCTGACCATGGCGTCGGTCTGCCTTGCCGCGACCTGGAGCCCTGACAACACCGCGCCGTTCGTGCGGGATGTTGCGCAAGCGGCCGATCACGCGCGGCGGATCGGATGCGGAACATCATCTTGCAAGGCGATCATCGTCATCGACGAGATTATAAAGGCAGAGAGCAGGAAGTCCTCCAACGTCAACAAAGACGTACTCTATTCCGACAAGGCAGCCCGGACCGCCGCGCGGACGCTCAACGCGGCACTCCTCGACCACCCGGCCCTGTACGCTCCGGTTTGCCGGATGAGCGCCAGGCTCCTTTCCCGTTTCCACAACGGGCCCGACGTGCCGGACATCGCCGTGCCCGTTCAGCTCCTGATCGAGAGCGTGGACACGGACATCCGCGACCACGGGCACTGCGCGCACGACCTGATCACGGCCCTGCCGGCGGACAAGGCCAACCTCGAAATCCGCCTCGACGCCCACGTCCTTTGCGTCAACGACGACAACAACCATCGCCGCACGCGCGCGGCCTGCGACACGCTGATCCCCGGCATGACCGACCCCGCGCTCGTGCCGTGATCCGGTACCGCCGGAGGTCCGCCTTGGCCCAGCTTCAATCAGCCGTTGGCTGTCAAGGTGTAGCCACCATCCGCCTAGCATGCTTGTGCTGCACCATCGGGCTGGACGGGACGGGGCTGGACCGATGCAGCAGGAACAGCGCCTGCTCGCCGAACAGGTTGGCAAGCTGCACCGAGCGCCGCCACGGCGCACGCTCTCCCTTGTCGTCAACCGCGAACCACCGTTGCACGGTATAGCCGTCGCGGGCGCAGAGCGCGAAGAAGTCGCGGATGGTGCAGGGATGGATGTTCGGCGTTTCAAACCAGTCGGCCGCCCAGGCATCGGTCATCGGCATGCGGCCGCGCAGCAGCAATTGCCAGCGCAGCTGCCAGTGCCCGAAGTTCGGGAAGCTGACGATCGCGCGCGTGCCGATGCGCAGCATCTGGCGCAGCACCTCGCGCGGCCGCTCCACCGCCTGCA
>CAXUNX010000020.1:467-28093 GCA_964252545.1 uncultured Acetobacteraceae bacterium | reverse complement strand
CCGCCTCCTCGCGCGCGGTGGCCAGCGGCAGGCAGGCATCCGCCTGCCAGCTGAACGGCGCGGCACCGCCACCCAGGTCCGGCCGCAAGGCGACAACCTGGCTGTTGATGAAGCTGCCGCGATTGCCGGTGTCGAGATAGCTCTCGGCGCTGAGGCCCTCGGAAAGGAGGATGCCGTGCCGCTCGAGCTCCACATGGTAGTAGCTGTAGCTCAGAACGGTGTGGTCCTCGATGATCGAACGCCCGTTGACCAGCATCCGGGCCGGGATCAGCCGTCCATCCACGAGGATGCAGTGCTCGGGGGTCACCAGCAGGTCGCGATGCGGCACCTGGTCGGCGACGGCATCCTTGCGGATGCGCACCGGATACAGGCCGCTCGCAGCCACGCTGCGGGCATCGAGATGCCGGCAGCCCATCCAGCGGATCGGCCGGAACACGACGGCGCCGTCTTCCAGCACCGCCACCTGGTCGGGTGCCTGCCTCTGTTCAAAGCGGCTGAACAGCTCCTCGACCGCGACCTCGCCGCGCTCGGTCAGGATCCGCGTGCCGGCCAGGAAGCAGGTGGCCGCGGTGGTCACCAGCGTGCTGGCGGTGGCGGGGGTGGTGCCGAGAACGCCGTCGGAGATGCTGAGGCCGACCGTGGTGGTGACCGATTTGGTGGAGCTGGTGGGCGTGAACTGCAGGCCCTCAAGATCGGTGTTGAAGGTCGCAGCGCCGATGGCGGTGAGGGTGTAGACGCCCTTGGTAAGGGTTTCGACCAGGCCGGTGCCGCTGAGCACGCCGTTGGCGTCGGTGACGATATTCGCGCTGTTGGTCAGGGTGATGGTAGCGGTGAAGGTAGGGGTGGCGTGCGCATCCGCCACCTGGGCGGCGGAGAACAGCTGCAGCGCCGTGGTGCCGCTGGTGGAGGCGGTGGCGGTGGTTCCGGCGAGCTGCGGGTTCGGCGAGCCGATCGCCATCTCGACGATGCCCGTGGAGGGCGTCAGGTAGGAGAACGCGGTGCCCGGCGTGCTGGTGATGGTGTGGCTGGCGTTGCCGTTGGGGGCGGTGGAACTGATGGTGCCGCTCACCGTCACCGTGGCGCTGTCGCCGGACGCCAAATTGATGTTGCTGAGATTGATGTTGCCGTTGCCGGTCTGGGTCTCGAGGTCGTCCTTCACCGACCAGGTGACGCCGGTCTCGACCGAGGAAGCGTTGTCCTGCAGCGTGATCTGCGACGATCCGTTCGGGCCGTTGTCGCTGATCGTATAGGAATAGGTGAACGCCTGGCCGGGCGACAGCGTGTACGTGGCGGCGTAGTTGCTGGGCACGGTGAAGGTCGGGGTCGAGACGGCGAGCGTCACCGGCAGGGTGACGGAAAGGTTCTGGATCTCGTGCAGGTCGTACGAGGCGCCGGTGCTGCCGGCGAAACCGAGATAGAAGTTGCTCGGCAGCGTCTGGTTGATGACGTAGTTGGTGATGATCTCGCTATAGGTGCTGCCGCCGTTGGTGCTCATGAACACCGACAGGCTCTCGTGGGTGCTGTCGATCTTGAGCAGGTTGATCCGGACGGTGCGCGTGCCGTCGATCCCGGGCGAATAGGCGGTGTTGGTGAGCAGGGCGTAGCCGGTCTCGCCGCCGGTCCCCGCGCCGCGCACGCCCACCGCGTTGGCAAGCATTCCGGTACCGTTCTGGTAGCCGCGATCCGTGCTGCTGAAGTTGCCGTAGGTGTCGAAGCCGATGCCAAGGAAGCCGTCGGTGATGCCGTTCTGGCCGTCATCGGAATAGCCGAGACCGCCGCCATAGCCGCCCGCCACCACGTTCGACGCCGTCTTGCCCGCAGCCGTGAGCTGGTCCGCGTTCAACAGGAAGAACGAGATGCCGTCGGCGCCGTTGCCGCCTCCGGAGTAATAGGTGAACTGCACCGAGATGCCGGTGGTCGATGGAAATTCCTGGCTGTAGACGGCGATGCCGGCCTGGTTGGTGGTGTTGGCCGTCAACTGCAGGTAGCCGCTGCTGTTGATCGTGCTGTTGCCGGACTCGACGAAGCTGGTGTTGCCGGTGAAGCTGGTGATGGTGATCGGCAAGCCGGCCGGAGGACCGTTGGCCACCAGAGGAGAGGCAAAGCTGTCGAGCGACGCGGTGCTGAACAGCTTGGGTGCCGCGAGCGGGGTTCCGGTGCTCGTGACATCGAGGTTCCAGCCGTCGCCGGCCGCGACGTCGCCCACCAGGTGCGACGCGGCCGCCACCTTCGCACCGGTTGCTGCCGCGATCTGGTCGACCAGGGCCTGGCCGTTCGCGCCCTCTCCGGTATCGCAGCCATAGAGCAGGATGTCGCCGCCCGAAGCGAGCGACGCGCCGATGGTCGCCAGCGCCTGCTGCGAGTGCGAGACCGTCTCCGCGTTGACGATGGTGGAGCCCAGCCTGATCGCGCCCTCGCCGCCATGCGCAACAATCGAGATGGCCGAGATGTCGGTCTGGTTCTGCAGCACCTGGGCGATCTGCGCCAGGCCGGCTTGCCGCTGATCAAGCAGATAAACCTTGGTGCCCGGAGCGATGCCCGCGAGCAGGGCCTGATAGTCCGTGACGGTCGGATCAATGAACACGACCTGGTTCGACGCGTTAGCGGAACGTCCTGACTTGGTGGGGTTCAGCAGGATGGCCACACGGATCTCCATGAACGGGAGCGGGGATGAGCGGGCAGGATCAAGCGATCGGGCGTTAGTTAACGTTAGTAGAGGCCCTCCTAACACAGCGCTCCAGCAGATCGGTAACGTTTTGTGGCCAGATCGAAGTCTCAAAAATTGGGCGACACCCATACGCCGTCGGCCGGATGGCGGCGTGAGCTTGTTCTTCAATTTGGTTCAGCGTGCCGGGCAAGCAGGGCCTGCGGCTATGCCGGCACGAGCGGCCGGGCGCGGCGGCGGAGCACGACCCGGCAGGGATCATGCTCCAGGCCGGTGGCCTGCTTTCAGTGCTGCGTCCAGCCGGTGTAGCTGGCCACGTTCTGCTTGGTGATCAGCTTCGGCGCCATAAGGATGATCGGCTGGGCCGGCTTTTTGCCGTTCATGATCGAGACCGCGTTCTTGAGGGCCAGCTCCCCCATCGTGTAGGGATCCTGGGACGCGGATGCCTTGATCATGGCGTCCGGCTCCCGCAGGGCCGACACGATGTCGGGTGCCCCGTCCACCGAGGTGATGACGATGTTGGTGCGATGCGTCTGCTTGGCGGCGAGCGAGGAGCCGATCGCCTGCGGGTCGTTGATCGTGAACACGCCGGCGATCTCCGGGAAGCGGATCAGGTAGCCCTGCATCACCATCAATCCGCCGTCGCGCGAGCCCTTGCCGTCCTGGTCGGACGAAAGCAGCTTCAGCTCCGGGTGCTGCGCCAGCACCGACTTGCAGCCCTTGACGCGATCGGTCACCGCCGACACCTGCGGGCCGTTCTCGATGATGACGTTGCCCTTGCCGCCGATATCCTTGACCAGCGCCTCGCAGGATATGCGGCCGGCGGCGACGTTGTCGGTCTCCACCGTGGCGTCGGCGCCGGTGGCGCTCACGTCGGCGGCGACCACGACGATGCCGGCCTTCTGCGCGCGCTTGATCGCCGGCAAGATGGCGTTCGGATCCACCGCGTTGAGGATGATCACGTTCACGCCCGAGGCGATGAAATTGTCGATCTGGGTGAACTGCTTGTTCAGGTCGTAGTCGGCCGAGGCCGAGACCACGCGCACGTTCGGATTGATGGCCTTCGCCGCCGCGGTGATCCCCTTGGTCAGCGCCACGAAATAAGGATTGCCGAGCGAGCCCATGGTGACGCCGACGGACTCGAGCGTCTTGGCTCCGGCGGGAGCCATCGTCGAGCAGGCGGCGGCAAGGCCGATCGCCGCGGCGGCGGCAAGCAGGCGGATTCTGGTCATCGAAACATCCCCGGGCCCGTCCTGTGACCTATCGCCAGGCGATCGGGCCGGGCCCGCCGGGCGTGGAGCATGCCGCTCAGGTGCGGGCACCGCCCTGCTGGCGGAAGCGGTCGAGCGCCACGGCGCCGATGATCACCAGGCCCTTGACGATGAACTGCCAGATGTCGGACACGCCCACCAGGATCAGCCCGTTGGTCAGCACCGCGATGATCAGGGCTCCGATCAGGGTGCCCCAGATCGAGCCGACGCCGCCGACAAACGAGGTGCCGCCGAGGATCACCGCGGCGATGGCGTCAAGCTCGTAGCTCTGGCCGAGCTGCAGGCCGTTCGCCGCATACAGCCGCGCCGACGACATCACCCCGCCGAGGCCCGCCAGCGTGCCGGACAGCGCATAAACAAACAGCAGGATCACCGACACGTTGATGCCCGACAGGCGTGCCGCCGCGGGATTGCCGCCAACCGCGTAGATGCGCACGCCCAACACCGTGCGCTTGAGCACGAACCAGGAAACCACGATGATCAGCACGGCGATGATCGCAAGCCACGGGATCACCAGCCCCGGCAGGATCGCCAGCCCGTCATTGCCGATCCAGGCATAGTTGAGGTTCGGGTTGAACACGGTGTTGTCCGCCCCCATCAGCCGGGCGAGACCGCGCACCGCGGTGAGCGTGCCGAGCGTCACGATGAATGGCGGCAGCTTGGCATAGGCAATCAGCGCCCCATTGATCAGCCCGATCACCAGGCCGGTGGCAAGACAGACCGGGATCGCCATGGCACCGTGCGCGAACGGCCAGAGCGAGGCGATCAACGCGCCCATGGCCGACGCCGCCAGGATCGAGCCCACCGACAGGTCGATGCCGCCGGTGAGGATCACAAACGTCATGCCGGCCGCAAGCACGGTATTGATCGAGGCCTGCTGGGCCACGATCGACAGGTTCTGGATGCCGAGGAAGCGATGGCCGCCGAGGAAGTGGAAGCCAAGTGCCAGCAGGATCAGCACCGGCAGCATGCCGGCACCCTGCAAGGCGGCACGGATCTGCACCTGCCTCGCGGACAACCCGGCGCCGCCTGTGGGCACCGCCACCGGGTCAGCCTGGATGGGCGTGATCTTGGTCTGCTGCATCGGGACGATCCTTACGCTGCCATGCCGGCGGCGTGTGCCATGATGTTTTCCTGATTGATCGGCGGCCCGTCGGCGCCCCCCACGATCCCGGCGATATGGCCCTCGCGCATCACCAGCACGCGGTCGCAGATGCCGACGATCTCGGGCAGCTCGGAGCTGATCACCAGGATCGCGATGCCCTGGCGGGCCAGCTCGTCGATGATCCGGTAGATCTCCGACTTCGCGCCCACGTCGACGCCGCGCGTCGGCTCATCGAGGATCAGCACCTTGGGTCCGGTTTCCAGCAGGCGCGCCAGCAGGATCTTCTGCTGGTTGCCGCCGGAAAGGCTGCCCACCGAGACCAGCGCGCTCGCCGCGCGTACCCGCAGGTTGCGGAACGCCTCGGTGGCGCGGAGGCGGCCGCGTGCCAGGTCAAGCAGCATGCCGCCCTTGGCGTCTCGCCCGACCACCCCGAGATTGATGTTGGCGCCGCACGACATGTCGAGAAACAGCCCGAGCGCCTTACGGTCCTCGGTGAGGTAGGCGATGCCCAGCTCCAGCGCCTGTGCCGGGTTGCGGATCGAGACCTCGCGGCCCTCCAGCCTGATGCGGCCGCCGGCGCTGCGGTCGGCGCCGAAGATCAGGCGGGCGAGCTCGGTGCGCCCGGCGCCGACCAGCCCGGCCAGGCCAAGCACCTCGCCCTTGTTCAGCGAGAACGAGCACGGCTTGACCCGGCGGCCGCCATCGGTCAGGCCGTCGACCTCCAGCACCACATGCGGATGGATCACGTCGGGATCGTGCAGCTTGGTGTAGAAGCTCGACAGGTCTCGCCCGACCATCATGCGCACGATGGCCTCGGCGCTGATCTGGTCGCGGTCCAGCGAGCCGGCATAGCTCCCGTCGCGAAGCACGGTGACCCGGTCGGCGAGCTCATACACCTCGGCCATGCGGTGGCTGATATAGATCAGCGCGATGCCATCCGAACGCAGCTGGCGCACCAGGCGGAACAACTGCTCGGTTTCGCGCGAAGACAGCGCCGTGGTCGGCTCGTCCAGCACCAGGATGCGGCTCTCGCCGTGCAGGGCGCGGGCGATCTCCACCATCTGCTGCTCGGCAATCGACAAGGTGCCCACCAGCGTGCGCGGTCCGAACGGCGCGCCCAGCCGCTCGAGGATCGGCGCGCAGGAGGCTTCCATGGTGCGACGGTCGATCTGGAAGCCCGGACGGGTGAGCTCGCTGCCCAGATAGATGTTCTCGGCGACGCTCAAGTTCGGCGCCAGCGCCAGCTCCTGGTAGATGATGGCGATGCCGGCCCGCTTGGCATCCTGCGGGCCGCCGATCACGATCGGCTGTCCGCCGATCAGGATCTCGCCGCCCGGATCGGCGCGGTGCGCGCCGGACAGGATCTTCATCAGCGTCGACTTGCCGGCGCCGTTCTCGCCCATCAAGGCAAGGATCTCGCCGCTCCACGCCTGCAGCCGCACATCGCGAAGGGCGCGGACCCCGGTGAAGGTCTTGGAGATCCCCCGCATCTCCAACGCCGGAATGGCGGATGCCGGTTCGGTGCTGGCCACGATCCCCCCGATCGCTTCTTGGTTGCTCGTTGAAGCAATACAAGCGCCGGATACCTTAGTTGCACAAGAGGCTGGGCATCGTCGAACAGCCTGCCGGGCCGCGCGGTGGCGCATGCATTGTGCTGTCCGGCAGGCTTGCCGCACACTCGGACGAGCCGGAGTTGAACGCATGAGTCGCAAAGAACGCCGCCTCGCCGCACGCGCGGAAAACGTTGCAATCGGCGCATCGCCGCCAGCACCGCTGCTCGGTGTCGCGGTCGCCCATTACCGAGGCGGCCGCCTCGGCGAGGCGGATGCGCTGTGTGCCCGATTGCTCACCGCGGAGCCGCGCCACCTCCAGGCGCTGCACCTGCGGGCAACCATCGCCCGGCAGCAGAACCGGCCGGGCGATGCGGTGGCGCTGTTCACCCGGGCGCTGTCGGCCGCACCAAACATGGCAACCCCGGCCTTGGCAGCCCCGGCCTTGGCAGCACTACACGAGGGCCTTGCGGAAACCTTGCAGGTCACCGGACAGCGGATCGAGGCCGAACGCCATTACCGGCGGGTGGCCGAGCTGCAGCCCGGCGCTGCGACCCTGCTCAACCTGGGCAATGCCCTGCTGGAGCTGCAGCGTTTCGCCGAGGCTGCCGAAAGCTTCCAGTCGGCCCTGCGCATCAACGCTGACCTGCCAGATGCCTGGTACGGGCTGGGCACCGCGCTGTCCGCCCGTGGCGCGCGGGAAGCCGCGGACGCGTTTCTGCGGGCGATCGCCCGGCGGCCGGACTTCGCCCTCGCCCACGAAGCCCTGAACGAGGAATGCCTCGCGGCAGGGGCATGGGACCTGGCTCTCAAGACGAGCTGCGAGGCCCTGCTGCATGCCGACACGCCCAGGCTGCGCACGCAGTTCGTCGACGCCGTGATCCACATGCCCGGGCCCGACATCATGCCGCAACTGCCGGAAGCGTTGCCGCGCATCCTGCAGCGCGCCTTGGCGGAACGCTGGACACGCCCGCAGGAGCTGGCGCGCGCGACCTGCGACGTCGCCTCGCGGCGGAGTTCCCTGACAGCGTCCGACACCCTGCTCCGCAGCCTGCTGCACCTGGCTCCGCTTTGTCACCCAGAAGCCGAACGGGCGCTCACCCAACAGCGCCGGCTGCTGCTGCAGCACGCGGCCGGCGGCGTCGATGGTCTGCACGGCGAGTCGCTGCAAGCGGCCTGTGCGCTGGCCAGTCAGTGCTTCATCAACGAGTATGCGTGGCACTGCGAAGCTCCGGAAGCCCGCGACGCCGATGCCCTCGCGCGCGCCATCGAGGCGGAGCTGCAGCGCGGCGCCCCGGCTTCGGAGGCGATCATCGTCGCTGTCGCCATGTACCGGCCGCTCGCATCGCTGCGGCAGGCCGAACGGTTGCTCGCGCATCCCTGCTCGTCGATGGTCTCCGGCCTGCTGGCGCAACAGCTCGGCGAGCCCGCCGAGGAGAACAGGCTTCGTGGCGCAATCCCACGCGCCACCTCAATCGACGACCGGCTTTCGCAGATGGTTCGCGATCAATACGAGGCCAACCCCTACCCGCGCTGGGTGACAACCGCGGGCGCCATGCGCCGGGTTCATCTGCGTGAATGGCTGCTCGGGCGGTTCCCCGGCGCCGGCTTGGCGCCGCTGCCCGCAGGCAGGACCCTCGAGGTGCTGGTGGCCGGCTGCGGCACCGGCCAGCAGGCGCTGGAGACCGTCCGCTGCCTGGCCGATGTCCGGGTGCTTGCGGTTGATCTGAGCCTGGCCAGCCTCGCCTACGCCGCCCGCATGACGGCAGCGCTCGGGGTGGAAACGATCGAGTATGCGCAGGCCGACCTGCTTCGGCTGGCCGAGCTCGGCCGTTCGTTCGACATGATCGGGGTGGGCGGCGTGCTGCACCACCTCGCCGATCCCTGGGCCGGCTGGCACGGCCTGCTCGAGCGGCTGCGTCCGGGCGGCGTGATGAACGTCCTGCTTTATACGGTGCGCGGCCGAAGCGACGTCGCAAAGGCACGCGCCTGGATCGCCGGCCGCGGCATCGAGCCCACCCCGGATGGTCTGCGCGGCTGCCGCCACGAGATCGCGGCGCTGGCCGAGGACTGGGCGGTGCGGCTGCGGGCGAGCCCGGATTTTGCCTCCATCAGCGGCTGCCGGGACCTGCTGTTCCACGTGCAGGAACAAGCGGTGACGCCGCTGGAGGTGGCGGCCTTCCTGGAGCGGGAAGGCGCCACGCTGCTGGGGGTCGAGGTGTCGGCGTCCACCGAACGTGCGTTCGCCGTGTGGAACGGCGGTGCTGCGCCCGAGGCGCTGCGCGACCTCGCGCGCTGGGACCGGTTCGAGGCGGAGCATCCGGGATGCTTCGCGGGCATGCTGAACCTGTGGATCCAGAAGCCCGCGCGAGCTGGTCGCGCCTAGCAGCAGCTCCGCTTCTGGTTTCGGCAGTCCGGACCTCGTTGGGGTTTGAGGTGCAACGAAACGAGACGGCATGTCGGAGCCAGGCTCGAGAAGCTTGCTTACTTTTTCAGCGGCTGCCACCGTCCGTACGTCAACGAACGCCAAAGCCACTCGAGCGGACCGAACCGAAAGCGACCAAGCCACCACAAGCTGAAGGTGATCTGGCAGCAAGTCACGGCAACACCGAGGATCAGGTCTGCGGTGACGCCGGTATGGGTGAAAAGGTCGAGTCCAAATCCGTACTCGACGAAGAAGTAGACGAAACTCTGCGCGACATAGTTCGTCAGCGCCATTCGTCCGAAGGCTGCGAAGCCGACCACTGGGAAGCCGACGACTGGCTTCGCAGCCGACCGGCATGTAGCGAGAAGGGCAACCGTCGCGCCGTAAGCCAGCGCGAGCACAAGGGTGCCGATATCGTCGACGATGTCTGCCAGCGGCATCGGCAGGAACGCTGTCGCCGGCCACACTCGGCGAAGCGGCGCGAGCGCCGTAAGTGCGAGGCCGAATGGCAGCGCAACCCCAGCCGCGTAGCGGAGCAGGCGCTTGTGCGATGCCACCTCCTGAAGCCAGCCCTGCCGAAACAACCAGGCGCCCAGCAGGAACTGGCCGATCAGGGGTGCCAGCAGCGTGATGGTGCCGGCGCCGCCATAAAGAAGACGGACCCGAAGCAGAGAGGCGCGGATTGTGGCGCGGTAGTCTCCCGCCGCAAGGGCGTGCCACAGCGCGTGGTTCAGCTGCGCGTGCGCGTGACCGATCTCGGCCGCGAAATCGTGTCCGGCCATTGAAGCGACAAGCGACGCGACCGGACCCGGAAAGCAGAGCAGCGTCACCGCAAGTGCGAGCATCAACCCGCTCGGCAGTCGCGGCGTAACGAGAAGCAGGAAGCCGAGCAGCGCATAGTCGTGGAGGATGTCGCCCCACCAAAGAAACACCAGATGCGCCCAGCCGAACACCAGCAGTGCCGCCAGGCGTCGCGCATAAAGCACGTTGGCATTTGCGTGGCGCCCGGCGGCGCGGTCGGTGAACACGGCGAAGCCGAAGCCGAACAGGATGCCGAACAGGCACTGCGCCTTGCCCTGCATCAGCCAGGACGACAAGAAGCCGATCACCCGATCCGCTGGCGCCGTGGGCAGCGCCAACAGCATGGAGCGAGGCACCATGCGCGTCGTGCTTTCGAACAGGTTCATCCAAACGACGCCGAACAGGGCGAAGCCTCGTACCACGTCGATCGCCTGGATGCGGCCCCGCTCATCAACGGGTGCAGGCGGCGAGGTCACCAGGCCGGCAGCCGACGATCCGGATCGGGCACGCTCGGGAACAGCGACGGTTTCGGACATGGACGAGGCGCCTTTCACCGGCGGCAACACATCAGACACAGGCGAGCACGATCGGCAGAACCGCTCCGCAGGCGAGCAGCGCCAGCCGCGTGCCGCGCCGACGCTCGTGCCGGAAAGCGAGCCACAGCCCGAGCGCCGTCGAGACGCAGAGCATCAGCGTTGCCGAAAGGAACACCCAGCGCAGCAGGACCACGGCAGGTGGGTCCACCGGATCGGCAACCGCGCCGGAACCGGCCGCCGGATCGTGGTGGTGCCGCGGCGGTGCGAACACCTGGTCCTTGTGGACCCGCGCCAGCTCGGCGACGATGATCGGAGGCCGGTAGCCGGCGTGCGGCTCGTGCAGATCGAAAAGCTGCAGCGCTCCGGTTGCCGCGAAGAACAGGATGGTGGGCGCTGCGAGTATCGCGAGCCATGCATGCAGGCGTCTGATCAGCATTTTCGGTCATGTCCTTTTCCGGTCGCCTTTATGCGTCTCGGCATGCCGTCGCTCATTGCGTCACCTGCACGCCAACGAACAGGCGAGCCTGGTCCTCGGCGGCGCCGGCGCCGGCGCCACGTCCGACGGATGCGAACAGATGGACATGCGCGGAGAGGTCGCGAACGACGTCGAGGTCCGCCGAGAGCAGGCTCGGATCGCGGCTCCCGGAGCGGGTGGTCTCATAGAGCTCGGCGCCGACATGCCAGTTGTCGGCCACGTTTCTGAGCACGCCCGCGCCGAACAGCAGGAAATCACGCTCGCCGGCGCCGTGACCGACTGTCGGGCCACCGCCGCCGAAGACGGTCCATTGTCCGAGATTTTTCGAGAACCACACCGGCAAAAACAGCTGCGGACGTCCCTCGCCGAGGTCGCGCGCAACGCTGCCGGTCGGGAGAAGCAGCGTCGGATCAAGCGCGATCGACGGGAGGGCGATGGACGCCGACTGGTTGACAACACGAACCTTGGCCTCGAGCTCGGTGTCGCCCGGTCCGGCCACGAGCCCGCGGCTCGGCGACGCTGCAAAGGCGATCGGTGCGACAAGGTTGGCTTCCACACCGCCCAGCACGCCGAGATCGGCCTCCAGGTAGGGCATCGTGCCGGACGTCGCTTCCCTGCCGAAGGTGGCAAGCGAGCCGACGTCGATCTCGAAGTGACCGACATCCTCGGTGTCGCCGTCGTCGAGAACAAACGGCGGCGAGGCGACCGCCTCCGCCGTGCCGAACACGGGCGCGAGGCACAGCAACGCGACGCGGCGGATCGCCCGAACGCTCATCCGACGATCGTGACGCCGGGCGAGGGTCTCGGACGCCACGCGAGCAGCAGGCCGACAAACAGCACGAGGATCGCCGCGGCGGAGGAGACCAGGCCCCAGCGGTCGGCCGTCATGTCCCCGACATTGGTGCCCCAAGTCCGGATCACCACCACGGTGGTCCAGAAGGTCGCGGCCCCCGGCAGCCGGGAGGTCGCGCGCCACCTGAAGACGACGAGCAGCGCGACGGTCGTGCAGGCGGCAGCGAGCGGCGGTCCGAGATCCTGGCCGAACGACAGATCGTCGCCGATCGCGGTGCCAACCGTGCCGGCAGCGAGCATGGCAGCCCAAAACAGCCCGCCCGCGACCGGAAGCGCCGCCGCCGATCGCCGGCGGGCGACGAGCGCCAGCAGGATCGCGCCGAACACTATAGCCGTCACTGCCATGGGCTGGCCGATGACGAGCGTCTGCCAGTCGGCGAGGTTCGTTGCAGCGGTGCGGACGATAACGATCCCGCTCCAGTAGCAGGCCTCGGAGCGAACGCCGAGGCGCGCCGCCAGCACGGTTGCGACAAACAGGACGGCAAGCAGGGGAAGCCCGTGCCAGTAACCGAGACCGAGCGAGCGGGAAAGCATGTCGCCGGTATCCGCCCCGAGGACGCTCGCGAGGCACAGCGCGCCCCAGTAACGCGGGCCAACCATCGGCAGCGGCGTCCACCATCGCGGCTCGCTGCCTCGGGAAGCGGACGGGTCCGCCCCGCGAGAAGGCGCGCGGTCCGACACGGGCGTCGCGACCTCAACCCCCGTGCGCTTCTCGGCCATCGCCTGCCATCCCGGTTGCATCGAGCGCAACAGGAGCAGCAGCGGCACCTGTGACGGTAGCGCTGTTGCGTAGGCGATTGTAGCCGCCGGCCTTTGCAGACAAGTCCTTGAAAGGAGCGGCGGAATGCGAGCGGCTGCGACCGTTCTCCTTGTATCCCGCCGGATACAAACCGCTGCAATCGCAAACACCTGGTCGCGCTCCCGCGCTTTGCGTTTGGCTGCTACGATCGTGCGCGCGCTCCCCGCCGCTCGCAGCCCGGATCGGATAGAAGCCGCCATGTCGTCCGCCACAGCACCGCGCGTCCTCGTGCTCGACGACGACGACACGATCCGGGACTTCCTGCTCGAGATCTTCGCGCGCGACGGCTACGCGGTGGAGGGCGCCTCCGCCGTCGGCGAGGCGCGCCTTGCCCTCGCCGCCACCGCATTCGACCTCCTGATCCTCGATCTCGGCCTGCCGGACGGCGACGGCATCGCCCTCTGCCGAGAACTCCGGGCTACCGGGCATTCACTGGCGATCCTGATGCTCACCGCTCGGACCGGGCCGATCGAGCGCGTCCTCGGGCTGGAGCTCGGGGCGGACGACTACCTCGCGAAGCCCTTCGAGCCCCGCGAACTGCTCGTGCGGGCCCGCAAGCTGCTGGGCCGCCGCAGTGCGACGGGTCTGCCGCTGCAAGCCCGCATCGCGCGGTTCGGGCCCTGGGAGCTCGACCTGCTGCACCGCCGCCTGATCGCGGCCGACGGGCACCTGGTGATGCTGCCGGCGTCGGAATACAGCCTGTTGCGCCGACTGCTCGAGCGACCGGGCCGGGTGCTGTCGCGCGAGGAGCTGCTGCCGGAGCGCGGCGCCACGGTATCGTTCGACCGGTCCCTCGACATCCGCATCAGTCGGCTGCGTCAACGTCTGGCACTCGAGTCCGACGCGGCGGACATGATCCTGACGGTGCGCGGTGAGGGCTACATGCTCGCCTCCGACGTGACGTTCCGCTGAGGGAGCGCCCGGTGACCCTCACGTGGCGCTTGCTCGGCAGACGGCTGGAGTCGCTCGGCGGCCGGCTGGTCTTCGTGGTTTGCGCGACGCTCGCGATCACCGCCGGGGCGACGCTCGCGAGCGCCGCGTGGTTCTGGTCACGAAGCATGGAAGCATTGCAGCGCCAGAACTTCCTCGAGGCGGTGGCCGACATCCACGATCGCCTGCAGCACGACCGGCACGCGTTCGACAGGCGCCTGCACGACTTCCATTTCCGCCACTATGCGCCGGAACCCTATGCCTGGCCGCAGGGCCGGGGCGAAGTCGTAAGGCTACGCGAGGCGGTCGCCTCGCAATTCGGAGCGGCATCGGACCCGCACGTCGTACGCGTCGACCAGCGTGCGCGCTGCATCCAGCCGCCTTCGCGCCACCTGCACGAATACCTTCCCGAGTTCGGTTGCTGGTATGTCCGGTTCACCGCCGCGCCAGGCGACACCTATTCGCTCGAGATCGACCGGGATGCCGTCAGGAACTTCAACGTTCCGTCGTTCGTGCCGATCTACGTCAGCGTCATCGGGGTGGAGAGCATCCTGCTCGCGATCGTGATCTCGCGTCTGACGCTGGCGCCGCTGCGGCGGCTGAGCGAGGCCTCGCAGTCGTTTGCCCGTTCGCTCGATCCCACGCTCCTGCCGGAGACAGGTCCGCGCGAGATCCGTCTGGCGCTCCGGACGTTCAACCTCATGCAGGAGCGGGTGCGTGACGGTTTCGCCGCGCGCACGAACCTCCTCGCCTCGATCAGCCACGACCTCCAGACACCGCTCACCCGCATGCGGATCCGGCTCGAGCAGGTGGACAACACGGTGCTGCGCGATCGCCTGCTGAGCGATCTCGGCATCATGCTGGGGATGGTCCGAAGCGGGCTCGAGCTCGCCGCCAGCGGGGAAAGCCGGGAGCCCTGGGCGATCGTCGAGCTCGGTGCGCTGCTCGAGTCGATCGCCACCGACGCGCAGGAGGTTGGCCAGGAGGTGAGCTGCGCGTCATCCTCGGGTTTGCGCGCGCGGGTCAAGCCGAATGCCCTGCTGCGAGCACTCCAGAACCTTTGCGAGAACGCCGTCAAGCACGCCGGGAGCGCCTCGATACGGGCGGAAAGCACGGCGGGCGAGATCCGCATCCTGGTCGAGGATCGCGGCCCCGGACTGCCGGCGGACCGGCTGGAAGCCGTGTTCACGCCCTTCGTCAGGGGTGCGGGGCGGCGCGAAGGGACCGGGCTCGGCCTCGCCATCGCGCGCGCGCAGGCGGCGACGTTCGGGGCGCGCATCACCCTCGAGAACCGCAAAGGGGGCGGGCTCTGCGCGACGCTCGTCCTTGCCGCCTCGAATGTAGCCTGACGGCGGTTCCAAGCGGGGGAACAGCCATGGCAACGAGAGCAGGTCGTGGGCGGCGACCTGGTTTCCCACGCGTTCGGTCGTGAGCGCGCGGTCGATGGCCTACCAGGCGAGCCGGCCATGCTCTAGCGGCCGCGCCTGCGCCTTTGATCGAAGAAAACAATCACGATGATCAAGCCGCCGGTGATGACCCGCTGCCAGAACGGATTGACGTTCAGCAGGTTGGCGCCGTTGTTGATCGTGGTGAGCAGGATGGCGCCGAGGATCGGGCCGATCACCGTGCCGACCGCACCGAACAAGGAGGTGCCGCCGATCACCGACGAGGCGATCGATTGCAGCTCCCAACCATCGCCGGTGGTGGCAACGCCGATGCCGATACGCGACGCGGTGAGGATGCCGGCAAACGCCGCCAGTGTCGCCGAGATGATGTAGGCGAGATAGATCGTGCTGCCGACATTGATGCCCGATAGCCGCGCCGCTTCCGGATTGCTGCCGGCGGCGAAGATGTGGCGTCCCCAGCGGGTCTGGTGCAGCAGCAGGTAGGCCGGCACCGCGACCACGATCACCATCCAGAACAGGTTCGGAATGCCCAGCAGCGCGCCGCGCGAGAACGCGCCGAAGCTGTGCGGGAAGCCTGCGATGGTCTGGCCGCCGGTCAGCAGCAGCCCGATGCCCCGCAGCGCGGTCAGCGTCGCCAGGGTGGTGATGAACGGCGGCAGGCGCATCTGCACGATGGCGAAGCCATGGAACGACCCGATCGCCGCTCCCATCACAATGGTAGCCAGGCAGGCGAGCGCGATCGGCACGTGCGCCACCAGCAACATCGCGACCACGGTGCTCGCCAGCCCCACCACCGCGCCCACCGACAGGTCGATGCCGGCGGTGATGATGACAAAGGTCTGGCCGATGGCGATGATCGTCCACAGCGAGGCCTGCCGCATCAGGTTGACGAAGTTGCCGGTGGTGGCGAAGCTTTCGGTCGAGACCGCCAGGATCAGCCAGAGCAGCAGCAGCAATCCGAGCAGCGTCAGGCTGAGCAGGAAGCCGAACCGCGTGCGCGCACCCGCCCTGTTGGCCGCCGCCGGAACTACGTCAGACACCGATCGCCTCCTTGAGGATCGTCTCGCCGTCCACCTCGCGCGGTGCGTAGCTGGCGACCAGGCGGCCGGTGCGGAACACGTGCAGCCGGTCCGACAGGTCGCGCACCTCCGGCAGGTAGGACGAGATCAGGATGATGCCGGCGCCACGATGCAGCAGCTGCGCGAACAGCTTGTAGATCTCGACCTTGGTGCCGACATCGACCCCGACCGTGGGCTCGTCGAAGATGAAAAGATCGGCACCGTGGCTGAGCCATTTGCCGATCACGAGCTTCTGCTGGTTGCCACCCGAAAGGGTCGCGGCAAGTGCGCGCTGCGACGCGGTGACGATCCGCATGTCGCGGATCTGTGCTGCCGCGGCGGCACGCTCGCGGCCGGCATCCATCATCCCGGCCCGGCTGAGCCGGTCCAGGATCGGCAGGTTGAGGTTGAAGCCGACGCCGAGATTGAGGCACAGCCCCTGGTCGCGCCTGCTTTCCGGCACCAGCGCGATGCCCATGTCGATCGCCTGGCGCTCGCGCCGGATCTCGACGCCACGGCCCTTGAACTCGACGGTGCCGGCGGTGCGTCGGGTGCGGCCGAACAGGCATTGCACGAACTCGCTGCGTCCGGCGCCGACCAGCCCATACAGCCCGACCACCTCGCCCTTGTGCACCTCGAGGCTGACATCGTGGAAGCCCGGCCCGCTCATGGCGCGCACCTGGAGCAGTGGGCCGCCCCGCTCAACCTGCTCCTTGTAGTGCACCTCGGCGATCGAGCGCGCCACCATGTCGCGGATCAGCGCGCGCTCGTCCGTCTCGGCGGTGACGTGGGTTGCGATCAGCACGCCGTCGCGCAGCACGCTGACGCGGTCGGAAAGCTCGAAGATCTCCTCCATGCGGTGGCTGATATAGACGATGGTGACCCCCTCGCCGTTCAGCCGCCGCACCAGCCGGAATAGCTGGTCGGTTTCCTGCCGGGTCAGGTAGCCGGTCGGCTCGTCCAGAATCAGGAACCGGGTGCCGCGCATCGCCGCCCGCGCGGTTGCCACCAACTGCTGCTGCCCGATGGTCAGCTCGCCGAGCAGCGCCCCGGCATCGATCTGGAAGCCGAGCTCATCGAGCACGCGCTGCGCCCGGTCGCGCATCGCCTTTTTGCGCAGCAGGCCGCCGCCGCTCTGCTCGTCGCCCAGGAACATGTTGGCGGCGACGTCGAGATGGCGGCACAGCACCACCTCCTGGTGCACGGCATTGATGCCGAGCGCGATCGCGTCGTGCGGGGTGGCCAGCGCCACCTCCTGCCCGCGCCAGAAGATCTCCCCGCCGGTGCGCGGATACGCACCGGTGAGGATCTTGATCATGGTGGACTTGCCGGCGCCGTTCTCGCCGACCAGCGCATGGATCTCGCCCTCCTCGAAGCCGAGGCTGACGGATTTCAGCGCATAGGTTCCGGTGAAGCGCTTGTCGACGCCGCGCAGCTCCATGATCACGGGGGACGGCACCAGCCTAGTCCAGCTTAGGGTTCAGCAGCTGCTGCGAGCGCGGCGTGTTGAGGTTGGACTTGGTGATGACGTTGACCCCGGTGTCGACGTTCTTCGGCACCGGCTGCCCGCGCGAGGCCGCGAGCGCTGTCTTCACCCCGTCATAGCCCATGCGATACGGATCCTGCACGACCATCGCGGCGATGGTGCCGTCCTTGAGGAACCCGACCAGCTTCTGATCGCTGTCGAACGCCACCGTGCTCAGCTTCGGCGGCTTGATCTCGGCGATCGCCTGGCCGGCGCCCTCGCTCATGGTCAGGTTCGAGGCGAAGATGCCCACCAGGTTGGGATGCGCGGTGAGCAGGTCGTTGGCGATGTTCAGGCCGGTGGTGACCTGGCCGTCGCCGATCCGCACCGCGATGATCTTGAGGTCCGGATATTTCGCGGCGAGCTCCTGCTTGAAGCCCTGCGTCCGCTGGTCGAGCGAGCCGACGCCGGGAAGCGAGACGATCACCGCGACCTCGCCCTTGGCGCTGCCGTTCTTGCTCTTGATCGCGTCGCCGAGCGCGTCCGCCGCCTTCCTGCCGCCCTGCACGTTGTCGGTGGTCAGGAACGAGGTGAAGGCATGGGTGTCGGCGGCGGAATCGATGCCGATGATCTTGACCGACTTCGCGGCGTCGTCGATCGGCGGCCCGAGCGCTGCGAACTGCGTGGGCGAGATCACGATCGCCGCCGGATGCTCGGAAACGGCGTTCTCGAGCGCGCTGATCTGGCCCGGGATGTCGGCTTCGCTCTGCGCGCCGAGCAGCGGCACGTTGACGCCGAGATCGCGGCCGGCCTTGCGCGCGCCAGCCTGCACGATCTGCCAGTACTCGGCCGTGGTGTCCTTCACGATCACCGGGATGGTCACCGTCGCCGCCTGCACCCGCGCGGAGAGGCCGGTTGCGGCAAGCAGGCCGATGGCCGCAAGTGCCGCGCGGCGGCCGCAAGCTCCGGAACCCTGGGTCGGATGTGTCACCTGTTCGTCTCCCTGCTCGATGGCGAGTTCGGCTCGCTTATGTCCCGCATACGATAAAGGACAACCGGGCCTGTCAATCCGCAATCGTGCGTCTAGAGGGTGCCGAGGCCGCGTCCGGCGAGGTTGCGCATCAGTTGCCCGATGCCAAACACCCAGGGCGGCGCCGCCTCGGCGTGGCTGACGCGGTTCAGCAGGCAGCCCAGCGGCGCCGAGGCGATCCGCACGCGGTCGCCGAGCTTGTGCGTGAAGCCGCTGCCCGGCTGGGCGCGATCCTGCGTGGGCGCGAACAAGGTGCCCAGGAACAGCATGAAGCCGTCGGGGTATTGGTGGTGCGCGCCGATGGTCTGCGCCACCAGCGAGGTGGGATCGCGGCTGATCCGGCGCATGGTGCTGTGGCCGGTCATGGAGAAATCATCCTCGCCTTGCACCTCGAGATCGATATCAAGGCTGCGCACCTGGTCGAGGCCGAAATGCGCATCGAACAGCCGCACGAACGGCCCGATGGCGCAGGACGCGTTGTTGTCCTTGGCCTTGCCGAGCAGCAGCGCGCTGCGTCCCTCGATGTCGCGCAGGTTGACGTCGTTGCCGAGCGTGGCCCCTTTGATTCGGCCTTGCGAATCCACCGCCAGCACCAGCTCGGGTTCGGGATTGTTCCAGCTCGACGCGCGAAGAATGCCGATATCCGCGCCGTAGCCGACCGCGGACAGCACCGGCGCTTTGGTGAACACCTCCGCGTCGGGACCGATGCCCACCTCGAGATATTGCGACCATAACCCTTCCCCGATCAGGATCTGCTTGGCCTGGGCCGCCTCCGGGGAGCCCGGCTGAAGCGCGCCCAGGGTATCGCCGATCGATTGCGCCAGCTGTTCGCGCAAGGACGCGGCGCGCTCCGGATCCCCTTTTGCACGCTCCTCGATGACACGCTCGATCATGCTGTCGGCGAAGGTGACGCCGCATGCCTTGATCACCTGCAGGTCGCATGGCGCGAGCAGCCGCACACCCTCGGCCCCGGGCTGCAGGCTGGCCTCAACAACCGAGGCGATCGGCCAGCCCCGGGTGTCGGGAACAGTTGCGATCGCCGCCGCCGGATCGGAGCACTCCAGCAGGGCCGAAAGGGTAGGCCCTGCGCCGGTGACATCGACCAGCCGGTCGCCGCGGACATGCACCAGGCACGGGCCGCCGCATGCCGGGTCGAACACCCGCCCGATCAGCGCGGCCCGCTGGTGATCTTGGGGAAGGATGGCTTGGGCATGATCCGTCATGGCGGAGGATCTCTTTCATCGGTTTTAGGTGATCTCACGCGAGAAGATCGCGATCACGGAATCAAGGTGCGCCGCCATCAACCGCTCCGCCGCTTCAGGGTCGCGCGCGAGGATCGCCGCCAGCACCGCCTCATGCTCGCGCTCGGACCGGTCCGGCATGTCGAGCGGCGCATACAGGCGCTGCAGGCGCTGGAACACGAAGCCGTAGCGGTGGCCCAGCAGCAGGGTGATGAACAACTCGAAGGCCGGATTGCCGCTGGCTTGGGCGATGCGGATGTGAAACAGCCGGTCGCCGGTGTGGGTGGCCGAGCGATTGCGGTTGTCGGCGCGGTTCTGCTCCAGCGCCGCCTCGATCGCCTCCTGCTCGGACCGGCTCGCATGGCGCGCGGCAAGGCGTGCGGTCTGCGGCTCGACCAGCCGTCTGGCCTGCAGCAGCGAGAAGGGAGGGATCTCGGTGTGCAGATCGAACCGCACCGGAAGCTGCGGATCCGGCTGCACCGGCGGCAGCGCATCGAAGCCCGTCTCGAACGAGGCGGCCTGCTGCAGGGTTGCCGCCTTCGGCAGCACCAAGACGCCGCTGCCGACGCGCACGGCCACCAGTCCCATCACCTCGAGCGCGATCACCGCCTCGCGCACTGAGGAGCGGCTGACCCCGAGCCTGCCAGCGAGTTCGCGCTCTGCCGGCAGATGCGCGCCGGGCGGATAGGAGCCGCTTCGGATCAGCCCGGCGATCTCGGCGGCGATCTGGTGATAAAGCCTGCGGTTCGGAGAAGCGGCAAGATCCGGCATGCTTCCTCCTTCCTCCGGCTTGCGCGTTCGAGGATGCGCGCACGATACGGCAGTGTCCATATGGTCCGACCACCGGTTGGTCCGGCCAATGGACAGCCGACGCCACGATGTCTAGGCTCAGGGGCAGGCAGAAGGCGGAACCGCAGATGCGTCTAGCAGGCAAGCGCGCCCTGGTCACGGCGGCCGGACAGGGGATCGGCAAGGCGAGCGCCCTCGCCTTCGCCCACGAGGGTGCGGAGGTTTATGCCACCGACCTGCGCATCGACCAGCTGACGCCGGCCGCGCGGCTGCATCCGCGGGTGCTCGACGTGCTGGACCAGGGTGAGATCCGCGCCCTGGCGGAAGAGCTCGGAGCGATCGACATCCTGTTCAACTGCGCCGGTACCGTGCAGGACGGCTCGGTGCTCGATTGCAGCGACGCCGCCTGGCGCATCTCGTTCGACCTGAACGTTACGGCGATGTTCCACACCATCCGCGCCTTTCTGCCGGCGATGCTGGCTGCGGGCGGCGGCTCGATCATCAACATGTCCTCGGTGGCCTCCAGCATCAAGGGAGTGGCGAACCGCTTCGCATACGGCGCCTCCAAGGCGGCGGTGCTGGGGATCACCAAATCGGTCGCCGTGGACTATGTCTCGCGCGGCATCCGCTGCAACGCGATCTGCCCGGGCACCGTGGAAACCCCGTCGCTGCGCGAGCGCGCGGCGGCGCTGGCCGAAACGCAGAACATCAGCGCCGAGGCGGGGCTTGCCGCCTTCCGCAGCCGCCAGCCGATGGGTCGGCTCGGCACCGCCGACGAGATCGCAGCCCTTGCGGTCTATCTCGCCTCGAACGAGTCCGGCTTCACCACCGGCACCGCGCAGATCATCGACGGCGGCTGGCACAACTAGCATGACCCGCATCACCGCGGTGCAGGGCCACGACATCCGCTTCCCGACCTCTCGGCAGCTCGACGGCTCGGATGCGATGAACCCCGATCCGGATTATTCCGCAGCCTATGCCGTGCTCAGCACCGACACCCCCGGGCCGGACGGGCGCAGGCTGGAAGGCCACGGCCTGACCTTCACCATCGGCCGCGGCAACGAGATCTGCGTCGCCGCCATCGCGGCACTCTCCCACTGCGTGGTGGGACTCGAGCTGGACTGGATCCGCGAGAACCCGGCCCGCTTCTGGCGCCACGTCACCTCGGACAGCCAGCTTCGCTGGATCGGCCCCGACAAGGGCGCGATCCACCTGGCGACTGCGGCGGTGGTCAACGCGGTGTGGGACCTCTGGGCCAAGCTCGACAACAAGCCGCTGTGGCAGCTGGTCTCCGAGATGAGTCCCGAACAGCTCGTCGGCTGTATCGACTTTCGCTACATCACCGATTGCATCACGCCCGGCGAGGCGCTCGCCCTGCTGCAGGACCGCGCACGCGGCAAGGCGGAGCGCCAGCACCAGCTGCTGGCGTCCGGCTATCCCTGCTACACGACGTCGGCGGGATGGCTCGGCTATCCCGACAACAAGCTGCGCAGGCTTTGCCGGGAGGCGGTGGATGGCGGCTTCTCCTTCATCAAGCTGAAGGTCGGGCGCGATCTCGAGGACGACATCCGCAGGCTGCGCATCGCCCGCGAGGAGATCGGGCCGGAACGGCGCCTGCTGATCGATGCCAACCAGGTCTGGGACGTCGGCGAGGCGATCGAGTGGGTGCGGGCGCTGGCCTTCGCGGACCCGTGGTTCATCGAGGAGCCGACCAGCCCCGACGACGTCGAGGGACACCGCACCATCCGGCGGGCGGTCTCGCCGATCCGCGTGGCCACCGGCGAGATGTGCCAGAACCGTATTCTGTTCAAGCAGTTCATGATGCGCGGCGCGATCGACGTCGTGCAGCTCGACAGTTGCCGGCTGGGCGGCGTCAACGAGGTGCTGGCGGTGATGCTGATGGCCGCCAAGTATAACCTGCCGGTGTGCCCGCACGCGGGCGGGGTGGGGCTGTGCGAGCACGTCCAGCACCTCTCGATGATCGACTATCTGTGCTTCTCCGGCACCCTGCACGACCGGGTCGCGGAATATGTCGATCACCTGCACGAGCACTTCGTTGATCCGTGCATCGTGCTGGATGCCGCCTACCGCGCACCGCTGGCCGCCGGATACTCGACCACCATGAAGCCGGCATCCCTGGCCGCCTATGCCCACCGCCCTACCGTCAAGGAGCGCCCATGACCATGCTGCGCGGGATCGACCCGCTGCTGACCCCGGATCTGCTGCACAGCCTTGCGGCGATGGGGCACGGCGACCGCATCGCCATCGTGGATGCGAACTTCCCTGGAACCTCCACCGGCAGGCGGGTGCACCACCTGGCAGGCGTCGATGCCGGCGCCGTGCTGCGGGCGGTGTTGTCGCTGATGCCGATCGACCACTTCACCGACGACGCCGCGGTGACCATGCAGGTGGTGGGCGACGCGTCGGCGGTTCCCGAGGCGGTGTCCGAGTTCACCGAGCTGCTGCACCGCCATGACGGGCCGGCTCCGGTGGCGATCGAGCGCTATGCCTTCTACGAGGTGGCGAAGTCCGCCTTCGCGGTGGTGCAGACCGGCGAGCGGCGGCTCTACGGCAACATCATCCTCAGCAAGGGCGTGATCGCCTGACGGAGCGCCCTGGTGGTGGTGCGGCGGCCACCGCCGGCGCGGTCGAGGGCCTGATGAAGTCAACAAAGGCGCGCAGCGGCGCCGGCAGGTGCCGACGGCCCGGATAATACAGGAAAGGCCCGGGAAACTCCTGCCACCAGGGCTCCAGCACCGGCTCGAGCGCGCCGCTGGCAAGGCCCGGTTGCAGCCAGCCCTCGAACAGATGGACGATGCCGAGGCCGCCTGCCGCGGCCTCGATCGCCAGGTCGACCGCCGCTCCCAACCGCACCATGAGCGGTCCGTCGGGCTTGATCCTCAACAGCTCGCCGCGGCATTCGAACTCCCAGGCCGGCATGATGCCGCTCGCGAACCGGCCGCACAGGCAGGCATGGCCGAGCAGGTCGCGCGGGTGCGCGGGCCGGCCGTGCGCCTCAAGGTAGGCAGGCGACGCGGCGGTCGCGAAGCGTTGCACGCGCGGGCCGATCGGGATGGCGATCATGTCCTGCTCGAGCCGCTCGTCATAGCGGATGCCGGCGTCGCATCCGGCGGCGAGCACGTCCACGAAGCTGTCCTCGACCACCACCTCCAGCCGGATGTCGGGAAACGCCTTCAGGAAGGGGGTCACGATCGGCGGCAGCACGAGCCGCGCGACGCTTGAAGGAACGTTGAGCTTGAGGGTTCCGGCCGGCTGGCCGTCCTTCGCGTTGACCACCCCAAGTGCCGCCTCGATCTCGCCCAGCGCCGGCACCAGCCGGTTGAACAAGCGCAGCCCGGCCTCGGTGGGTGCCACGCTGCGGGTCGTGCGGTTGAGCAGCCGCACGCCGAGCCCGGTTTCCAACCGTCGCACCGCCTGGCTCAAGCTGGACGCCGAGACGCCGCTCACGCGCGCGGCTTCGCGGTAGCCGCCCGTCCTCAGCACCGCCACGAACGCCGAAAGATCGGCCAGATCCATCGGCATTGTTTCGAATCCTGCACAGCCTGTCCGGCAACTAAACATTATCTTGCGGCGGCGCGACCTTTATCGTGCATCCACCCCACTTCTGGAGCCTTGCCATGACAAACAGCAACACCGCCGGCAGCTTCCCGCTGGGCGATCGCACGGTGCGTCGCCTAGGATACGGGGCGATGCAGCTCGCGGGCCCGGGCGTGTTCGGTCCGCCCCGGGATCATGACGGCGCGCTCGCGGTGCTGCGCGAGGCGGTTGCGAGCGGCGTCGATCACATCGACACCAGCGACTATTACGGGCCGCACGTCACCAACCGCCTCATCCGCGAGGCGCTGCATCCCTATCCGAGCGAGCTGGTGATCGTAACCAAGCTCGGATCGATCCGCGGCAGCGACGCGTCCTGGATCCCCGCACTCACGCCGGCCGACCTCACGAGCGGGGTTCATGACAACCTGCGCAACCTCGGCGTCGATATGCTCGACGTCGTCAATCTGCGCGTCGGCGGCCTGCACGGCCCGCTGGAAGGATCCATCGAGCAGCAGTTCACCACGCTTGCGGAGCTGCAGCGTCAGGGCCTGGTGCGCCATCTCGGCCTCAGCAACGTGACAACCGGCCAGCTCGAGCAGGCGCGCCGCATCGCCCCGGTGGTCTGCATCCAGAACCACTACAACCTCGCGCACCGCCACGACGACGCGCTGATCGACGAAGCCGCCGCCGCAGGCATCGCCTATGTGCCGTTCTTTCCGCTCGGGGGCTTCACGCGGCTGCAATCCTCGATCCTGTCGGAGGTCGCAGCCCAGCTCGGCGCGACGCCGATGCAGGTGGCGCTCGCCTGGCTGCTGCATCGTTCACCCAACATCCTGCTGATCCCGGGCACCTCGTCGATCGGCCACCTGCACGAGAATCTCGGCGCCGGCGAGATCGCGCTTTCCGGCGAGGCGCTGGGCAAGCTCGATGCGATCGGCGAGAAGCAGATGGCGCAAACCTAGAGTTCGGAGCCGCGGGCGGGGCTCTGCGCCCCGGGTCCCGCTGCGGCCGGGCGTCCCCAAACCCGCACGAGTTTGGCCTTGGCGCGACGCGAGCACGTGCTGCGGCGTTCCGGCCAGAAGGCGTTCCGGCCAGAACCAGTTCACCGTTGGGGAGGGACCCGCATGCCGAGCTACGCGATCCTAAACAAGAGGCCCAGCCTGCCGGAGCGCTGCTGGATCGCGCCGGATGCGCATGTGATCGGCGACGTGACCCTGGGCGAGGACGCCAGCGTCTGGTTCGGCGCCGTGCTTCGCGCCGACAATGATGCCATCGAGATCGGCGCCGGCAGCAACATCCAGGAAGGTGCTATGCTGCATACCGATGCCGGCCTGCGCCTGGTGGTCGGCTGCGGCGTCACCGTCGGGCACCATGCCATCCTGCATGGCTGCACGGTCGGCGACAACAGCCTGGTCGGCATGGGGGCCACGGTTCTGAACCGCGCCCGCATCGGCGCCGGCTGCCTGATCGGCGCCAACGCGCTGGTGCGCGAGGATGCGGTGTTCGCCGACGGCAGCCTGATCCTCGGTGCTCCCGCGCACCTCAAGCGGATGCTGAGCGAGACCGAGATCGCGGCATTGCGGCACGGCGCCCGGCACTATGTCGAGAAGGCACGCCAGTTCCAGGCGAGCCTGACGCGGCTCGATTGAGGCAGCCTCCCCGGATCCGGCGGCGCTTGGGTCGCCCCGGGATGCCTTGCCGCACAAACATCGTCGGAGGTGGGCTGATGTTCTTCCGCTGGACGATGACCGGCATCTCGCGAGGATTTTGCCTGCCCTGTCTGGAGGCGGCCCTGGATGAAGCCCGTCGCATCGGATGAAGGCGCGCAGCCGGCTGAAGTCTGGGAGATCGATGATGCGGGGGCGGCCGTCCTGCGCAAGGCACATGAGTACGATGCCCGCAACCGGCCTGTCCTGATCCAGTTTCCGGTGGGCACGCTGGGCGACGTCCTGGCCTGGTTTCCCTATGCCGCCCGCTTCGGCGCCTTGCATGGCTGCCGGCTGTTCTGCGCGATGTCCGACCTGATCATTCCCCTGCTGCGTGACGGATATCCCGACATCCGCTTCGTCACGCATCAGGAGGTCGCCGAACGGCGGCTCGCGGAAGATGCGCATGCCACCTACTCGCTCGGCTTTTTCTTTGACGATGCCGAGAACGTCTGGCAGCAGACCGATTTCCGCCAGGTCGGGCTGCACCGCACCGCAGGCTATCTGCTGGGCGTCGACCCGGCGGAGCAGGCGCCACGCCTCGTGCTTGCCGACAACACTCCGCCGATCGCCGAGCCCTACACGTGCATCGCGGTGCAGAGTTCGACGCAAAGCAAATACTGGAACAACCCTCACGGCTGGCGCGAGACCGTCGCGTTCCTGAAGAGCAGCGGCTACCGGGCGGTCTGCATCGACCAGAAGCCGGTGCACGGCGCAGGCATCGTATGGAACCACATCCCGCATGGAGCCGAAGACGAAACCGGCGATCGCCCGCTGGCCGAGCGGGCCCGCTGGCTACGCCATGCTTCGGTGTTCGTCGGGCTGAGCAGCGGGCTTTCTTAGGTATGCCGTACAACGAATGTCAGATGTTGTTATTCTATGTTCTCTTTTAGCATCGATGCAGCACAGAACCTGTCGCGACTTGGTCGTGATCTTATGATGCTTCGCACGCGCAGCCATTATCTTCCGGCAAGTGCTCGCTTGCGTGGATATTCGAACATGCCGGATGCATAGGGAACATTGACATCAGTGCCGCACCCGCTGCGCGGCAGCCAGGCTTCAACCGGTCTTCCAGGCTCGTGCTGGAGCCTCACTCATTTCTCCCTGCAGACGCACGCCGTCGGCAGCCTGCATGAAGACGCTCTCACGGTTGTTGCCGGCGGCGATTGCGCCTTTCTGAAATCGCGGTGATCGCGCACTTGACCTGTTGGTTTGCTGGCAGCGGAGGAGCCGGACCGGGCGGCGTTATCGGTGCAGCGCAAGCGCTCATGGCAAGCCGGATCGGCGACCCGGCGCTCGCCACGAGCGGGGCTGCATCCACCAACGGCAGCGCGCCGGTAGAACCGGCTGGACCGGCACTCGGGTGGATGGCGGTTACAGCTTCCGCGAAGCCGTCCGCCGCCACAAGATCTGCCGGATCGACGGGCAGGCGCTTGCTGACCCCATAATCGTATATGGAACATCAACCCCGCCATTCTCGTCGAACAAGCACGTGACAATGTTCATCACCAGCGCGCCGCTCGTCCGACCGCGAACCGCAAGGGTGTAGGTCATGTTGAAAACCCAAGGCCGTGGGGAAGGCAGCCGAGTTCAGTTTTTGGCAGCCGCGACCACGCGATTGCACCTTGGGCGCCGATGTGTTCTTGGTTCGGCCCTGCCTGAGACCCACCGCCGATCGATGCGATCCTGATGAACCCCCCGATTGTTGTTGAGCTTGCGTCGCCGCCGCTCGGGCAAGGCAAGGCGGGCTACATCCTGGCGGCGCTGGCGGCACTGCTCATCGTGCCGCGCTTCGGCTGGCGCTGGAGCTTCATCCCGGCGCTGGTCCCGGCGCTGCTGGTGTTCGCGACGCGTCGCAGCGTCCCGGAGTCCGTGCGCTTCGCCGCCACGCAGGGGGAGCGCCGTCCCCGCCTGCCGCTGCTGTCGCTGCGCGGCACGGCGGACGCGCGGCGCGTCATCCGTCG
>CAXUNX010000020.1:0-457 GCA_964252545.1 uncultured Acetobacteraceae bacterium | reverse complement strand
GCGGCACGGCGTTCGGCCTGATGGTCGGCGGTGGCCGCATCGTCTCGATCGGAGCACCCTTCCTGGTCGGACTTGGCATCGCCGCCTATGGACCGACGATCCCGTTCCTGGCGACCTCCGTGCTTTGGCTGGGAACCATCCTGGGCTACCTGCTCGGCCCGCAGACCGCAGGCCGCGAGCTGAAAGAGGTCCAGCTTTGAACGGAGCGCAGCCGCGCATCATCCTGGCCGACCATGGCGGTCCGGCCTGGCGCGCGACCGTGGCGTTGCGCACGCGGGTGCTGCGGACGCCGCTCGGACTGGCCTACACCGACGAGCAGCTTGCCGGCGAAAACCACCAGCTGCATCTGGCGCTCTGCCACGGCGAGGCAATCGTCGGCAGCGTGCTGGTCGTGCCGCCGGACGAGGCGGGCACCGCCAAGCTGCGGCAGATGGCGGTCGACCCGTCATTCGCGGGC
>CAXUNX010000019.1:0-29353 GCA_964252545.1 uncultured Acetobacteraceae bacterium | reverse complement strand
CTGGCTATTACGGCTACTGAGCGAACCGGGCGCTCGACGCCCAGTCCCATCGCCTGGACGCGACGGCTAGCGTAAGCGGGTGCTCAGTTCACCTCAGGGAGCAACGCCTCTGGCTCCTGACGAGTACGCTTCACCAGTAGCTTGTTCAAGGCATGCAGATAAGCCCGCGTCGCGGACACCACCGTGTCCGCGTCCGCTCCCTGGCCATCGCCCATCTTGCCATGCTCTTCCAGGCGGACCGTTGTTCTGGCCTGCGCATCGGAGCCTTCGGTAATCGCACCCACCGAGTAGAGCGTCAGCACGGCCTCGTGCGGCCACAAACCACGAATTGCATTGAAGGCAGCATCCACAGGGCCATTTCCTGCCGTGGTGGCGCTCAGCCTCTCACCCTCGATCTCAAGCTCCAGGCACGCCTCTGCCATACGGTGCGAGCCGCTGCGCAGATCCAGCGAGATGAAGCGAAGGTGAGCGTGATCGCGCACCTCGTCCTCGATCAAAGCCGCTATGTCCTCGTCGAACACGCTCTTCTTGTGATCCGCCAGCTCCTTGAACCGTGCAAACGCGTCATTGATCTGGTTGTCGCCGAGTTCGGCATACCCCATCGCACGAAGCTTGTCGCGGAATGCGGCTCGCCCGGAATGCTTGCCCAGCACCAGCGATGACTTCGTCCAGCCGACGCTTTCCGGCGTCATGATTTCATAGGTGGCGGCGTTTTTGAGCACGCCATCCTGATGAATGCCGCTCTCATGCGCGAACGCGTTTCGTCCGACGATGGCCTTGTTGGGCTGTACATCAAAGCCGGTGATGGTGGACAGCATCCTCGATACACGCAGCAGGCTCGCGGTGACGATGTTATTTCGAAATGGCAGCACATCGTGGCGGGTGCGCAATGCCATCACGATCTCCTCGAGTGCGGCGTTGCCGGCCCGCTCGCCGATGCCGTTGATGGTGCACTCGATCTGACGCACGCCTGCTCGCACCGAGGCGATCGTGTTTGCAACAGCAAGCCCGAGATCGTTATGGTTGTGGGCTGAAAAGATCACCTGCTCAGCACCCGGCACACGGCTGCGCAGCATGGTGAAGATCGCCTCCATGTCCTCGGGAGTGGCATAGCCGACAGTATCTGGTATGTTGATGGTGTTTGCGCCGGCCTTGATTGCGGCCTCGACGCAGCGGCACAGGAAGTCATGATCGGTGCGGCTGCCATCCTCGGCTGACCATTCAACATCATCGGTATAGTTACGAGCCAGCATGTTGCCTCTGGTGATCAGCTCCAGGACGGTGTCCGGCTCCATGCGCAGCTTGTATTTCATGTGCAGCGCCGACGTAGAGATGAAGTTGTGGATGCGCCGGCGCTCGGCGGGCCGTACCGCAGCACCGGCCCGGGCGATGTCGTCCCGCCCGCCGGTACGCGCCAATCCACAGATCACCGGGCCGCGTACCAGCTTGGCGATCTCATGAACGCTGTCGAAGTCGCCGCCCGAAGCTACCGGAAAACCGGCCTCGATGACATCAACGCCCAGATCAGCCAGAGCCTCCGCCATGCGCAGCTTCTCGGCGAGGTTCATTGAGAAGCCCGGCGATTGTTCTCCGTCGCGCAGGGTCGTGTCGAACAGGATGACGCGGTCGGCCTCGATCCGGCCAAAATTGGGATGGTCGAATGACATGGTGGTATCCTCGTGATCGCAGCAGGCGGCTCTGGTGTGGCGACGGCAGGCGAACCCCTAAGCGGCACCGGCGCTCCACGCCGGTCGGTCGCTCAGGGGTGCATAAGTCGGAGCACGCCGCCCCGGACAGGAGCGCGATCAACCGCGCAGACGTCCGAAAAAGATGCGGTCGGAGACATACCAATTCTTTACCATGGGTCCAATGAACTGCAAATCCGTGCTTGAGTCATGGTCCTGAACTTGGTCCCCTTAGGAACGCGGTTTTTGCGGAGCTGATCGATGCGGCAGTTTGCACATTGGGCACCCTTCCTGCTGACGGCTCTGCCGCTGGCGGCCTGCACCGTCGCTCCACCATCGGGACCGACGATCCTGGCCACTCCCGCTCCTGGCAAGAGCTACCAGCAGTTCAGCATCGATGATGGACGCTGCCGGCAATATGCGAGTGGTGCCAATAACGGTGTCACGCCCCAGCAGGGAGCAACCAGCAGCGGCGTCGGCAGCGCGGTCGCCGGCACCGCCATCGGCGCCGCTGCCGGAGCGTTGCTCGGGGCTGCCGGAGGCTCGGCTGGGTTCGGCGCGGCATTTGGCGCCGGCACCGGATTGTTGTTCGGCTCGGCCATCGGTAGCGGCAACGCGGCCGAATCGGCGCACTCGCTGCAGGCGAACTATGACCGTGTCTATGCGCAGTGCATGATTGCCTCGGGCGAGACTATCAACGCGCCCACGATCATCGCGGGGCCGTATCCCCCGCCACCGGTCGTGGTCGCCGCGCCACCCGCTTCATACGCCTACTGAACGGCAGAATGCTCTCCCATCCTCAGCCATGGATCCGGGTGAACCCGGCTTGAGCGAAGTAGACATCGACCGCCTGCGCCATAGCACGTGCAATCCGGGCACGATGCTGCGCTTGGCGCAACGCGGCCTCGTCGAGCGGGTTCGACATGAACCCCATCTCAACTAGCACGCTTGGGATGTCGGCTGCCTTCAACACCACGAAGGCAGCATGCCGATCCGGATTGTTGAGCAGCCCGACCTTGGGTCGGAACGCGCCAACCACGCTGCGGGCCATCTGAACCGAGCCTGCCCGGGTCTCCTGACGGACGAGGCTGGCCAGGATCCGCTGCACTTCAGGCGACACGGAATGCACCAGCGGTCCGCCATAGCGGTCGGCACTGTTCTCGGTTCGGGCAAGCGAGGCGGTTTGCGCGTCGGAAGCGGTTTCCGACAAGGTGTAGACGCTGGCGCCGCGTACGGCAGGGTCGTGCAGGGCATCCGCGTGCATCGACACGAACAACGCTGCTTGGCGTCCTTGCGCGATCGCGACGCGGTCCTCCAGCGGGATGAACCGGTCGGTGTCACGGCTGAGCGCGACCCGGTAGCGCCCGGTGCCTAGGAGTTCGCGCTGCAGCTGCTCGGCAGCGGCAATCGCAATATGCTTCTCGTAAGTGCCTGAGATGCCGATCGCACCGGGGTCTTTGCCGCCATGGCCCGGATCGAGCATGATAAGCGGCTTCGGTGGTCGCGCCCGCCCGAGCAGCTTTGGTGCCGCCAGGACACCCGCAATTCGGGTCCGGGCAGTTCCTGCGATCGGCACCCACTCGCACGCCAGCAGGCAGGCGGCACCCATGGCGAACCGCAGCCTTGCTCGGTTGATGCCCTGCCTGTCCAATGCTGCAACCCGCTCCTTCACGCCCGTCCCGTTCGAACAGCCTGAACCTAGCACGGTCCGGCTCAGAAATCGCTTGCCCCAGGCACTGCCTGCTTCGGTCATCCGCAATGCTTGCGAAGCTTGGGTTCTTGCGTCACAATCTTGTTTGGTGATGGCGCGATGAAGCGCTATCCGGCACCTTTCCGTCCGCACGCAATGCGAGCCCGGTTCCCCCGTGACCCTGTTCCGGGTGCAACCTTCCGGTTCGCGACGAGATGCTCCTACGGACGCCGCGTTGTTCAGTCCGGCCGAAAGGCCCCGGCCTGAGCTGACGACCAGAGACGCCTACCGGCTGCTCCGTTCCTGGATGGGATAGGCAGCCCTGCCATTCTAGTTCCTGCACCCGGATGATCGTACCTCTTGTTCTGCTTGATGCACCCACTGCCGAGCACTTCTCGCATCGCGGCGATGTCGGTGGCGGGTTGGCGGTCGGGTCGACCGCAGGGCGATCCCCATCTTCACCCTCTCAAACATTCTGCCGCGTTGCGCGGCCTCGCTGGCGCGCCGCCGCCCGGCAGAGGCGCCGACGCGCCATTCCGGAGTTACTTCACTGATGAACAAACGCATGCTGATCGACACGACACACGCGGAAGAAACCCGCGTCGTTGTGCTGGACGGTAACCGCCTCGAAGACTACGACGTTGAAACAGCAGCAAAAAAGCAGCTCAAGGGCAACATCTATCTTGCCAAGGTAATCCGGGTCGAGCCCAGCTTGCAGGCTGCCTTTGTTGAGTATGGCGGCAACCGGCACGGCTTTCTTGCCTTCGGCGAGATCCATCCCGACTACTACCAGATTCCGGTCGCGGATCGTGAACGCCTCATAGCGCTCCAGGAAGAAGAAGCGCGCAACGAGGAAGCCCAGGAGGATGCTCGCGACGAGGCGGACGAGACGGATGAGGATGCCGAGGCGTCCCGGCGGTCGCCGGCCGAAACCGAGAGCCTTGACGCGGACAATACTGTGTCAGGCGAGCTGTTCCCCGACGAAGCGTCCCCTGATGCATCCCCTGGGGTGTTCAACGAGGCGCTCAACGAAGCGGCCGCCGGGGAGCCCAACGGGGCTCCAGCCGCGGCCGCCCTGCGCGCTGCGTCTGCAGATGAGCGTTCGGCGATTGACAATGGCGAGCCTGCCGAGGACCACCCCGAGCAGCTTGATGGGGCAGTTCCCGAAACCGTCGGCGGCGAGTCCGACGCCGCGGAGGACCGCCGCCCCTCGCCGCAGAGTGCGAGGTTCCTGCGTCAGTATAAAATCCAGGAAGTCATACGCCGGCGCCAGATCCTGTTGATCCAGGTCGTCAAGGAGGAGCGCGGCAACAAGGGTGCGGCGCTCACCACCTACATATCGCTGGCTGGCCGGTTCTGCGTGCTCATGCCGAACTCGCCGCGCGGCGGAGGAGTCTCCCGCAAGATCACGTCGGCGGCGGACCGGCGCCGGTTGAAGGAGATCACCGCCGAGCTGGAGATCCCGCGCGGCATGGCGATGATCATCCGCACCGCCGGCGCCCAGCGCCCACGCCCGGAGATCAGGCGCGACTGCGAATACCTGCTGCGCCTGTGGGACGACATACGCGACCAGACCATGCGTGCGATGGCGCCGGCCCTGATCTACGAGGAAGCCAACCTCATCAAGCGCGCGATCCGCGACGTTTATACGCGTGAGGTCGAGGAGATCCTCGTGGATGGCGAGCCCGGCTGGAAGGCTGCGCGCGAGTTCATGCGCAACCTGATGCCGGCGAACGCCCAGAAGGTGCAACTGTGGCGCGAGCGGGCCGAGCCGCTATTTTCCTACTACCAGGTCGAACACCACCTGGACGCCATGCTGCAGCCGACGGTGCAGCTTCGCTCCGGCGGTTACCTGGTGATCAACCAGACCGAGGCCCTGGTCGCCATCGACGTCAACTCCGGCCGCTCCACCCGGGAGCGCGGCATCGAGGAGACCGCGCTGCGCACCAATCTTGAAGCAGCCGACGAAGTGGCCCGCCAGCTCAGGCTGCGCGACCTGGCGGGTTTGATCGTGATCGACTTCATCGACATGGAAGCGCGCAAGCACAACGCCCTGGTCGAGCGCCGGCTCAAGGATGCGTTGAGAAACGACCGCGCCCGCATCCAGCTCGGCTCGATCAGCCATTTCGGTCTTATGGAGATGTCGCGTCAGCGGCTGCGTCCGTCGATCGCCGAGAGCTCCTTTGTTGCTTGCCCGCATTGCGCCGGCACCGGCTTCGTGCGCGGCACCGACAGCGCCGCCCTGCACGTGCTGCGCGCCATCGAGGAGGAGGGTGCCAAGCAACGCGCCGCCGAGATCGTGGTGCACGTGGCAAGCGTGGTGGCGCTCTACGTGCTGAACCACAAGCGCGTCTGGCTGAGCGAGATCGAGCAGCGTCACCGCATGACGGTGAACTTCGCCGTCGATGACAGCCTGGTGCCGCCGCAGCTCCGGATTGAAAAGATGCGCTCGCAGGTGGCGCTGTCGGCTCCGATGCCGGTGGCCGACGTCGCATCGACCCGCCAGTTGCCGGCGAACGGCGTGATCTCGCACTCGAGCGATGAGCCGTTCGAGCCGGAGCTGCCCGATGAGCTCGACGAGATCGGGCCGGTTTCGGCGGGCACCCCGACCCCGGTGACCGCGCAATCTTCCAGCAGTGTGCAGGATGGCGCCGAGTCCAACGAGGAGGAGCGTAGGCGCAAGCGTCGCCGCCGCCGCCGCCGTGGCCGCCGCGAGGACGGCGTCCTGCCGAACGGCGGCACGCCGGAAGCGCCGATATCGTCCGAGTTCGGAGACAACGAGACGGCAACGGCGTTCCCCATTGAGGCTGGCCACACCGAGGCTGGCCCCATCGAGGCTGGTCTGCAGCCGGAGGGCCGCAATGATGGGCAGCCGCACGCGTCCTTGGAGGCCGAAGCGCCGACATCCGAAGATCGTGGCGCTGCGCGTCGGCGTGGACGCCGAGATGGCGGGCGTGGGCGTAACCCGCGCCAACAGGCCGGAGAGCCGGCGATCCAGTCGCAACCGCTGCCGCAAGCAAGCGGCTTCGAAGGTTATCAAGGCCCTACTCCTGCCGATCCGTTCGGTGGCGGTTACGACATCTTTGACATGATCGAGCAGGACTCGCCGCAGCTCTCACCGGAGCCGGAACCGGCGCAGCACTTGGAGCCGCAAACGCCGCCGCCCGGGCCTGCTGCCGAAGCCGTGGCGCCGACGGCTGCAATCCAGCCGGCGCCGGCTAGCTCTGACCTGCCCTTGGCGGAGCCGGGGGTGGCTGAGCCCGCACCAGCCGAAGCGGAGGCGGTTGCCGACCAGGCAGCCAAGCCGAAGCGCAAGCGTGCAGCTCCGAAAGCCAAGACGCCGCCGGCGCTTGAGGCTGAAGCGGAGCCTGCCGTCAAGCCACCACCGCCGCGCAGGAGCCGGGCCAGGAAGGCCACGGCCGCGCCGGCTCTTGAGGCGGAGGCCGCTGCCGGGCTCGACGCCGCTCCGGCCGAGCCATCGGCGGAGCCGGTCGAGCCACTGGCGGAAGCTGCCGGAGGGAGCCCGCTTGAACCCGGTCCGGATGCAGAAGCGGAAGCTGAGGATCGTCCACGCACGGGGGTGCAGCCAATCTTGATCGACACACTGGCGGAGCCGCCGACCCGACGCACCGGCTGGTGGAAGCGGTAGGCGCCTGAATAGCCGGGCGAGGTGGTATGCCTCGCCCGGATACCAGAGTTGAGCATCAGGGCTCGCTCCTGCTGGTTCCGGTCCCGGCACGGCCGCGGCGACGCAAGCAAGACAGGTTCATTCCGGGCAGGTCTCGTCAGGCGATGAGTGACCCATTTCTCGTCCACGTGCTTTGCATGATCGTGGCTTGGCTCGTCTTGCTGCCGACCGGCGGCTTGGTCGCCCGTTTCTGCAAGGTCACACCCCAACAGGACTGGCCCCGCACACTGGACAACCCGTTCTGGTGGTGGGCGCACCGTGTCCTGCAATACGCCGGGATCGGCTGCGCGCTGGCGGGACTTGGTGTGGCTTTCCGCGCGCAAGGCAGCCTCGACATCGGGCTGTTGCACGTGCAGGCCGGGCTCTTGCTGCTAGGGCTTGCGGTTCTCCAGGTCATCAGCGCCTGGTTTCGCGGCAGCAAGGGCGGTCCGACAGACCGTGGCGCTGACCGGTCGCGCCCGGAGACTTGGCGCGGCGACCATTACGACATGACGGCGCGTCGCCGAGGCTTCGAGGCCTGGCACAAGACCACCGGCTGGGTCTGCATCGCGGCCGCTCCCTTGGTGATCGTGCTCGGGTTGCAGCTCTACGGATGGCCGAGCGCGCTGTGCGGCCTCTGCCTGGCGCTGGTTGTTGCGCAGCTCGCCGGGCTGGCAGCACTCGCCCGGAGCTCTCGCCGCGTCGGCACCTATCAGGCGATCTGGGGCCCGGACGCTTCACACCCAGGCAATCACCCATGACGCGGCCGTTTTCCCTGAATGTATCTTGCAGGAGCCGCGGCGGTGTCGGATGAGTCGCGGGTCAACGCCGGTGCCCACGTCCGGCCGGGAGGAAACATGTTCAACGATCTGGGTCGCCGCATGCTGTTGCGGGGTGCCGCCGGGAGTATCCTGGGTTCCGGCCTGATCGGAGGCGCTGTTGTTCCCCGTCCCGCCGTGGCGGCCACCCGTCCCTACAAGATCGCGCTCTCGAACTCCTTCATCGGCAACAAGTGGCGCCTGGAGATGGAGAACGTCTTTAAGGCGGCATTGCTGATGGAGCCCTACAAGTCGGAGGTGGTGGGCACCTCGTTCAATTCGGGAAACGACGTTTCCAAGCAGTCGCAGCAGATCTCCAACCTGATCGCCGAACGCGTCGACGCCATCATCCTCGATGCCGCCTCCCCCACCGGCCTCAACGGCATCCTGCGTCAGGCAACCGCGCGCGGCATCCTGGTCATCGCCTTCGACAACCTTGTCACCGCACCGTCCGTGTTGACGGTCAACATCTCGCAGTTCGATCTGGGCAAGACCCTGGCTGAATGGCTGGCCAAGAAAATGGGCGGCCAAGGTAACGTCATCATGGTGACCGGCGTCGCCGGCACCCAGGTCGACGAGGATCGCAACAAGGGCGCCGACAGCGTCTGGTCGCAGCATCCTGGCATCAAGGTGGTGAACCGCTACTCCGGCATGTGGGACAGCTCCACGGCTGAACGCAACACCGCGGCAGTGCTGCCGTCGCTGCCGAAGATCGACGGCATCTGGTGCCAGGGCGGCACCGACGGCGTGCTCAAGGCCTTTGTTTCGGCCGGCCGCTCGCCGCTGCCACCGACCGCCGGCGAGTGCGAGAACGGCTTTCGCAAGTTCATGATCGGATCAGGTGGCCAGAAAGTCTCTGGCATCTCGATCGGTTCGCCGCCCTTTCTGTCGGTGATCTCGCTCGAGCTCGCACGACGCATCCTGGCTGGCCAATATCCCAAGAAGAGCATCGCGCTGCCGCTCGCCTTTGTGACGGATGAGACCGTGAAGGTCGGCGTGACCGTATTCCCGGACCAGCCCGACAGCTTCTTTGACGACTTCACCGACAGTGGTTCTCACGCCATGGTCAAGCTGTGCGTCGATGCGGCGCTCAGCGGCACCGCCTGCCAGGGCGGCCCATTGCAGGTGAGCCTGCCGCAGGCATGACGCCGAGCGGCGCTGTTGCGGTCGAAGGAATTGATCTCAGCCGTTCCTATGGCGGTGTGCGCGCCCTCAGCAACGCCTCGCTGGAAGCCCGAGCCGGGGAAGTGCACGCGCTGGTCGGCGAGAACGGTGCCGGGAAATCTACCCTGATCAAGGTCCTTGGCGGCCGTATCCGTCCTGACGGCGGCGTCGTGCGCATCAAGGGTCGCAACGTTTCGTTTGCCGGACCTGAGCAGGCGCACCGGCTTGGCGCCTGGACCGTCTTCCAGGAGCTCACCCTGCTGCCGTCGCTCACCGTGGCGGAGAACCTGCTGCTGTCGCGGGAGCCACGTTCCCGCCTGGGACTGATCGACCGGCGCGGCATGGAACGCCGTGCCGAGGCGCTGCTCGGAGAGCTCGGCATCGAGCATGTCGATCCGCTCGCCGCAGTCGAGGACATCTCGCTCTCGGAGCGTCAGCTGGTGGAGATCGCGCGGGCAATCTCGCACCAGCCCGACATCCTGTTTCTCGACGAGCCCACCTCCTCGCTGGTGGAACGCGAGGTCGCCTGGCTGTTTGAACAGGTGCGACGGCTGCGCGATCGCGGCACCTGCCTGGTTTTCACCTCGCATCGCTGGAACGAGGTGACCGCGATCGCCGACCGGATCACGGTGTTTCGCGGCGGACATCACGTCGGCACCTTCGCCGAGATCAATGAGGACGAGGCGGTCTCGCTGATGACCGGACGCCGGGTCGAGACGCTCTACCCGCCGATGGCGGCCCTCCCCGCCGGAGCGCCTGGCGTGCTTGAGGTCTCAAAGCTGTCTTCTGCCCGGTTGCACGGCATCTCGTTCACGCTGCATCAGGGCGAAGTGCTCGGGATCGGCGGGCTCGCGGCGCATGGCCACCGCGAACTCTTCTTCACCTTGTTCGGCGCCCAGCGTGCCACGGCGGGCACCATCTCGGTGGCAGGCCGAACGGTTGTCATCCGCTCGCCGCGCGATGCCATGCGGCGCGAGATCGGCATCGCCCTGGTGCCCGAGGATCGCAAGACGGAAGGCTTGCTGCTGCAGATGGGCGTGCGCGAGAACATGACGCTCGCCATCCTGCGCCGCCTTTCAAGCGCCGGCTTCCTTCAACGCCGCCGCGAAAGGGAGCTATCGGCCGATCATGCGACAATGCTGAAGGTCAAGGCCGCCGACCTCGGCGCCCCGGTCGGTTTCCTGTCCGGCGGTAACCAGCAAAAGGTCCTGCTTGGCCGCTGGCTGCTCGCCGAACCGCGTATCCTGTTGCTCTATGATGTCACTCGCGGCGTCGACGTTGCCACCAAGGCCGAGATCTACAGCCTGATCCTGCGCCTCGCCGCGGCAGGCAAGTCGATCCTCTTCTATTCCAGCGATGCCGAGGAACTGGCGCACCTCGCGCATCGCGTGCTGGTGATGCGCGAGGGTCGCATCGCCGCCGAGCTGTTCGCCGGCACGATCACCGCAGAAACCATCGTCTCGGCCGCGTTGCGCGATGCCACCGCAGCCTGAGGCGCGATACCGGCGTCCGCGCTGGAAGCACCGGCTGGCCCAGGAAGCCGGGCTGGCGCTGGCCGTGGTCATGCTCACAGCGGCCATACTGATCTATGCCGTGATCTACGGCGCCGCCCAGCATCGCCTGCCCGGTGGCTTCGAGCTCACCTCGACGGTGAACTCGACGATGCCGCTGGTGCTCGCTGCGGTCGCCCAGACGCTGGTCGTGCTGACCCGAGGCATCGATCTCTCGGTGGGCGGCATCATCGACCTGACCAACGCCGTCGCCGCCATCACCCTCGGCGGATCGGTGCTCAGCATGCTATTCTGGTCATTGGCGGTGCTCGCGATCGGCGCCTTCTGCGGCCTGATCAACGGCCTCCTGGTGGCGGTCGGGCGCCTGCAGCCGATCCTGGTGACGCTCGCCACCCTGTCGATCATCCAGGGGGTGGCCATCCGCGTGCTGCCGCAACCTGGCGGCCAGGTGCCGGGGGCCTACTCCAACCTGCTCGCCAACACCAGCTACCCCGTCTCCCTGATCTACCTCCTGGTGATCGCCGCCATCTGGTGGGCCTTCCGGCGCAGCCGGATCGGCGTCGGCATCTACGCGATCGGCAATGACGAAGCGGCGTCGCAGGCCAACGGCGTGGCGGTCCGGCGCAGCAAGGTCATGGCCTATGTTCTTGGAGGCACCTTCTCGGGGGCTTCCGGGCTGTTTCTTGCCGCCAGTGCCACCGCTGGAGACGCCACCACCGGCAACACCTACACCCTGACCTCGATCGTCGCGGCGGTGCTCGGCGGGGTCTCCCTGTTCGGCGGCCGGGGCAGCGGCATCGGCGCGATCCTGGGCGCGTTCATCTCAACCATGATCGTCAACATCCTGTTTTTCGCGCATATCGATCCGCTCTATCAGAGCTTCTACGAGGGTGTCTTCCTGGTGCTCGCGGTGGTGCTCGTCGGCGGTGTCGGGCGCCTGCTTCGAAGGATCGTTTGATGCCGGCGCCAGCCTCCGTCAACCGCTTCACGAGGGTTCTGGCCTCGGCCGAGAGCCGGCGCGTCCTTTATGCTTTCGCGGCCGCCATTGTGCTGTTCCTGGTGGGCGAGATCGTGCGCCCTGGGTTCGGCTCGTTCAGCGGCGTTAAGGCGGTGCTGGTCGAGGCCTGCTTCGTGGCGCTGGTCGCTGCCGGGCAGACCTTCGTGATCCTGATCGGCGGCATCGATCTCTCGGTTCCATGGGTGCTCAACTCGGCTGCCATCGTCCTGGTGGTGAGCTCGCTCGGCCATAACGACCGCGCGCTTCCCGCCTGCCTTCTCACGCTCGCCATGGGTGCCGCGGTGGGCGCGCTCAACGGGGTCGGCATTGCCTTGCTCGGGCTGCCCGCGGTGGTGATGACGCTGGCCATGAACGGCATCATGGAAGGCCTGACGCTGGGCCTGTCCAGCGGTCTCACCTGCGCGTCCTGCGCCTCCTATGCGCCACCGGTCGTGCAGGCGGCGGTCCACCACGAGATCCTGCACGTGCCAGCGATCCTGCTGCTCTGGCTGGTGGTGATCGGCCTGGTTTCTGCGGTGCTCAGCCTCACCGTGTTCGGGCGGAAAACCTACTCGGTCGGCAACAATGCACGGGCGAGCTTCCTGGCCGGCATCAACGTGCGTGCCACGACCATCGCGCTCTACAGTTTGAGTGGCCTGTTTTCTGCGCTTGCGGGTATCGCCCTGGTGGGTTTCGGCGGCCAGGCAGCGCTCGGCATGGGCGACCCCTTCCTGTTCCAGTCGATCGCCGCGGTGGTGATCGGGGGCGTGTACATCCTTGGGGGGCGTGGCCACTATATCGGCACCGTCGCAGGCTCGATCAGCCTGGTGGCGCTGATCTCGGTGTTGCTGGCAATGAACATGCCCGAGTATGGGCGCAACATCATCTACGGCGTCATCATCCTGGCTTTGCTGCTGCTATATGGGCGCGAGGCCGGCGACGCCTGACCGGCGCTGGCGAGATGCCTGTCTCAAGCGGCGGCATGGTGTCGACCAGGGGCATGTGAACCCGCAGCCCACTCCAGGAGTCCCGCCGCCGCCGCCCGTCCAGTGGCGATGCTGGCCTGCAGCAGATAACCCCCGGTCGGCGCCTCCCAGTCGAGCATCTCGCCAGCCACGAACATCCCCGGCAACGCGCGCAGCATATAACGGTGGTCCACCGCATCCTGGCGGACCCCGCCGGCGGTGGAGATCGCCCGGTCGAGATCGTCGGTGCCGCACAGCCGGAGCTCGGCGGCCTTGACCAGCGCGGCCAGAGCCACCGGCTCGCGCGGCAGCACAGCTCCTGCGCTCTCCCGCAGCAGGTGCACGGCTTGCGGCGACAGGGCCAGCGCCTTTCGCAGCATGTTTGACCAGCTTTCACGGCCGCGCACCCGCGACAACCGCGCCGCAAGCGTCGCTTGATCCTGATCCGGACGCAGATCCACGTGCAACACTGCATGGTCCCGGCATGCGAGCTCGTCGCGCACGCTAGCGGAGAGCGGATACAGCGCGCCTCCCTCGATCCCGGCCGCAGTCAGCATCAGGTCGCCGCGCGAGGCCACCCCGCGGTGATGCAGAACCACGTTCTTCAGTGGCATCCCGCTGAACCGGGTTTTGAACGGCTCTGACCAGGCCACTCGCATGCCGCAGTTGGCCGGCCGCAACGGCGCCAGCGCCACGCCGCGCGAGGCGAGCAGCGGCACCCAGCTTGCGTCCGAGCCGAGCCTGGCCCAGCTCGCGCCGCCGAGCGCCAGCACCACCGGGGACGCCGGAACAGCGGAGCCGTCGGAAAGCCGCAGCTCCCCGTTTCGCGTCCATCCTTCCCAGCGACAGCCGGTTCGCAGCACGACGCCGCTTGCCTGCAGCCGGCCCAGCCACGCCCGCAGCAAACCGGACGCTTTCATCGCCCGTGGAAACACCCTGCCGCTGCTGCCCACGAACAATTCCTGTCCGAGCCCGTTCGCCCATGCGCGCAGCTGTTCAGGTGGAAACGCCCTGATCGCCGGCGTCAGCCAGGCCTGATGTTCGCCGTAGCGACCAAGCAACGCAGGCAGCGGCTCGGAATGGGTGAGGTTCAGTCCGCCCCTGCCCGCAATCAGCAGCTTGCGGGCCGGCGTCCGCATCCGCTCGATCACCTGTACTGCGCAGCCGGCAGCGGACAGGTATTCCGCCGCGGCCAGTCCCGCAGGCCCGGCGCCGATGATCGAGACCAGTCGCCCGGTTGCGCAGGTCAACGTGCAAGTCCCTGGCTTTCTTCCATAGAAGCAGCCGATGAGCTGAGCGAACTCGTACGGGCGAGACTCGTTGGCACGCGAAACCCGATCATAGGCGACCTCCCATGGCATCACCGAACCAGTTCGCAATGCAGGACCCGACCAAGCAATATCCCCAGCCTGATTTCAACAAGCAGCCGCAATCCGCACCAGGCCTGGCCCAGGAGATGGACCCGAAGCCCGATCATGGCGAGAGCAGCTATGTCGGTTTCGGCAGGCTTGCCGGCCGACGCGCGCTCATCACCGGGGCGGATTCAGGCATCGGCCGTGCCACGGCGATCGCGTTTGCGCGGGAGGGCGCCGACATCGCGCTCAGCTACCTGGCCAGCGAGGAAAAGGACGCGGCCGAGGTCATCGCGATGGCACAGGAAGCCGGTCGCCGGGCGGTCGCGCTCCCCGGTGATATCAGCGATGAAAGGTTTGCCAGGAACCTGGTGCGTCAGGCGCATGAACAGCTTTCCGGCCTCGATATCCTGGTCAACGTCGCCGGCAAGCAGACGGCGGTGCCCGACATCGCGGACCTGACCACTGAGCAGTTCGAAGCCACCTTCCGCACCAACGTGCTGGCCATGTTCTGGCTCTGCCAGGAAGCCATCCCGCTGATGCCGGCAGGTGCCACCATCATCAACACGACCTCGATCCAGGCTTACCAGCCGTCGCCCACCCTGCTCGACTATGCTCCAAGCAAGGCTGCCATCGTTGCCTTCACCAAGGCGCTCGCCAAGCAGGTCGCGACCAAGGGGATCCGCGTGAACGCCGTCGCACCCGGCCCGGTATGGACCCCGCTGCAGTCGAGCGGCGGCCAGCCGCAGGAAAAGATTCCGAGCTTCGGCTCGCAGGTGCCGCTCGGCCGACCCGGACAGCCGGCTGAACTTGCTCCAATCTACGTGCTGCTTGCTTCGCAGGAATCGAGCTTCGTGACGGGTGAGATCTACGGAGTCACCGGCGGCAACCACCTGCCGTAAGGGCTCCTAGCGCGCTGTCCACCCACCGTCGATCGGCAAGGCTGCGCCGGTCACGGTGGAGGCGGCATCGGAACACAGGAACACGGCCAGTGCGCCAATCTGCGCAGGTGTCGTGAACTGGGTCATTGGCTGCTTCTCGTCGAGGAACGACTGCACGGCTGAACGCTCCCCCTCACCCTTCACACCCGCACGTGCGGAAAGCTGCGCCTCCACGAGCGGCGTCAGCACCCAGCCGGGGCAGATCGCGTTGACCGTGATGCCTTCATTGGCCAGCTCGATTGCAGCCACCTTGGTAAGACCCACCAGACCGTGCTTGGCGGCGACATAGCCTGCCTTTGCGGATGATCCCACCAGCCCGTGGGCGGACGCGATGTTGATGATGCGTCCCCAGCCTTTGGGCCGCATCACGGCTATGGCGGCCTTGCTGGCGTGGAACGGTGCAGACAGGTTGATCGCGATGATCCGGTCCCATTGCTCCTCGGGGAAATCCTGGATCGGCGCCACGAACTGCACGCCCGCGTTGTTGACCAGGATGTCGAGCGATCCCAACTGGTCCACGCACTGCGCGACCATCGCCCGGACCTGCTCCGGCTGGGCCATGTCCGACCCGCAATACGCCACCCTGACCTTGAACTGTTCTGCAAGCCGGGCCCGCACCGCCTCGATCTCGGCCGGGTTCCCGAACCCGTTCAGGAGCAGGTTGGCTCCAGCCTCCGCCAGTGCGCTGGCGATCCCGAGCCCGATCCCGCTGGTTGATCCTGTCACCAGAGCAACCTTGCCTTTAAGGCTCATGTGCCCTCCTGCGATCGCCAGCCGGCAAGACGCGCCAGGCGTAGCGGCGCTTCGCGCATATCGCGTTCCGGCCCGCAATACGAGAAACGCAGGAACCGGTGCCCCTGCGCCCTGTCGAAATCGACACCCGGGGTTGCTGCCACTCCGACCTCGTTCAGCATGCATCGCGCAAAGCCGATGCTGTCGGTGCTGCGTGACGAGATGTCCGCATAGAGGTAGAACGCTCCTTGCGCCGCCGACAGCCTGTCGAAACCCACTTCCGGCAATGCCTGGAGCAGGTATAGGCGCGACCGTCGGTAGCATGACAGGTTGGCCTCGATCTCCTCGCTACAGGCGAACGCCGCCTCGGCTGCCACCTGCGAGATGTGCGGCGCGCTGATGAACAGGTTCTGCTTGAGACGTTCCGCGGCGTCCAGCAGGTCCTCCGGCAACACCAGCCAGCCGACCCGCCAGCCGGTCATGCTCCAGTATTTCGAGAAGCTGTTGATGACGATGCAGCTCTGGCTGAACGCCGCAGCAGTGGCAGGGGGCGCCTCCCAGTTGAGCCCGTGGTAGATCTCGTCGGAGATCAGCCGGACGCCGTTCCTGTCGCACCAACGCGCCAGCGCCGCGAGCTCCGCCGGTTCCAGCGTGGTCCCGGCCGGATTGCACGGCGACGCCACGATCAGCCCGTCCGGTACTTCCTCCAGCGCTTCAAGCATCGCTACGGTCGGCTGGAACCGGGTCTCCGCCTGCGTCGGCAGGAGTACCGGCACCATGCCGAGCGCAGTCAGGATGTTCACGTACGGAGGATAATAGGGTGCCGCCAGCGCCACCCGGTCCCCAGCATCAAACGCCGACAGGAAGGCAAGCAGGAAGCCGCCGGATGCGCCGGTACTCACGGCAACACGCCCCGGCTCGACATCTAACGCGTAGAACCCGCGATAATGCTCTGCGATGCGCTCCCGTAGGCTGCGGCGTCCGAATGCCTCGGTGTAGCCAAGCGGCTGTCCGGATCCGAGTGCCGCGGCCGCCGCCTCGATCGCGCCTCGAGGCGCCCCGGTACCCGGCTGGCCGACCTCCATGCGGATCACTCGGGCCGACCCGGCAGGCAGTGACAGCTGCCGCGCATTGGCGCGGGCGATCACGTCCATCACCAGGAACGGCTGGATCAAGGCCGCACGACCCTGCTTCAGCACAGCGCGGCCGCGCCCGTGCGGCTCATGTTCAGGCCGGACGCTTCCCGCCTCGCATGCATGCTAGTTGCTGCCGATGGCCAGGCCCAAGCCGCGAGGATCCGTCTCGCCGATGCAGCCCGCAGCGTCTCCCGGCAATCCGCCTGGGCATGAGATCGCGTTGGCCCGACCGGTCGAGGTCGCGCCACTCAACAGCGGCCGCGCGTTACGGAGTGCCTCGTGCAGGCCATAGGCGACCGCGGCAGGAGCCTGGCTCTGTCCTGAACCAGCGACAGCAGCAAGGAAATGGTGCTCGGCCTTGCTCCAGGCGATTGCCGCGGCCAGCAGCGGTGCTTGAACGCGCGCCGGCGATGCGCCGATGACGATGCCGGTATCTCCGGCCATGCGGCCGGTGCCGAACAGATTGTCCATGCTGATGGCGCAGGAAACGGCATTGCCCGAACGGTCCAGCACCACGAAGCTCGTGGAGGCAGGCAGGCGCGCCAGTTCGGATGCCTCGCCGGACGCGGCGGTGGCCGGCCGCGCCGCCAGGGTCGCTTGCGCTGTTTCGGTCAGGTCCGAGTTGTTTGTTTGGGCGGGATGTGCCGTCCGCCACGCCGAGGCGACCGCCTCGGAGATCTGCAGCGCGTCGCTATCATGTTCCAGCAGCGCCTGGAACGCCGCAGCGGTCGCCAGGCCACCATCGGCGGGCGGTGGCAGGAAGGCGATGCGAGTGCCCCTGTCCTCAAGCAGCAGAGGCTTGCGGGCGATCGGCAAGGCGCTGCGCATGAAGCTGTCATCCAGACCTCCGCCGGCGGCATTGGCACCCGCGACGAACTGGCCGCCGAGCGCCCCGGTGTAGAGGTCGCCCACGCCGACCACGGCGAGATGCTGCAGGGTGGCGGCGAGTTGCGGTTGCTCCAGCCTGTCGCCGGACACCAGCGTCGCATCGCCGGTTCCGCTGCCAAACGTGGCGCGTGCCTGCGGATTGGCGAGCAGCGGCGTGCGAACCGCAGCGAGATCGTCGGCCAGCGCCCGGGACACGGTGATGCCGTTGCGCGCCAGCTCGGCGGCCGGCCGGATGAGTTCGTCGAAATCGACGCTGCCATGCCTCGCCTGAAGCAGGAACAGCCCGCGTGCGAGCATCGGCACCGATGCGGGGCGATCGGCCGCGACCCCACCCGGACCTGCAACAGGCATGAACAGGATAGCCTCGGCCGCCGATGGCGATGCTGCATCGAACGCCAGGCACGCCCCGCCGGCGCCAAGCGAGGCACGGGAAGGCAGCGTCACCGACAGGCCCAAACCGACCGCCGCGGCAGCATCGGCCGCGCTGCCGCCCCGAGCCAGCACGTCCCGGCCGACCAGAGCCGCACGCGGCTCGTCCGCCACCACCTCGCCGATATAGCCGGTGAGGTAGGGAGACGAAGGCCCGGTCACCAGGGTCTTGACGTTCTGAACGGTGGAGCAGCCCACAAGCAGGCAGAGGCCCGCGGTCACCGGCAGCGCACGTACCAACCTTCGCCCTGCAGACCTGCCGCCCAGCCGTGGGGTCGATGTGTGCAAGGATCCGTTCTCCGTAGATTGCCGCACCAGCGCGCGCCGCGCGACCGGATCGTTTCCGGGCAGGCATTAAACGGCTTCGCACCACCCGGCAACCTGTGCGCTCCGAGCTTGTCGTGCTAGAGCGGCTGCATGGTGCATCCAGCCAAAACGAAGCGGGTCCTGGCACTCGGTTGCCTGTTTGCGCTGATCGCGGGCCAGGCCCGTGCGGACAGCTTCACGCCCGCGCAGCGGCAGGAAATCGTCTCCATCGTACGCGAGGCGCTGAAGAGCGATCCTTCCATCCTGCGGGACGCGATCGTCTCGTTGCGGGCGGAAGAGGAACAGGCGCAGGCGAATGACAGCGCTGCCGCCGTGCAGCGCAACAAGGCGGCTCTGGCTGCAGATCCCGATGACTATATTGCCGGCAACCCAAACGGCGACGTCACCCTGGTCGAGTTCTACGACCCTCGCTGCCCTTATTGCCGCAGGACCCTACCCGAAATCGATGCCCTGCTCGCCCAGGACCACAGGCTCCGGATCGTGGAGAAACTGATCCCGATCCTCGGTCCGAGCAGCGTGCTGCAGGCCCGCGCCATCGCCGCCGCCGGCCGCCAGAACAAGTATGCCGTGCTGCAGCACGCCTTGATGGAAACAACGGGCCAACCCGATCTCGCGCAAATCCGTGACATGGCCGGTCGTGCCGGCCTGGACCTCACCCGGTTCGACCGCGACATGGTCGACCCGACGCTTGCCGGCAGGCAGCAAGCGGCCGTGGTCCTGGCATCATCCCTCGGGATCAACGGCACGCCGAGCTTCGTGATTGGCGACAAGGTGATCATCGGAGCGGTTGAACCTGCGGAACTGCGCCGCGCAATTGCCGCTGTCCGAGCAGGCTAGAACGCACCACCGACCGAGACCCGGACCGCCTTGGCTCGACAGGCGGCAGGTCTGGCGGGTGAGATGCCTCTACGCCATCGCAGCCCGGCCTTCCGGATCCAGCCGATAGCCGCCCCCCTCAGTCACCAGCAGGCAGGCATTAGCCGGGTCCGGCTCGATCTTCTGGCGCAGCCGGTAGATGTGGGTCTCAAGCGTGTGGGTGGTCACTGCCGCATTATATCCCCACACCTCGTTCAATAGCACCTGTCTCGGCACCGGCCGGGTTCCGGCGCGATACAGGAACTTGAGTATCGCCGCTTCCTTCTCGGTGAGCCGGATCCGACGGTTGCGCACCGACTCTTGGAGCAGCTTGGCGGACGGCCGGAATGTATAGGGTCCAATGGTGAAAACGGCATCCTCGCTGTTCTCGAAGATGCGCATCTGCGCCCGCAGGCGTGCCAGCAGTTCGGCGATCCGAAACGGCTTCGCTACGTAGTCGTTGGCTCCCGCATCGAGGCCGCGCACGACATCGGCCTCGTCGTCCGATCCGGTCAGCATGATGATCGGCATGCGACGTCCCTGACGCCGCAAGTCGGCGCACAGGTCTCGCCCGTCGCCGTCCGGCAATGTCACATCCAAGATCAGCGCATCGAAACGTGCACCGTTACCGCCGATCTTATCTCCGGCTTCTGAGATCGAGGCTGCCTGTTCGACCGAGAACTCCGCTTCGATCTGGAGTTGCTCCACAAGTGTCGTACGTAGGGCGTCGTCGTCGTCGATCACTAGGATGGGGCGCTCACCCGCCATCTAAACCTCTTTCAAAGAGCCGGTTTACCGGTCTGGTTCACGATAGTGCCTGGCAGGCCATCCCGCTCATCATGGTAGAAGGGCAAGCTGAACCGCCGCTTGGCCCGACGGCAGATGTGCACGCCGGTCCATGCTCACAACGCAGTGACATCGAATGACAGCAGAGCATGAACCATGACAAGTGCACACAATGTCGTGATCCTATTGGCACAAGGCTGTTGCCTGGGCATGTTTTCCGCAGCCCAGCGCGGTTTTGAAGCAGCCTCTCCGATGTCGGGCGCGAGGAGTGCCGCGTGACCCTGGCCAGCCTGGAACCCCTGACGCGCAGCATCGGACTGCTCGGGATTGGTGGTCGCACGCTTCGCTGCGCGCTTGGTGAAGCCGGGATCACCTTGCACAAGCAAGAGGGCGACAGCGCCACTCCGGCCGGGCTGCTGCCGCTCAGACGGGTGCTCTACCGGGCGGACCGCTTGCCGCCTCCGGAATGCGGCCGTCTCCCGAGGGAGCCTATCGCGCCGGAGGATGCATGGTGTGACGATCCGGGCCATGACGATTATAACCGCCTGGTGCGTCTGCCGCACCCGGCGCGTCACGAGCGCCTATGGCGTGCCGATCCGCTCTATGATCTGCTGGCAGTACTCGGATACAACGACGCGCCGGTGGAGCGAGACCGGGGCTCAGCGATATTCCTGCATGTCGCGCGAGGGGATGAGCGGCCCACCAGAGGCTGTGTCGCCATGCAGCTGGCGGATCTCCAATGGACGCTAGCCGCTGGATTGACGGCACTCGACATCCGGCCCGCCTAGAAGCGGGCCAGCCGGCATGACTTCAGTGCCGGGTCATGCTGCCGGCCATGATCCAATGCGGCGAGCTGTCATGAAGCTCGGGATCATCAAGCACCTCGGTCAGGGCACGATGCAGGCTGCCAGGACGCAGCGGCCCTTCAACCACGGCGTCCATCACCGACGACAGGTAAAGCCGCTCTGGCGGCTCGGCCGTGGGCGGCATGATGCCGATGAAGACGACATTGTCGCAGGCTGACGCGCGCAGCCGCTCGATCATGCCGAGCAGCGCATGCACGGACCCATCGAGATCAAGTAGAACCAGGTCAACCTTTCCGCCAGCGAGCTCAATCTCGGCGCGATCCATGTCGCGGCCCGCACCACAGCCCGGCATGATGCGGTGCATCCTTGCGCCGTCGGGTGCTGCCAGCAGCTCCTCCATGGCTCGGCGCTGGCGGCAATCAACCGCGGCGAAGCCCCCCGCCAACAAGGTGCGCAGCGTAGGACTTGGCGCTGGTTCCGTGGCATCGTGATCGGGCAGGCTGAACATCAGGTCTGACATGGGCTGGTTTTCCACGACAATCGCTCACCCCGACCATGCGGCGCCGCTGAGCTATAACAATTCCCGAGGCGTCAGGGCAGCGTCACCGCTATAAGCAACCGTAACAAGTTCGTGTTCGTTATGATCCTTGCTCCAGCACGGCCGCAAAAAAGCCGTCTGTGCCGTCGCGCCTTGGCGTCAGGCGCAGGAAGCAATTGTCGCCGAACTGCCGCACCAGCCGAAATCCCTGGTTTCGTTCGAGGAAGAGCGAGATCTGCGCCTCGTTCTCCTGCGCCAGAACCGAACAGGTGGCATAAACCAGCCGGCCACCGGGCCGCAGCAGTCTCGAAGCGTCTTGCAGGATCCCCGCCTGCTTGGCCACGAGTTCATGCAGGTCCTGCTCGCGGAGGCGCAATCGTGCGTCGGGGTTGCGTCGCCAGGTGCCGGTACCGGTGCAGGGTGCGTCGATCAGCACGCGGTCGAAGCTGGCCGCGCGCCGCTTTGCCCATTTGTCGCCTTTAACGATCAGGTGCCGCTCGACATTGTGGACGCCCGCGCGTCGCAGGCGCCGGACCGCGCCGTCCAGCCGTGGCCCGGATACGTCGCAGGCGACGATATGGCCGCGATTGTGCATCGTCATGGCGATCCCGAGCGTCTTGCCGCCGGCGCCGGCGCAGTAATCAGCCACGCGCATCTCCGGCGACGCAGCCACGGCGGCCACCACCAGCTGGCTGCCCTCGTCCTGGATCTCCACCAGACCGGTCTTGAAGGCCCTGGTCGCTGTGATGTTCTGTCGACCGCGCGCGCGAAGGCCCCACGGGGAGAGCGGCGTCACTTCGGTGTCGATACCCTCCTCGGCCAGGCTTGCCGCCGCCTGCTCCCGGGTGCCCCGGAGCAGATTCACCCGCAGATCGAGTGGCGCATTGCCGTTCAGCCCGGCCATCTCGGCCTCCAGCTCCTCGCCGAACTGCGTTTGCAAGCAGGGCAGCAGCCAGTCGGGCACCTCCAGCCGAACCGCATCCGGCATTTCCGGATGCTCGATGGTATGATCGTCCAGCGCCTGCAGGATCCGCATTTCCGCCGGCTCCAGGGTATCCGGCGCATAGCGGCCGCCAGAGAACGCACGTCGCAGACTTTCTGCCGGGCGGTGTTGCAGCACAAACACCGCCGCTGCGAGCAGACGCGGCGTCGCCTTGCCGCCAACCCGGATCAGCCACCATTCAAGCCGACGCCAATGGCGCAACACGAACCAGACCTGATCCGAGACGGCACGCCGGTCGCCGCCGCCGATATACCGACGCTCCCGGAAGAAGCCATTGGCCACGGCATCGGCCGGTCGTCGCGGCGCTGCCTGGATCGCCTCGATCAGCTCGATCGCGGCTGCCAGCCGCGCGGAGGGAGTCATCGCCTGGAGGTCACCGCTTGGGAGTCATCGAGTGGAAGTTATGGACCGGGATCAAGCGCCGTCGTGAACGGGATCTCGGGAAGCGCCGCCCTCAATCCTGACGATAGTTCGGAGCCTCGCGGGTGATGGCGACATCGTGCACGTGGCTTTCCCGCAGCCCCGCTCCGGTGACGCGGCGGAACCGTGCCCGGCTCTGCAAGGCTGCGAGATCCTCGCTCCCGGTGTAACCCATCCCGGCCCGCAGGCCGCCCACCAGCTGATGCACTACGGTGGCCATGCCGCCCTTGAATGCCACCCTGCCCTCGATCCCTTCCGGAACCATCTTCAGCGTGTCCTTGATTTCCTGCTGGAAATAGCGGTCCGCTGAGCCACGCGCCATCGCCCCCAGGCTTCCCATGCCGCGATATGATTTGTAGCTGCGTCCCTGATACAGGAACACCTCGCCAGGGGCTTCCTCGGTGCCCGCGAGCAGGCTGCCCACCATCACCACGTCGGCTCCGGCGCTGATTGCCTTGACCAGATCGCCGGACGTGCGGATGCCGCCATCGGCGATCGCCGGGATGTCCTGCTCGTGACAAGCAGCGGCGGTTTCCAGAACGGCGGAGAATTGCGGCACGCCCACCCCCGCCACCACGCGGGTGGTGCAGATCGAGCCGGGACCGATGCCGATCTTTACACTGTCCGCTCCGGCTGCGATCAGTGCCTCAGCCCCCTCGGGGGTCGCCACGTTGCCCGCCACCAGCTGCACTTCGTTGGAGAGCGACTTGATCCGCTCGACCGCCCGCAGCACCCCATGCGAATGACCGTGCGCCGTGTCCACCACCAGCACGTCGACGCCGGCCTCGATCAGCGCCCGCGCACGCAGCAACCCGTCCTCGCCTACGCCGGTCGCAGCACCACAGCGCAGCCGGCCAAGTTCGTCCTTGTTGGCAAGCGGATAGGCGACCGCCTTGTCCATGTCCTTGACGGTGATCATGCCGGTGCAGCGCCCCTGCCGATCCACCACCAGGAGCTTCTCGAGTCGGTGCTTGTGCAGCAGGTGACGCGCCTCCTCGGGATCAGCGCCGTCGGTGACGGTCACCAGGTCGTCGCGGGTCATCAGCTCATAAACGCGGCGCTCCGGATCGGTCTCGAAGCGCATGTCGCGGTTGGTGAGGATGCCAACCAGCTTCTGGTCCGAACGCTCGACCACTGGCAGGCCGCTGATCCGGTGGCGGCGCATGATTGCATGCACCTCCGCGAGGGTCTGGTCTGGATGCACGGTGACCGGGTTGACCACCATGCCAGATTCGTAGCGTTTGACTCTGCGAACGTGCTCAGCCTGCTCGCCGATATCGAGGTTCTTGTGGATGATGCCGAGGCCACCTTGCTGCGCCATGGCGATCCCCATGCAATCCTCGGTCACAGTGTCCATCGCCGAGGAGATCAAGGGGATGTTGAGCGTGATCCGCCGGGTCAGCCGGGTGCGTATGTTGGTCGCCGAGGGCAATACGTCCGAATAGCCGGGCACCAGCAGCACGTCGTCGAAAGCCAGCGCTTCACGCACGCGCTCATGCGTCGGTATGACAGCCTCACGAGGGACGGACATGGTGGGAGCTCTCCTGACTTGGGCTCCCCCGACCTGAACCGTCTGGCCACGGACACCCGACCGTAGGCGCTTCCACTTACTGTCCCGCGTTGCAGCATGCAAGCGAGCGGCCGCGTGCTGCGGACGCTTTCCACGCGGCCAGCGCTAGCCGTACTTCGCGACCTTTCGGCCGGCCGAGCGACGACCTAGCAGGTTTGCCACCAGGCCGGTCCAGCCGGTCTGGTGCGAAGCACCGAGACCCTTGCCGCTATCACCATGAAAATACTCGTGGAACAGCACGAGGCCGGCAAAATGCGGGTCCGTCTGCATCATCTCGTGCTCACCGAGGCAAGGTCGCCGGCCTTGGGGATCCTTCAAAAACAGTGCGGACAGCCGGCCCGCGATCTCGTCTGCAATCTCCTGCAGCGTCCGGAACCGCCCGGACGCTGTTGGGCACTCGACCAGGAACTCCCGGCCATAATAATGATGAAACCGGTCGAGCGCCTCGACGATCAGGAAGTTCATCGGAAACCAGATCGGGCCGCGCCAGTTCGAGTTGCCCCCGAACATATCGGTGCGACTCTCTCCTGGCTCGTAGCCGACGCGGATACGCGCGCCATCGCTGTCAAACACATACGGATGTTTCTCGTGGAAGCGCGACAGCGACCGAATGCCGTAGGGCGACAGGAACTCCTCCGGATCGAGCACGCGCACCAGCAGGCGCTTCATGCGATGTCCGCGCAGCAGCGACAGCAGGCGGCGCTCGCCGATGCCGGGCTCCTCCCAACGCGACACCAGCGCGGCCAGATCCGGCCGCCGGCTCAAGAACAGATGCAGGCGCCTGGCGAAACGTGGCAGCCGTCTGAGCATCTCAGGCTCCAGCGTTTCCACTGCAAACAAGGGCGTCAGCCCGACCATCGAACGCAGCCGGAGTTCCTGGGTGCGTCCGTCGGGCAAGTTGAGCACGTCATGAAAGAACTTGTCCTCGTCGTTCCAGAGGCCGACCCCGCGCTCGCCGATATTGTTCAAGGCCTGGGCGATATAAAGGAAATGCTCGAAGAACTTGCTGGCGATGTCCTCGAACGCGTTGTCCTCAAGAGAGAGCTCGAGCGCGATGCGCATCATGTTGAGGGCGAACATCGCCATCCAGGCGGTGCCATCGGCCTGATCGAGGTAGCCGCCCGTCGGCAGCGGCCGCGAACGGTCGAACACGCCGATATTGTCCAGCCCGAGAAACCCGCCCTGGAAGACGTTGCGGCCCTGATTGTCCTTCCGGTTGACCCACCAGGCGAAGTTCAACAGCAGCTTGTGGAAGATCTGCTCAAGGAAGCCGCGGTCGCCCTTGCCGCTGTTGGCGCCCTGCTCGAGCTGGTACACCCGCCAGGCTGCCCAAGCCTGGACCGGAGGGTTCGAGTCGCCGAAGTTCCACTCATAAGCGGGGATCTGGCCGTTCGGGTGCATGTAAGCCTCCGACGCCAGCAGAAGCAGCTGCTCCTTGGCAAAATCGCCGTCGATCAACGCAAAGGTGACGCAATGGAACGCCAAATCCCAGGCCGCGAACCAGGGGTACTCCCACTTGTCCGGCATTGAGATGATGTCTTCGGCGCTCAGATGGCGCCAATCATGGTTGCGGCCATGTTTGCGGTTGGCCGGCGGCGGCAGCAGGGTCGGGTCGCCGCGCAGCCACCGGTAGACGTCAAGGCTGTAGAACTGCTTGTTCCACACCATTCCGGCCAGTGCCTGCCGGTGCACCAGTCGCGCGTCCGGATCCGGAATGTCCTTCTGCAGCGTGGCATAGAAGCGATCCGCTTCCGCTCGGCGGGTTTCCACCAGCGGATCGAAGCCGGCAAACGGCGGGATGATCGGCTCGCCGCGCACAAGCCGGACCCGTACGATCCAAGTCTCTCCGGACGCCAGCTCACGTTGGTGCCAGGCCGCGCACTTTGTCGCCGGACCTTCCTGACATGCGGCCGCTTCAACGCCGCCCACGATCCTGCGATGGAATCCGTCCTTAAACAGCCCATCCCCAGGCGGCAGGCCCAGCACGCTCGGGTTGGTCTCGTTTTCACAGAACAGAAATTCGGCACCGGCTTCGACATGGAAGGTGTAGTGTCCGAGCATCCGGTGCTCGGCCACGATGCAGCGGCGTCCATAGGTGCGCATCGACGGTTTGGGATGGTTTTCCCGCCACGACCAATGATTGGCGAACACCAGTTGCGGCAGCAGGTGCAGGCTCGCCGTTTCCGGACCGCGGTTGGTAGCGGTCACCCGCATCAGGATGTCAGCCTCGTCCGCTTTGGCGTACTCCACCATCACATCGAAATAGCGGCCCTCCCTGAACGCATCCGTGTCGGTCAGCTCGAACTCGTCATCGCTGCGATTCCGACGCCAGCTTTCCTCCGCCAGCCGTTCATACGGAAACGGGCACTGCGGATATTTGTAGAGCATGCGGAGATAGGCATGCGACGGCAGTGCATCGAGCTGCCAATAAAGCTCTTTCACGTCCTCGCCGTGGGTGCCTTGTGGCCCCGTCAAGCCGAACAGGCGCTCCTTCAGCATGCGGTCGCGGCCGTTCCAGAGTGCAAGCGACAGGCAAAGGCGCTGGGTGTCGTCGGACAGGCCGGCCAGCCCGTCCTCACCCCAGCGGTAAGCACGCGAGCGGGCATGCTCGTGCGGTACATACCCCCAGGCGTCGCCGTTTTCGCTGTAATCCTCGCGAACCGTGCCCCATTGACGGTCGCTCAGATAGGGACCCCAAAGCCGCCAGTTGCGCATGCCGTGACGATGCTCGTCCAAGCGGCGGCGTTCAGCGTCCCGGGGGTGAAACCCCATCGGTCGCGTGCCGCTCACCGGCCGCTCGATCCGGCGTTATCGTCCGGATCGTGCGAGCGCCGCTCGGTCCGGGCTAAAACCAGTGGCCACGACATAAAGCTCGCTCGACTCCTTGCGGCTGGCAGGCGGCTTGGCGTGGCGCACGTTCGCGAAAGCCTGCCTCATCGATGTGAGCATTTGCTGCTCAGCACCGCCCTGGAAGACCTTTGTGACAAAACCGCCGCCCTGGGCCAGGATCTGCATCGCGAAATCCAGTGCCAGCTCGGCGAGCGCCACTATACGCAGGTGATCGGTCGCCGCATGGCCGGTGGTGTTGGGCGCCATGTCCGACAGCACCAGATCGGCGGAGCCTCCCAGCAGCGCCCGTAATTGTTGCGGCACCGAAGGATCGCTGAAGTCGCTCCGCAGGAAGCTCGCACCCGGCAGCGGCTCGACAGGCAGGAGATCCACCCCCACCACAGGTGCAGCACCCCGGCTTGTGGCGACCTGGGACCAGCCACCGGGAGCGGCTCCAAGGTCGACGACGCGAACTCCCGGGCGAAGCAGGCTGAAGCGCTCGTCCAGTTCGATCAGCTTGAAGGCCGCCCGCGATCGCCAGCCCTGCTTGCGGGCTGCCAGAACATAAGGATCGTTGAGCTGGCGGGACAGCCAGCGCTGCTGCGCAGGACTTCTCCCGCGTGCTGTTCTAAGCGGCACCGACTGCATGCGACCGTCGGCGGACGAGACGCTGCGGCTGCCGGTCCCATCGGCTTTCCTGCTCATGCGATGGTCTTGTTTGTGTCGCTATGTACCGGACCCGATCGCATGGGAGCGGGGTGACGGCGCGTCGAGGCGGGTCGGCCGCTCGGGGGCCCGGCATTGCGCATCATCCGAAGCAGCATGCCGTCGCGCAGTCCCCGGTCTGCAACCGTAACCGAGGAGGTCTGCCACAGGCGATGGATGGCCTCGAAGATCGCGCAACCCGGCAGGAGATAGTCGGCGCGATCCGGACCGACGCAATCATGCGCCAGCAGCCCTGCCCGCCCGTTCCGGCGCAGGCTGGCGATCGTGTCCTGCATCGCCGCTCGGCCGAGGCTGACGCCATCAACGAGGGCTCGTCGGTAACGCTGCAGCCGCATGGCAACGCTGGCCAGGGTCGTGAGGGTGCCGCTGGTGCCTAGCAGCCGCACGGCTTCGCGTCGCACCTCGCGGGTGATGCAGTGCACCTGCTCGAAGCCTCGCAGGCTGGAGATCACCTGCGCTACCATAGCTTCATAGCCTTCGGGCTCGAACATGTTGACGCCGAAGCCTTCAGCCAAGGTGATCACCCCCAGAGGGACGCTGTGATAGCCGATCAGTTCGGCGCCGCGCCGGCTATCGACGCAGGTGCCAGCACCAGCACCAGCACCAGCCAGTCGAACCCAGGCGATCTCGGTAGAGCCTCCACCGATATCGAACAGCAAGCCGCGGCTCGGCTTGATCGTCTCATAAGGGTTGGCGGCATGCAGCAGAGCGGAACAGCTTTCAAGAGCCAGCTCCGCTTCTTCTCGTGAGGAGATTACATCGATCGAGAGGCCGGTCTCATCATGCACGCGCCTGAGGAAGCTGCGCCCGTTTGAGGCGCGCCTGCAGGCCTCGGTGGCGACCGCCCGTGTTTCGTGGAGTTGCCGCCGCCCCAGCCTGCTGGCGCAGGCGTGCAACGCGCCGATGGTGCGGTCCATGGCCGCATCGCTGAGTGCCCCTGAATGCTGCAACCCTTCCCCCAGCCGGACCATGCGGCTGAAGCTGTCGACCACACGAAAGCCGTGTCCGGTAGGAACGGCGATCATTAAACGGCAGTTGTTGGTGCCAAGGTCGAGGGCCGCGAACCCGCGCGGACCGGAGCCGCTCCGGACCACACTCTGATGGGACAAGCCCGGGTTCATGGGGAGGCGCTCACAAGGATCGGCGGCATCAATCAACTGCACGACCTCGTCAACGCAGAACGGAGAATATTCTCCTCACCCAAGACGTGGAGGGCAAGTGCATTCTGTGTCGCGGGCTTCCAGGCAAGGGGATAGAGAGTTGCCACTGGTGGTGGCCGGTGCTAAGTCGCCGGTTCGCTGCCGAGGCGGCACCGCTTGGGGGATAGTTTAGCGGTAGAACTACCGGCTCTGACCCGGTCAGCCCTGGTTCGAATCCAGGTCCCCCAGCCAACTTGTTTTCAGTCGATGGTCCGCTTGCCAACATGCTGATGCGCATGTCGGTCGACGGTATGGTTATATGGCATGGTTGCGGGGACAGGATTTGAACCTGTGACCTTCAGGTTATGAGCCTGACGAG
>CAXUNX010000018.1:0-30222 GCA_964252545.1 uncultured Acetobacteraceae bacterium | reverse complement strand
TCCAGGTGGGCGATCTCGCGGCGCGCCGGCCGGCGCAGCTTTCCGGCGGCCAGCGGCAGCGTGTGGCGCTCGCCCGGGCGCTCGCCATCGAGCCCGAACTGCTGCTGCTCGACGAGCCGTTTGGCGCCCTCGACCCGATGGTGCGAAAGGAGATCCGTTCCTGGCTGCGTGGGCTGCACGATCGGCTTGGCCTGACCAGCATCATGGTGACGCACGACCAGGGCGAGGCGATGGAGATCGCGGATCGCATCGCCCTGCTTCGTGATGGCGCCCTCGAGCAGGTCGGCACGCCCGAGCAACTGGACCGTTCGCCGCGCAACGCCTTTGTGCACCAGTTCCTGGGAGAAAGCGTGCGCTTCGAGGCGACGGTGCACGACGGCCTGGCCGTGCCACGCGACCTGGAGATCGCATCGCTGCCGACGGCATGTCGCGCCGGTCCGGCGATCATCTCGATACGTCCGTACGAGATCGGCCTGGTGCGCGGCACCGGCAACAGCGCTCCCGGGATTGTCCTGTCGGTGCGTCGGATTGGCGCGTTCATTCACACCATGGTCGGTGTCGGCTCAAGCGAAACAGTGGTCGAGGTGATGACCGGGCTGCATGAACCGGCATTGCCGGCAGGCAGCTCCTGCAGCCTCGATCTTTCGCGCGCGCATGTGTTTGCTGATCAAGCGGAGGATACGCGTCTATGACCGACTGGCGGACCGAAGGGGTGCGCGTCATTCCCGCGAACTCGCTCGACACCAACACGCCGCAGACCGCAGGCATGGACCGTGCTGCGGCGGTCAACCTGGCAAGAACAGGAGCGCAGAAGATCTGGGCCGGCACCGTGCACATCCATCCGAACGCCAAGACCGGAGCGCATCACCATGGCGCACTCGAGAGCGTGATCTACGTGGTCAGCGGGCGAGCGCGCATGCGCTGGGGCGAGCGCCTCGAGTTCGTCGCCGAGGCGAGCCCGGGCGACTTCATTTTCATACCACCCTACGTGCCGCATCAGGAAATCAACGCCTCCACCGACGAGGCGCTCCAGTGCGTCGTGGTGCGCTCCGACAACGAAGCGGTGGTGGTGAATCTCGACATCGAGCCGGTGGAGGCGCCCGAGGCCGTGCGCTGGATCAATCCTATCCATAAACCTGATCCATGAACGGTGGTCAGGCTCATGCATCATGCAGGATCACCCTGCCGGGCTCGTCGGACCCGGTAAAGGACCAAAGGCAGACGCAACCGCCGGAAGCGGCCAGTCTGCCGGCTTGCCCGCGGCTGTTCTCGGCAGAGCCGAACCAAAGCTGAGCGCGCGCGGGCGCTCAGCGACCGTCAGCCGCAGCTCCGCATGCGCGTGCAGGTCGCAACGTAGCGCCTCGTGCGATGCAGACAAATCCGAAGGCACGATGAACGCCTTCAGTCTTTCTCCCTCGTGCGGGGCCATCAACCGCACAGCAGCGTCGGCCACCGCCGGATGCGCGCAGAGCACAGCTCGAACGTGCCCAAGCTGGACGTTGAGGCCGCCAACCTGCACCGCGGCATCACGCCTGCCTTCCAGGAAGAAATGTTCTCCGTCGAGCCAGCGCAGATGGTCGGGGACTTCCACTCCGCTTTTCCCGGCACGCTCCAGGCAGGCGCCGCCTTCGCTCGACCGCCAGAATGGCAACAATCTGTAGGGCGCGGAATGATCGTCGCGCCAGCCGATCCCGGCGGTCTCACTCGATCCATACACTTGTAGCAAGCGTGACAAGCCCGCGCTTCGTGCCGACTGGGCCACGTGATCCGGACAGGGAGCACCGGAGGTCACGCCGACGACGTCCCTGGGCCAGCCGCCAGGCACTGCGCGGGTCAGCTCCGCCCAGAACCCGGGATGTCCAATCACCAAATCACCAGGGTGCAGCGCCGCAGCTACACTGAGCGGGAAATGATCGCGCATGTCCAGCACGGGAACATCGAGCCGCGCTGGCAGCAGCAGCGAGAACAGGAACCCGTAGATGTGGTGACAAGGTAAGCTCACGACGACGCGCCGGCATCCGGAAACCTCCGACGCGAAGAACGCGATCTCTGCTTCGAGATCAGCCAGTGCATGGATCGAGCGCTGCCGCAGCCCGGTGCTGCCGGACGAACGGAAGCAGACGCGTGTCGACAACCGGTCTAGGGCCTCCATGACGGCCTCGTGCCAGCTGCCGAGACATGTGCTCACGACCAGCGCGCTTCCCAGGCCGCTCTCCTGCAAGAACAGCGCCTCACTGAGCGCGGCTGCAAGAGCCATGCACTCCAGAGAGTCGAAGCCAAGCCCCGCTTCGCCAAGCATCTTGTTCGGCTGGAAGGCTGCCACCGGCGGCACGGGTCCGCCAGGGCGCAGATGCCGCGCTTCTGACGTGAGCAGATCAACCATGAAGCGGTCCAGCGCGCCTTCTCGTCGCCACCAGGGCTGCCGTGGAAAGCCGAGCCTATCCTGTGCGCCTGACATCGGGCCTCGATCAGCTAGCAACAAAGCCTGAGAGCTCCGGCAATGACGGTTCCAGCATGACGCGATTGCGCCCGGCGCGCTTGGCCCTGTAGAGCGCCTCGTCGGCACGCCGAAGCAGCCCATCGATGCCTTCGGTGCGCTTGTCCATTTGCGCACAACCCAGGCTGATCGTCAGGGCGACCGGGAACTCGCTGATGGTCGCCACGGTCTGGCGCATCCGTTCGGCAACCTCGATGGCGTCCGATAGGTCGGCATTGGGCAGCAGCACGACGAACTCCTCGCCTCCCAACCGTGCCATGATCTCGCCTTTCACAAGGCATGTCCTACAATGCCGCACCAGAGCCTGCAGCACGGCATCGCCGGCGGCGTGTCCCAGGTCGTCGTTGACGCTCTTGAAGTGGTCCACGTCCAGCATGACGACCGACAAGGGCTGATCGGTCTGCGCCGCCACTTCGAGGGCGGTGGCAGCCTGCTCGAAGAAGTGCGCGCGGTTCGCGGCACTCGTCAGATGATCGGTGGTCAGCAGCCGACGCAGCTCTTCGACGCTCATCCGTCGTTCCGTCACGTCGCGAAGCACGACCGAATAGCCCTGGATTCCGCCGTGCGGATCTTCCATCGCGGCGAGCAGGATCTGGCACCAGTAACGTCGTCCATCACGGCGAACCAGCCGCGCCTCCCGCAGGCTCCAGCCTTCCTGCGCCGCGATGACGACCTGATCCGGAATGAACCCGTTCTGTGCGACCTCCGCATCGATCAAGACCCCAAGCTCATGCCCCAGGACATCTTCTGAGGGATAGGCAGTCTGCCGCACGGCAGAAGCGTTCCATGTATCGATACAACCGTGCTGATCAAGGGAAAACAGCGCGAAATCATTGACCCCTGTTACGATTGCCGACAGCAGCGCCTCGTTCTGTTTGAGCTGCTGCTCTTGTTGAATCTCACGCGTTATATCCTGCAGAACAGCAACAAGGCAGTCTGTGCTGATCTTGAGGAGCGAGCACGACAAGAAGCGCGGTCCGGGACCAGATCCACTGACCACGATCCGGTGACCCTTGAGCACCTGGCCTCGATCAAACGAGAAATCCTTGGCTATGTTGCGCAGCTCGGGCGCGCACCCCTCGAGTGCGACAAAGAAGTTGGTGATGGCCATCGATTGCGCGACCGGGTTCAGGAGCTGGGCCGCGTGTGGATTGATCATCCAGATCGCACCATCGGCGGCGAACTGGACGACGCCGGCCGGGCACAGATAAAGAAACGCCAGCAGGGCTTCGTTCTCTGCCTCAAGCGCGGCCAGATTGGAGATGGCCTCGTGCATGGTCAACGCTGGACGAGAAGATAGCAACGAAGCAGCGCTGGCCTCTTCAACAGGCGAAGCTTCACCGGGGTGGGGCGCATCCTGAAGGTCAAGACATAGTCGATGACAGTGTCGATGGTCTCTTCATCCTCGAAGCGCTGGGCCACGAGGAAGTTGTTCATGCAGACTCCGGCCATCAAGAAGAAGGGCTGGCCGATCACCGCCTGCCGTTGCATACCGGCGTAACGGGCTTCCGTGGCGTTATAAACCTCAGCGATGCCTGTGCTTGACAAGCCGATAACCCCAAATGGGAGGGAATCGAGGAAGTCGCTATCGGCTGCATCCAGACGCTCAGGATCAATCCTGTTGAACGTCTCCGGCGTCAGTGTTTCTTGGCCTGCGGTCAACATGAAGTCGGCACCCCAGCGTCAATAAGTCTTAACTACTTTGAAGTATTGAGAGAATACACCGCCAACACTAACACCAGGTAAAGCAGGGAAGCACGGTCTCAGCCGCAGAGCCAAGATCTTGCATCAGCAACCCGCAACCTGTTGTCGCTCTCGCATGCTCATGCAGGCGTGACTGAGGCCGCGAGCTCCCGCTCGACGTCCAATGCCGATGAGGCTTGGACACGAGCCGTGATCTTTGACCCAAACTGCGTCATGAATACGCTTCGGATCCCATACATGGCGCGTGCGATGACCAGAGCGTTGCGGGATTGATCGCCGTCTGCGAACCATATCACGAAACTGTCGCCTTTGCCGCGCTTCAAGATGTCGTCTGGCCCGAGCATTCGTCTGACCACCTGCTCCGCGAGACTCAGACCGCGGTCGCAGATGCGAGACCAGTCCGCGCCGATCGCCTGGCGCAGCGAACTAAGGCTCAGAACCTCTACCTGGTTCGCACCGTGACCCGTCAGGGCGCCTTGTTCAGAACCGGGGTCGGTGGTCAAGGTAATCACCCGGATCTGCTTGTTGTCACTCTCACGCAGCAGGGAGGAGTTCATTGTAACCCGCAGGCTCGTCCCGTTCTTTGACATAATCTCCATGGGCAAGGCATAGCAGCCGCCGTCCAGCATCTGCTGTGCTCGCGCAGCACGCGCGGCGCCGGCACAATCAAGGGGCAGCAGGGCGCTGATGTTGAGGCCGGCGATGCCCTTCGAATCATATCCCAGCAACATCTGAAAGGCCTGGTTGGCCATCAGAACGAAACCGTCCGCTCGCACCACGACGACAGGCGTCTTGATCCGCATGAACACGCCGGCCAGCAGCCTCTGTGAATGAGTCTGACGGACCACTTCGCGCCTGGCAACCGTCAGATCAGTGATGTCCTGGACGACCGCCATCAGGGTCCGGGAATCGATCTTGTTGATGTCGAGCATCAAGGTATTCTGGGTGACCGGAACAAGAAGCTGCATCTGGTCGAAGATCTGGCCGTTGTTCGGAGCGTATCGTTCGACGTGAGCTCGAAGATCGGGGGCGACGATCGCCAGCAGCTTGTAGAGGTCGGACATGTCGCCGTCCTCGGCGAGCGGCATGAGCAACTGCGCCGCCGTCGGATTGGCCATGTCGATCGTGCCGTCCGGTCGGAACTTGATGATGCCGACAGGGGCCAGATACAGGAACTCGACGAGAGCCTCATAGGCCGAAGCGCCGTCGAGGTCCTCCTGTTCGTCAGCCGTCATGTCAGGCGCGCCTTTGAATGACGAGGAACATGCGGCGCGCATCGTGACGTCTCAGCATGCGCATGTGGACCTTCTTTGGCGTCATTCTGAGGGTGAGGACGTAATCAATGACCGCGTCGAGATCCGCCTCGGTCTGGAAGCGGTGGGAGACCATGAAGTTGTTTGTGCATGGAGCGACGTTCGAGAAGAAGTTCCTGCCGATCACCCGCTCGGGTGTCAGTCCTGCAAGCTTCGACTCCGCGAGGTTGTAAGCCTCCACCGTTCCGTCGAGGCTCATGGCGATCACACCAAAGGGCACGGTATCAAGCTCGCTCGCCGTCGCTCTGTTCAGCCACTCGAAGAGACCGGGATCGGTGAACAAGCTTGGAAAGGAGCTGTCGATCGTGCTCGAGCCACTGGATGAAGCAGCAGAGTTCAAACTGGCAGAGACCATGATGAGCTAGACCCCGTCGGATGCAAGAAGCGGTTGCGCTTCGATGCAGCTTAGGAGGGCTTGGTCAATCATTGGTTAAAGCCAGTCGGCGACAGTCTGCTGACGCGGCAAGCCGGCAGGCGACGCTCACGCCGGCGGAGCGGGGCAGCAAAGGTGCGGCACCGCACGCGTATTTCGAACGGCTACAGGCACGACCGCGATCTCGATTTGCGTATTTCGGGATCAGCCGTCGAGATCTACGGCCCAGTTCTCATCCGGCAACCAGGCAGCGAGCCTGCAGATGTCGTCAGACAAGGGACGGTCCCGCGCCAGAAATCCCACCTTGTGACGGACCCGGGCGCAGAGTTGCTGACTGGCCTCACCGAAGCCTGCACCGCCGCCGAAACCGCCTTCGATCTCGAAGGCCTGGGTGAGCGCGATCGCGTGGATCGCCAGCACATTCCAGGTCAGTTCCAGTGACTTCGCGGTCCGGCGTGCGCCGATCGTGCCCATCGTCACGACATCCTGGTTGTTGTTGTTTGTCGGTATGGACTGGATCGAAGCCGGCAAAGCCTGTAGCCGCAGCTCCGCGACCAGGGCTGTCGCCGTCACCTGCGCACCCATGAAGCCGCTATTGCGGCCGATCGGACCACCTTGCAGGAAAGCCGGCAGCCCGTTGTTCAGCAGCGGATCGCATAGGCGGGCCAGCGAGCGCTCCGCATGAAGCGCGAGCTTGATGATGGCCATCTGTAGGGTGTCAGCCGCGAAGGCGACGTGCTGGCCGTAGAAATTCCCCCCATGCAGCACAGCCTCGTCTTCGGCGAAGACAAGCGGGTTGTCGGTAGCGCTTCTGAGCTCGGTGACCGTGCACTGGTCGTGAAAGTCCACCAGATCCAGCACGGCGCCGAAGATCTGCGGCAGGCAGCGCGCCGTGTAGGGAGCCTGAGGCATCGTGCGGTCGATCAGCACGCCATCCTGCGCGGCGCGTTCGAGTTCAAGGAAGGGCGGCGGCTGCACCATGACACCAAGCCGGCGGCTTCCTTCGGCCAACCGCGTCAGCAACCGGTGCGCTTTGCGTTGTCCCGGATGCGGTCGTGCCACGCCGAACCGCGGGTCGAACGCTTCCGCGGGGGCGCGAAGCAGCTCGGCGTAGAGCATGGCCAGACGCAACGCAAAGAGGGTCGCGGATCTGGCGCCAACACCGTTCAGGCAGGAGATGCCGGTCATGGCGGATGTGCCGTTGACCAGGGCAAGCCCCTCCTTGTGGCCGAGCGACACCGGCGAGAGACCAGCCGCTGCAAGGGCCGCCGCCCCGGGCAGCCGGGTCCCTTCCAGCACCGCCTCTCCCTCGCCGATGAGTACCAGCGCGATATGCGCCAGCGGCGTCAGATCGCCGCTGGCGCCCACCGTTCCCATCTCGGGCACCACCGGCACCACGCCCCGGTTGAGGCACTCCAGCAACAGATCGAACGCCGCATTTCCGATGCCGGAGAAACCTCGTGCCAGGCTGCTGGCGCGCGAGGCCATGACCGCCCGGGTCTGCGGCGCAGACAAAGGCTGCCCGACCCCGCTTGCCAGATGATAGATCAGGTTTCGCTGCAGCTCAGCAGCGTGACCCGGCAGAACATGATGACAGGCCAGTGGACCGTATCCCGTCGTCACCCCATAGATCCGACGCTGCTCCGAGACCATTTGCGCCAGACGATCGCTCGCCGCAGTGATCCGTGCGCGGGAGAGCGGCCCGGCACCCGCCATTCTGCCATCGTGAGCGATCTCCCAGATCATGGCCAGATCGAGATCATCCGATCCCAGATCCACGGGAACCGGGTGCAGGTCGCAGCGGGTATGATCAAGCATGATGCAATTCGTCTCGCGTTTTAACGCTTCCGAAAAAGCGGGATGATACGGACAGAGGCGGCCTCCATCTCGACTGCGATTGCTTAATTCTTTCTTAAATCAACATCCCCGCGATAAGGGCGCATGCGAAGCGTGCAATCCGGAGAGCTGCTGGCAAGCGAGGGCGGGCAAAGGGCGACCGGCCAGATCGCAGGGCAAGACCAGTGCCACAACGCCTCGCCTGATACCCCGCCGCAACCCGCGGCAGGTCATCGGATGGTCAGGGACACTGCCCGGATGGCGAGCATGGCTGCTGGCCCTCTCCAGGCTGGAGGCTCGTCGTCTTAAGCGTGACCAGCCTGATCGCCGCCGAAAAGCTTTGCTTTCACTGCAACCTTATGTCCACCTCTCACGTCTCATATGTCGGACCGGTGGAACTTCGTCACGGCCGGCAGTGTCAGGGAGACGGTCATGCTTATCGTCTTGTGCTTGTTTCTGTTGATTGTTCCGCCTCTCGCGGTGGCGTTTGTTGCCAGAAGCGGGTGACAGCTGCGAAAGCCAGCCCGTGTTGTAGTCGAGCTTGCTCTTGACCATCGTCTCAACGCGGAAGCGCACCAAGTCATCGGCGCAGCCTTGGCAAGATAGGCGTTCGGCTTCTGATAACCCTGGCTTGACCAGACACATGACCCGCCGAGGATCGGTGCGCTAAGCACTTTCGGGATTTGGACCGAGTAGACGGCTGCGTCGGACCGATAAGCTTGTCGACATCGTGCCAAATTGAAGAGGCGATCTGCGTAGGTTGAGCATTTTGGATGCCGTGTCGCTAGTCGGCTTCGACGACTATCCCTGAACATGGTTCCGTTAGGATCCGACGACATTCATGGTGCTGTTGGCACTGTTTCTCACGACACGGCGTGTATTCACCTTTTAGCCGTCGTCGGAATGAGGCTTGCAGCAGCCTTCCGGGGCTTAGCCCAGCAGATCGGACAGCGTTGCATGCGTCCCAATGAGATCCACCCGGACGTTGTCGCTCAGCATCAGCACGCTTCCATGCTGTGATGCGCTCGCCGTGACACCCGCCCCGAGAGCGATGTGATCAACCCCTACCTTGAAGCCGAAGATGGTATCGAGCGCTGCGGCAGTGGCTGCGAAATCAAAGGTTGCCGCACCGGCACCCAAATGGATGGTGTTGTTTCCGGCCATGGTAATCCGGGTGGTGCCGTTTCCCAGGGTGAGGCGGTTGGTTGTCCCGGCCTGCAGAACGATTGCAGCGGAACCGCTTCCTCCAAGGAACGACATGTTGCCGCTGCCGCCTATCACCGTCATGCTGCCGGCTCCGGCAACGATGCTGCTGGGAGCGGCACCGGCCCACACCACGTCGTCTCCAGCGTTGTGCAGGGTTTCAGCCGTCGGCGCGGCCGCGTTGGTCGCGCTCGCCGCGGTGCTCAGGAGATTATCAGGATGGCTGGTGACGACTGCCTGTCCGACCGTGAACGTCTTGCTGCCCGCGGATGCCAGCTCGACGTTGGTGGTGGTCTTGACGCCATCATAGCTCAACGAACCGACATACAGATTGCGATCCGTGCTGGGGCTTCCACCATAGGCATCGTTCAGGAACGTGACGGCCACGGTGTGCCGAGCGGCGCCCCAGTTTCCGTTGAGCGTGAAGGCCTGCGAGGCACCGGTCATGTGCAGGGCGGTGGCAACGAACGTGCCGCCGACTTGCTTGCCATCGACCGAAACGGTGAAGTTGGCGTTGCCAAGATAGGCGTCTTCCGAAATCTGCAGGATAAGGGTGTCGGTTCCTGAGCCGGCGGTGGTGGTGCTGGTGGTGGGATAAACCACCATTCCGGACTGGGTGTTCGGTGCGTTCTTCGCAAGCCAGAGAGCGGCCGCGTTCAAGCTTTCCGGCGAAGTTTCCGAAGCACCGGGTGCCACCGGCATGGCACCGACGCCGGTATAATTCTCGACGCTGTAGTCGGTCGGGATGGCGCCTGCTGCAACCAGCTTGCTGACGGATTGCTGGACGTCCTCGACGAAACTCCCGTCGCTGGTCGGAGAAAACACCACCGATACCTTGATGCCGTTTGCATTGCCCCACTTGATCTGGGACTCGATGAACTCCGGCCAGCCGTCGCCGAGATGGATGAAGTTGCCTGCGGGCAGGTCGATGGCGATCGCCTTGCCATATAGGCATGCTTGCGCAAGCGGACCCCAGAAGCTGTCGGACGTGCTGAACACATGGCCGTTCTCGCCAGTCAGCGGGTTCAGGTTTGCGTCGTCCGTCCCACCGGGTGTCGCAAAGGGCGCCACGATGACGTGGGCGAGTTCGGGGCGGCTACGAACTGCGTCCACCCAGGCCTTGAAGGCGGTCAGGTCGGAAGCAGAAAATCCATCCACCTGAGCCGCCAGATCCAGCGTGATCTCCTGCGGTACGTAGTTCACCGGCACGCAGAAGGCGTCGTAGGCATTGTTCTTGTCGAAGAAGGTTCCCTGGCCGACTTCCAGGATGCCTGCTCCCTCGGGAGCAAAGGCCTGCCAGATCGCTTGATCCTGTGCAATCGTGCCAGGACTGATGGCGCTGCCATGCGTGTAGATGCCGCCGCGACCGGACGCCATCAATTGAGCGGTGTTCCCCAAGCTCAGATTTTGAAATCCGAAGTCCCCTCCGATGAACACAGATTTCGTTGAAGCCGTAGATCCCGCTGCGACGGTCACGATCAGATCTCCTACGTAACGAAAACGTGAGAGATAGAGTCGTGTCAGACAGCTTAACGTTTAGTTAAAAGCCGACACATTGCCAAATCGGCCTGCAACACGGCCAAGACGATTCCTGCACCGCAAATTGTCACACAGCCCAATCCGCTCGTTTGAAGCAATCCCCGGCTTTTGCGCGCGTCTAACGATCAAGCATAGGCAAACATTGTTGGTGACCTGTACAGTATGCAGCAAGCACTAACGTAGTGTCAGTCGATCGGCGCTTGCCTCTGATCCGGGTCATGGGCACCAGGCGCAACGCGCACATCCAGAAAACTGGACTGTTGGGCCTCAGCTAGAAGGTAGCTTGAAATTGAGACAAAATAGTGTTTCTGTGTCCCATCGGATGAGAATTGTTGCGGATGGGTATGGCTTCCGAGGGAAGCTCCGTCTCGTTGAATAGTTCAATCAAGGCCCTGACGATGCGTTCTGCGATTTGCATGATTGTAAAGGATGAGATTGATGAAATACCACAATGGATCATCCATCATCGTCATGTAGGTTTTGATTGCATCATTATTTATGGCAACGCCGCGACCGATGGATCGCGCGAGCTGATCGATGCCATGTCGCCGATATTCAACATCGAGCATGTCCAATGGCCGACGCCGGGCGGGCGTCCGGTCACCAAGGAGGTGTATGCGGATTGTCTGGCGCGTTTCTCTTCTCGGTTCGATTGGATCGCCTTTCTCGATGCGGACGAGTATTTGATCCCGGCAGACCCCGAGGCGCGAATAGCCGATCTTCTTGACCAGAACCAGGAACGCGCGGCGCTCGGGATCAACTGGCTGATTTTCGGCTCCGGCAATACCGCCAACACCAGGGGGCGGACCACGCTTGAGAGTTTCACGCGGCGGGCGGTAGACCAGTTTTCAGCAAACCGGAACGTGAAATCGATCGTCCGCACTGATCGGGTGACGGAGAGCTTCAATCCGCACGTGTTTCTGGTGGACGGTGCGTATTTCGACCTGAACAACGAGCCGATCGAATGGGCTGCCGAGGGGCTTGGCGTCGTGCGCGACAACAAGGTCGTGGTCGGGTCCTGGCGTATCCATCATTACATGATCAGGTCGCTCGACCACTGGCGGCGCCGGCTTATCCGCGGCAACGACCCCAAGGGGGCCGAGTGGGATGAGGTATTCCGCCACCATGACCGCAACGAGCAGGATGATTTCACCGCGATGCCCTGGGCGGCGAGGCTGCGCCAGGCGATGGACGAGCATGATGTCTGGAACCTGATCGAGACGTATCGGGCAGACACCTCGGACCGGCACATACCCTGGCCGGAGCCGGTGGCGACCGGGGCGAGCCCAACTGATCCCGGCAATCCGGTGGATCTCGCCGGGGCTGACATCGCTGCCGAGGAGCCGGTCACCACCCAGGACGGTTCGCCGATCGCAGCCCAGGTGGAGTGCCACCTTGATGTGGTTTCGCCCAACTTCCTGCGCGGCTGGGCGATCGATCTTGCCAATCCCGATGTCCCGCTGGTGATCCGAGTTCTGGTTGATGGCCAGGACGTAGAAACCGTCACCTGCGCGTTGGAGCGGCTCGACGTCCGCAATGCCGGCTATGCGTCCAGCGCGGTCGGCTACGAGTTCAAGCTCCCGCGGCGATTTTTCAACGCCCAGATGCACCGGCTGCAGTTCCGCAACGCCCTGGATGAGGTGATCCGGATCTTCACCCCCATCGAGAAGCTGGACTATTACGATTTCAGCGAAAAATGGAAGCCCGCCGTCCGAAGCCTGGTCGACGGCATGCATGAGGGGGTGATCAAGGGCTGGGTGCTGCGCGAGGAGCCGGACGGGTCATGGGTTGGCGGCTGCAGTATCCTGGTGACCTGCGACGGCGCGCATGTCGCCAACATCAAGGCGAACCGCCACCGCGGCGACGTCGGCAGGCTGCACGCAGCCGATGCCAATTGCGGCTTCGACTTCCTGCCGTCGGCGAGCTTCCGCAAGGCGCATCCGAAAGCGTTCCGCTTCTTCCTGGTGCCATACGATATCGAGCTGACCGGCAGCCCCTACACAACCAGCTTTGTCAGCGACGGCAACGAAGCGGCGCTGCTGGACCTCAACGACACGCTCGACAGGCTGTACGTCGAGATGACCCGGCTGCGCCGACAGGTGAAGACCATCCTGCCCAAGCGGGTCCATAACCTCACCGACTACGACGCCTGGGCGCGCCGCTACCAGGATGCGCTGCGTGGCCGGGTGGAGCTGGAGCGCAATGCCAGGATCCGCAAGGAGCGGAGTCTTGAAACCGAGATGGCGGAACCGCTCGTCAGTATTCTGTGTCCGACCTGGCGGCCGAAGATCGTCGATTTCTGTGCGGCGGTGGAATCGGTGATCGCTCAGACCTACGCGAATTGGGAGCTGATCCTGGTCGATGACGGCAGTCAGATGCCGGATCTGACGGCGCAGATCGAGGCCTTCACCACGCGCGACCCGCGCATACGGTCGATACGCCGGGTCAAGAACGGCGGCATCAGCCTGGCGACCAACACCGCCATGAAGGCGGCGCGCGGCGACTGGATCGCCTTCTTCGATCATGACGACCTGCTGGTCCCGGTGGCCCTCGAGGTGATGATCTGCGAGGCCGACCGGACCGGAGCCAAGCTGCTCTATTCCGACGAGGACAAGATCGACGAGAGCGGCTTCTTCTCGGAACCGGCCTTCAAGACAGACTGGAACTACCGGCTGCTGCTGGGCTGCAACTATATCTGCCATCTGGTGGTGCTCAAGGCGGCGGTGATGAAGCAGGCCGGCCTGCTCAACCCGAAATATAACGGCGCCCAGGACCATGACTACCTGCTGCGCGTGTCCGAGCTGCTGACGCCGGACGAGATCCATCACGTGGCCGAAGTGCTCTATCATTGGCGCAAGTCCGAGAACTCGACCGCGAGCAGCACCGGGGCCAAGCAATATGCCGTCGACGCCGGTCTGAATGCCATCACCGATCATCTGCACCGGCGTGGCAAGTCGGCGCTGGTAAGCAACTTCAATGAAAGCACCTGGTACAAGATCGTCTGGCAGATCACTGCCCAGCCGAAGGTCACCATCATTATTCCCTACAAGGAGCAGATCAAGGTCACGCGCACGTGCATCGACTGCATCTTGGCCGGCACCGACTACCAGAATTTCGATGTGGTCCTGGTGGACAACTGGTCCACCTCGGAGGAGTCGGCGCATTTCACTGACGAGATGTCCAAGCTGGACAATGTCCGCATCCTGCGTGTCGAAGAGGAATTCAACTACTCCCGCATCAACAATCTCGCGGCACGCACCAGCGACGCCGAGTTCTTCGTGCTGATGAACAACGACCTGTTCGTGACGGACAAGTCCTGGCTGCGCACCATCGTCAACGAGGCGCTCGCCGATCCGCACGTCGGCATCGTGGGCGGGAAGTTCGTGTATCCCAATCGTCGGGTTCAGCATGCGGGGGTGGTGCTCGGCGTGGGTGGCGTCGCCTGTCATTCCCACCTCGGTATCGCCGAAAATGACCCAGGCTACGCGGCGCGTGCCTTGTTCGCCCAGGAGATGTCCGCCGTCACCGCGGCCTGCCTGCTGATCCGGTCCGACGCGTTCTGGGAAGTCGGCGGACTGGACGAACAACACCTGACCGTGGCGTTCAACGATGTTGATCTCTGCCTGAAGGTGCGCCTGGCGGGATACAAGGTTGTCTGGACGCCGGAGTTCCTGGCCGAGCATCATGAGTCCCTCAGCCGCGGCAGTGACGAGACACGCCCGGAAAAGGAGGCCCGCTTCTTTCACGAGATGCAGACCATGATCGAGCGCTACGGCGACTACCTGAAAACAGATCCGTTCTACAGCAAGCATTTCACCCTGGAGCACCGGCCGTTCTTTGACCTGAGCGACGTGCCGCTCACCGTGGACGCCGCACAATCCAGGCCGGATCTCCCCCTGCAGTCGCGCAGCAATGTGCTCGTCCAGCAGAAAGTCGCCGAGTAGCACGCTTTGTTGTTTCCTCCAGATGGAATGCGCGGGTTGTGAAGATCCCTTTTCTGCGTCCGGATCCACCTAGGCTGAGCAGGATGCTTTCAGCGGTCATCGAGCTGGAAGAGAGTGGCATCTACACGAACTATGGCCCGGTGAACGAGCGTTTCGAGCGCCAGCTGGAGAGCCGCTTGTTTGGTCTGCGCGACAGCGTGTTGACCACCTGTAATGCCACGATCGCCTTGATGATGGCAGTGCGGCACGCTGTTGCCGCGCATGGGCGGGATCGTGCAGGCTATGCGCTGATGCCGGCCTTCACGTTTGCGGCCGCGGCCCATGCTGCCGAATGGGCGGGCCAGGCGCTCATGCTCTGCGACATCGATCCAAGCAACTGGTCCGGCTGTCCACACTCAGAGGAAAGGATGATCGCCAGGTTCGCCGACCAGATCGCCGTCATCATGCCCTACGCCACGTTTGGGACCTGCATCGATCTGGAGCGCTATGACTGGATCAGCCGACGCACCGGGATACCGGTGGTGGTTGACGCCGCGGCTTCCATCGGCAGCCTGGATGCGGCGGGCAGGGCGTTCGGGGCGGGGTTCGCCCAGCCGGTGGTGTATTCGATGCACGCGACCAAGGTGTTCAGCACGGCGGAGGGCGGCATCATCCATTGTGCCGACCCGGATGTGATCCGCAGCCTGCGCCAGATGGGTAATTTCGGCTTCAGCCAGCCCAGAACGGCGACCATGCCGGGTCTCAATTCCAAGCTCAGCGAGATCGGTGCGCTGCTTGGGCTGGCACAACTCGACCGCCACGAACAGGTCGTGCTGCATCGCGAGACGCTCGCTGCGCACTACCGGCGGAGCCTGCCAGGCTGGCGCTTCCAGACGGTGTCCGGCACTCGGCAGGCCCACACCTTCATGGCGGCTGTGCCACCCGACTGCTATGCCGGCCCGCGGCAGCACATCCTCGATGAACTCAACCGTGCCGGCATCGGCGCGAGCAGCTACTTCTCGCCGCATCTCGGCGAGCAGCCCTATTTCGCCGGCCGGGTGTTGTCGGATGATCTGCCGGTCACCCGGCGCATCGCAAGCCGGATCATCGCCTTGCCGCTGTGGGACGGGATGAGTGTCGGCATGGTGGACACGGTTTGCGGCGAGCTGCGGCGGATCGTCCCGTTCTCCGACGAGGTTGCGTCCTTGGTCCTGGCCGCCATGCCCGCCCTCGCGGTGACCACAGCCTGCGGGACCGACGGCTACCCGTGCTGAAAGGGGACGGGGCGATGCAGCACGGCGGGAGGCTGCCGATGGCGGAGGATGAACTCGGCACCCTGGTCATCGGCGGCGGCCCGGCCGGCCTCGCGCCGTTGCTTGCCGCCTCCAAGGCCGGACAACTGGGCGCCCTTCTGCAGGCGGGCCTTGCGGTGCTGGAGCAGCGTGACGCCATCGGCCCCGGTGATATCGGCCGCTACGTGATCAATTCCGACAGCACGGCGGATACCTTCCTGTCCTGCGTCGAAAACAACCCGGAGCCGCTGATAGCAGCGGTCGCGCATACGCCTGAGGCGCAGGCCATCATGCGCTATCGTGGTGGGACGGCGCCGCTGCGGCTGGTGGGCGCCTTCATGGCCCAGGTCGGCCGGGCGCTGCATCATACCGTCGCCGCCGCGCCGCGCGGCGCCGTGCTGACAGGTTGGCAGGCGCAGCAGACACGCCAACATCCGGATGGCGGCTGGATCACACGGGTGCACCGCACCGGCTCGCCTGCCACGCAGGAGACGCGGTCCATCCGATCGCGCAACCTGATCATCGCCACCGGCGGCGGCCAGCCGCCGCAGCGCCTGCTCACCGAAACCATCGCCGGACGTCGCATCCTGCCGCATTTCGGCGACAAGCTGGTGCAGTCTGGCGACATCCTGACCGAAGACGGGCTTGCCGTGGCTCGCGCCAGGCTGCGCCACCTTGCGGCTCCCTCGATCGTGGTGCTGGGCGGCTCGACCAGCGCGATCTCGAGCGCACAGGCCCTGCTGGGTCTGCTGGACGAGCGTGTGGAGAGCGGCGGCACCGGCACGGTCACCATCCTTCACCGCCGGCCGATACAGCTGTTCTATCCCAGTGCCGAGGCTGCCTACGCCGACGGCTACCACGCCTTTGATGCCGCGCAGGATGTATGTCCGGTCAGCCGGTTCGTGTTCCGCTTCGCCGGCGCGCGCTTCGACAACCGGGAGCTGGTCATGCGGGCGCAGGGCGCCGGCGGGCGTGTTCCGGAGCCGAGGCTGCTTCTGCACCGTCTTCCGGCCGGCGACGCGCCGGATGCCGGCGCATGGCGCCACCTCGAGGGGGCGGACCTGATCGTGGCAGCGCTCGGCTACCGGCCGCGCGGGTTGACGATCCTCGACACCCACGGGCAGCCCGTGCCGCTGATGGCGCATCGTGACCCGCAGGCGCCGCTGGTCGGCGACCAATGCGGTGTGCTCGACCGCGATGGACAGGAAATCCCCGGGTTGTTCGGGATCGGCCTGGCGGCCGGGTATCGCCCGTGCAAGGCCATGGGCGGGGAGCCGAGCTTCCGCGGGCAGTCGAACGGCTTGTGGCTTTGGCAGAACGATGTTGGCGCCATCATCGTGGACGGCCTGCTGAGACGGCCGCCCGCCATGCCGCAGGCTGCGCCATCCGGCCGGTCGACGGAAGTGCTGACCGCATGAGCTCGATCGGGAAGGTGCTGCGACGATGAGTGCATCGCTGTACAGCGCGATCGCCGATGGCTACGACGCAAGCTACCTGACGCCGAGCCACCGCAAGATCTACGACTCCCTGGCCTGGGATCACGTGCTTTCCCTGCCGATCCCGCACCGGGCGCGCATCGTCGATGTCGGCTGCGGCAGCGGCCGCTGGGCGCGGCGCTGGTGTGCTCTGGGCCATCATGTCACCGGCATCGAGCAAGCCCCCGGCATGATCGCGAGCTTGCGGGCGGACTGGCCGCAAGGCGACTTCGCGCTGATCCAGGGCGACATGGATGCCGTCGACCTCACCGAAGCAAGCGCCGACCTGGTGCTGGCCATGGGCTCGCTGCAATATGCCCGCGACCCCGCGGCCCTGCTGCGGCGGTTCGCTCGCTGGCTGCGTCCGGGCGGCCATGTTTGTGTCTATGTCGACAGCCTGGTCTCGCTGGTGCTCGAGCTGATACGCAACAGGCGGGACGAGGAGGCGCTGGAAGCCGCAACGACCCGCAGCGGCCGGTTCCGCCACGAGGAGCACGCTGCATCGGTGCTGCTCTATGACCAGCAGTCGCTCCGGCGTGACTTCGAGCAGGCAGGACTCGCCGACATCCGCTGTCACGGGCTGGGCGTTCGCGCCGGCATCGTCGGCCGGGCGGCGGCGACGGCCGACATGCAGGTGAACGAGGCCGCGACGATGCAGATCGAGCGACGGCTTACCGCAATCCAGACGCTGGCCGACACGGGCCTGCATATCCTTGCTGTCGGCAGCAAGACAGCGGCTCAGCACTAGACAACACACGCGCGCGAAGGAACACGGAATGGCTCAGATCGCCTGCATCATCATGATGAAGAACGAACGTACCCTGCTCGAGCCCTGGCTCCTGTATCACGCCGGGCTGTTCGGGCTGGAGAACCTGTACTTGTTCGATAACGGCAGCACAGACCAGGGCACGATTGCGATCCTGCGCCACTACGAGGAGCAGGGCCTGCGGGTCGACCGCTTCTTCAGGACGGACAAGGCCTATGGCAACAAGCACGGCATTGTCGGCAGCCTGATCAAGTCGCTCGACGAACTCGGCGACTACGATTTCTTCGTGCCGCTCGATTGCGACGAGTTCATCGTTCTGCGCGACCCTGATTCGCCCAGCGGCTATAGCTGCGCCCCCGAAACCATCAACCGCTATTTCGACAGCATCGGCGCCGACGAAGGCCGGGTGCTGATGGTCAACGAGAACCTGATGAACATTCCCGGGCGGCCCGGCGAATACCGCCGCGCGCCCTATTCCAAGACGATCTATCCCAAAGCCGCCTTCGTTGAGACCGATCACGGCTATCATGGCGGCGTCTCGAGCCGGGCTCCGGGATATCGCCAGCTTGAGCTTTCCTACGTGCATTTCCATTTCCGCCCCTACGAGGAACTGGTGAAGTTCGCCCGTCAGAAGCTGCTGATGGCGCTGACCCCGGAGCAGATCGCCGATCCGGTGGCCCTCAACGCCTATCGCGGTCCAGGCTTCCACATGATCGGCTACCTGACCAACGATGCCGAAAGCTACTACAACCAATTCCGCTTCATGCGCGACACCATCAAGCTGCCGGCGTTGACCGAGCGGTTCGCGGAGCTGGGCATGGAGCCGCCGTTTTCCCGGTTCGAGCTGCCGCCCGAAAAGGCGCGCAGCCTGGTCGTGGACCATCTCGACCGTTTCCGCCTGGCGGGATGGGCCCGCGACCGCACCAACCCGACGCGGCCGCTTCGCGTGCAGGTCATGCTCGATGGGCACCCGCTGGCGGAGGTGCTCTGCGACGAGCCCCGTGCCGACGTGGCTGCGACCGGCTACGAGACCGACCGGGTCGGCTTCGCCGTCAGCCTGCCGGACTGGGTGTTCGATGGCACCCAGCGCCGGCTTTCGGTATGCGATGCCGAAGGCCAGCCGGTGACCCTATCCTACCACAACATCGATTTCGACACGCTCGAGGTCGGAAGCGGATCGCTGCTGCCGATCGAGAGCCATATCGACGGAGAGGTCGAAGGCGGCATCCAGGGCTGGCTGCTGGCCGTCTCCCGGTCGGATCAGGCGGATCATTTCCACGGCCGGTGTGAAGTGATCCTGGTGCGCGACTCACTGGTGCTGGGGAAGGTCACGGCCGACCGGGTGCGCCCGGATGTGGCTGCAGCACTCGGGAGCGACCTGGAATGCGGCTTCCGGTTCGAACTCCCGCCGGCCGCACGCGTGGGGAACTTCCGGATCTTCGCCATGCCCGGCATGCGGGAACTGCACGGCAGCCCGTTCACCTTGCCCGCTCCGGTCATCCATGCCGAGCCGACCGACGAGGCGCTCGTGCTTGAAACGGCGTAACCCGAGCCATGGCATTGACGGTGTCACGACGAGCGATCCTGCAGGGCGTGACACCCGTGTTCGCGGCAGCCCAGGCGCAAGCCGGAATGGCGCCGACCGGGATCGCGCAACACAGCCTCCACCCGTCGATGGCCGGGTCAGTGCAGCCGGACCACCAGACGCCTGGGCGGCTGGTGGGGCTGGCCTATTCGCTATGGCATAGCGACAACAACTGGAACCAGGAGGCCGGCCGAAGCTGGGGCACACCGCTGATCGGTTTCTACCGCTCCGACGACCGGACGATCCTGCAGAAGCATGCCGTCAGGCTTTCGCAGGCCGGCGTGGATTTCATCTGCATCGACTGGTCGAACGACCTGAATTTCGATGTCCGACGCGACGCCGCACCGCCCGCGCAGCGTTTCATCGAGCGGGCCACGCTGACGCTGTTCGACGTCTGGCGCACGCTATGCCGCCATCCGAAGATCGTCATCATGATCGGGGATCCGCTGGAACCGGCGGCGCCATCCAACGGGCACCTGCAGGCGAAGGCGGACGAAGTGTTCGATCTGTTCTGCGGCCCGTCGCCGCATGCCGGCATGATGCAGACCTATCTCGGCAAGCCGCTGCTGATGGTCTACGTGAACTCGCCTTCCCCCTACCAGGACGGCCTGCCCGACTGGGCCGACGACCGCTTCACGGTGCGCTGGGTGACCGCCTTCATCAACGAGCAGCCAAGATTGAAGGGGCCTCCCGGCGGCAGCCGCTACGGCTTCTGGTCTTGGGAGGAGATCGGCAATCCGACCTACACCGTGCAGAACGGCCAGCCGGAATGCATGACCGTGGTGGCCGCCTGGCGTGCGCCGGACACGCCGGGACGGCAGGACGGCCGCACCTATGTTGCCGGATGGGAATATGCCCGGAAGATCGGGCCGCGGATCGTGTTGGGGGGCACCTTCAACGAATGGAAAACCAGCGAGCAGCCCAGTGCTACGGTCAGCAAGGATGTCGAGGACTCGGAACAGTTCGGCACGTTCTATCTCGACACGCTGGCGCAGCAGGCTGCCTGGTTCAAGGCGGGCCGGTAGAAGGCGTGGTGCCCCCGGAAGGGTAGGGCGAGGCTCAGATGCTGCCATCCGGCTCGTGCATGGGACAGCCATTGAACTGCCTGCGGAACGCCGCGGAATGCGTGTAGGTGTCCCGTCGCGCGCGGTTGATGTTGCCAAGCGGCTGGTGCGCCGCAAGACCGGTCCAGACGCTGAAATGCATCTCCTCGTCGACGGCCCGGACACGGGCGGCCTCCCAGCTATCCTGTCGCGGCACGGTGATGGTCGCCACCGTCTGGAACGGCGCCTCCGACTCGTCCCACGGCACGGTCGGATCCTCGACCGGCTGCCTTTGCAGGTCGCGGCAGAGCTGCACGCGCAGCTCCCATACCCCGTCGATGCCCCGCATCTCCGACTGCACCGTCTCGCGGATCGCGTCCGGCCGGTTGGAGGCGTCGATCTTTGTGTCCTTCAGCGCGAGCAGCGCGGGTGCCACGGGGGCCACGCTGAATTTCGCAATGTAGTCGCCGTAACGGAACGGGGTGACGCTGTAGTAGGTCTCTCCCAGCGGATCGACGTTCGGCGCGCCGCCCAGCGATTGCACCTTGGGGCTCTCGACTCCCACGGCGGTCAGCGCCGTGTTCACCCCCTGCAGCACGGAAGACATGACTTTCTTCGCGCCCTCCATCCGGTTGGTGGTCTTGGCCAGCATCTTCAGATTGCCCAGGAACTGATCGGCGGTCCTGGACTGGAACACCGGCCCGTTCACCATCACGAAATCCTGGGTTCTGCCCTCGGCGCCCGGCAGTCGCTCGCCCTCGACGTCCAGCACCTTCAACGCCAGGCCGCGTGGCAGGGTGATCGCGTCCTGCAGGATGTCGCCGGCATTGGTCGAGATGCGCATGTAGACCTTGTGCTCGCCGGGCCGGGCGAACAGGCCCTGGGCCAGTTCCGGCGGCAAGCCGCCGGCAACCACCAGCCGGCCCTCGAGGATGCCGTGCGCCTTGGCATGCACGGAGCGGACGGCATGGCCGTAATCCTTGGCCGTGGTCTGCAGGATGGTGCTGAAGGCCTGGTTTAGACCCTGGATGGTCTCGGCCTCGCCGGGCCGGACCTCTTCGATTCCGGGATCGTATCGTATCGGACCTGTGAGGCTCATCGTGATCTCACTCCTGTTCGAGACATGCGCGCGATGGCAGCGCGGGCCTGAGGAGCTCCATCCTCCGCCATACGGAGGGTGTTTGCAAAACGGGCCCTGTGGTTAATGCCCCTGATCCGCGCAGGGTTGCACCCCCCTGAGCCCAAGGCAACGCCGCGGCACCTGCCCCGCGCGATCAACAACCTTGCTCGCGGTCCGCAACGATCGCAACACCGGTGATGCGGCGCCGTGAGCACAGAACAGACCCGGCCCCGGCTGGCGCGTGCACGATCAAGCAGCGTTGCCTGCTCGTTAAGAGGACGTTGACTTCGACCTGCTAGATCTGAACAGAAGCGGAACCGAGATGCGGTTCTCGCGCGATCGGTGGAAACGTCATGCAACCGGGAAAGCAGGCCACCCTCGCCGTTCCGGCCGGTGAGGCACTGAACTGGGCCGCGATCGGGCTTGCGGCCCTGCTCACGGCATTCCGCCTCGATCCGGTCGGGGCCGCGGTCCGATGGCCGCGGGGAATGTGGTCGGTCCCGTGCCACGGCCTGCTGCTGGCCGCCGTTCTGCTGGTCGGGGCAGGTGCGGTGTCGGCGCGTCGCCGGGTCAGGGATCTGCATGCAAGGGTGTCGCGCCTGCAGGCGGCGGAGGCCGGCGCGCTCAACTCGGCGAGCATCGACAGCCTGACCGGCCTGCTGAACCGTCGTGCCTTCAAGAAGCGGGTCGACACGGTGCTGACGGATCTATGGCCGGGCCTCGGCATCGCCGTCCTGCTGATCGACCTCGACGGCTTCAAGACCGTCAACGACGTGCACGGACACGAGGGCGGCGACAAGATACTGTGCGCCGTCGCCGGCCGGCTGCGTGCCGCGCTGTCGTTCGGGACATGCGTGGCAAGGCTCGGCGGCGACGAGTTCGCGGTGCTGATTCCCTACTCGTTGCAGCATAGGGCCGCGGCCGAGGCGCAGGCGGTGGTTGACGTGCTGTGCCAGGAATTCCGGATCGACGAGATCGTCATACAGCTCGGGGCCAGTGTCGGGCTTGCCCGCGGCCCCGAACACAGCAGCAACACCGAGTCACTGCTGTGCGCCGCCGATATCGCGATGTTTCGTGCCAAGAAGGAGGGCGGCAGCCGGGTGCAGCCATTCCACGCCTGGATGGAAACAGAGATCCGCGAGCGCACGGTGCTGAAGGCCGAGCTGCGCGGGGCGATTGCCAACGGTCAGATCGTCCCGTTCTATCAACCGATCGTCAACCTCGATACCCGGCGGATTGTTGAATTCGAGGTGCTGGCCCGCTGGCAGCATCCGCGGCACGGCTGCCTGCCGCCGAGCCGCTTCATCGACCTGGTGATCGGCGCCGGCCAGGCCACGCCGATGCTGCTGTCGCTGCTGCAACAGGTCACGTGCGACGCCGCGCACTGGCCATCGGAAATCCGCCTCTCCATCAACATCTTTCCGGCACAGCTCACCGAGCCGACCCTGATCAACATGATCGAAGAGCTTGCCCGCCGGCGCGGCCTGTCGGCAACGCGCCTGTGCCTGGAGGTCACCGAACAGGCGCTGCTGCAGGACCCAGCGTGCGCCCGCGTCGCGGTCGAGGCCGCCCGCCGTCACGGCATGATGGTCGCGCTGGACGATTTCGGCACCGGCTATTCAAGCCTGTATCACCTGCGTGAGCTGCCGTTCGACCGGCTGAAGATCGACCGGTCGTTTCTGCAATCGATCACCACCGACGAGCGCAGCGCGGCCTATATCGGCGCCATCGTGGCGTTCAGCCGCTCGCTCGGGCTTGAGGTCGTCGCCGAAGGCATCGAGACCGAGGCCGCAGCCCGGCTGCTGGCCGGCATGCGATGCCAATTCGGGCAGGGGTATCATTTCGCCAGACCGCTGCCCGCAGCAGATGTCGGTCACCTGCTGAGCCTCGATGGCCGGGACCTCCAGGAGGAGGCGCCGGCCAGGCAGTCGATCGCATCGCCTGGAGGCATCGAAGCTGCAGCGCTCGGCGTGCCCACGCTGACCGCGACCTGAGGCTTCCCATGATCAAGGCGGCGACCCAGCCACCCACCAATCCGGTCGCTGCGGAGAGACGGCAGTCTGCCCCGCGTCCAACGTCGCGAGGCGAACGCATCGGCGCCCCTGCGAAGCCGCCGGGCCGATCGTCGGCGCCGAGCCTTTAAGCTTCCGCCGCTTGTTCGTCGATCGTGTCGACGCGGTTGGGATAAAAGGCGAGATGGTCCTTGATGGCTGCGACGCTGTCATGCGGCGCCTCGTAGCTCCACACCGCGTCCCTCGAGCGTTCGCCGCCGGCAGGAATGCTGAAATAGCAGGCCTCCCCCTTGTAAGGGCAGTAGCTCCGCGTTTCTGACCGGCTGAGTGCCGCCATGTCGACGTCGTTGCGCGGAACGTATTGCACCGCGGGGTAGCTGGCCTCGCGCAGCGTCAGTGCCCTGGTGGTTTGGGCGATCACCCTGCCTGCCAACCTCACCACCACGCGGTTCGGATTGCGGGCGAGCGTGATCGGATGGTCGGGCCCAGGAATTTTGATGTCCCGTTCCAACATGGAATGTCTCCTTATGCTACCAACGATGTCGGGTCCGCTCCCGCTCGCTTCGGCTTGCCCGCCGCCGCATCGGGCTGCTTGGTTGAAGCGGAATGATCTGCACCCGCTGCTTGCGGATTTCAGCGGCAGCGTCTGGTTTCTGCACGATTTCGGCTGGCGCTTCGCCCGAGAGGTGAGAACAGGCACCATTTTAAGACAGTTCGGCTCGAAGCGTTCCGGTTACATCGGGAATCGCTGCCTCAATTCTGGAGATCGTCTCGACAACGGATTTCAGCAGTTCTCCGGCATCCGGTTTGTATCATTCTTGGGATACAACCGTTACTAATATCTATCGACACCTATCAACCCATAGTGGTAATCAACACGCATCAAGCCGGAATGGTGGTAACATGCGTGTGCTTCTCGTTGAGGACGACGTTACGGCTGCGCGGGGCATTTCCCTGATCCTGAAAAACGCCAGCTTCACCATTGACCACACCGACATGGGCCGCGAGGCGCTGGAGATGGTCCGTCACTACGACTACGACCTCATCCTGCTCGATCTCGCACTGCCCGACATCGACGGTCACGAGGTCGTCCGCCGGATGCGTGCCGCTCGCCTGTCCACGCCTGTGATCGTGCTTTCCGCGGTCTGCGGCTCTCCTGCCAAGGTAAAGGCCTTCACCGCCGGCGCGGACGATTTCATCACCACGCCGTTTGACCATGCCGAGCTGATCGCTCGCATGCAGGCGATCCTCCGCCGCAGCAAGGGCTACAGCGAGCCGACGCTGCGGGTCGGTGGCCTGCAGCTCAACCTGGATACCCGGGAGGTCAGGGTCGACGGCAAGGAGGTTCATCTGACCGGCAAGGAATATGCGGTGCTCGAGCTGCTGGTCCTGCGCAAGGGCATGGTGCTGACCAAGGATGCCTTCCTCAACCATCTCTATGGCGGCATGGATGAGCCGGAGATGAAGATCATCGACGTTTTCGTCTGCAAGCTGCGCAAGAAGCTGCAGGTGGCCGGCGCCGGGAACCTGGTCGGCACGGTGTGGGGACGTGGCTACATCCTTCGCGAAGAAACCAAGCGCGCACCGGCGCTGTCCCACGATCTGGCGATCCCGGCCGCCCCGAGCAGCACATCCTCCCTGGCGCTTTCCGCAGCCTGAGCGCTCAACCGAAGCCGTAAGGCCGCGGCGCCAACCGGCTCCCGCAGCCGGCTCGGCGGGCAACATGGCGACGTGGCCGCGGTTTGCCGCGAGCTGCCGATGCGTGCCCGTGGCAGGGATCGGATCAGCAGCTAAGCCAAGCCCGGTGCGCCGACCGCAACCGCCAACCGGCTGCGGCGAAGCCCGGCCTGGTCGCGTTCAGGCGGTCTTGTTGATTGTCGCCTGAGCCGCGCCGCAGCGACGGATGGCCACCACCAGGGCGTCCATCGTGCTGAAGCAGCCGAGCTTGCGGTAGGTGTCGTCGCGGTTGGCGTCGAGATGGAAGCCATCCTTCTCGTGGCTGACAACCAGCTTCTCTTCTCCCTGCGGCGGCGTCACCATGACGCTGAGATCGCCGTCATAGCTTTCATGTCGGTCCAGCGACCAGATCCCGGGCGATCGCGACAGATCCCATACCAGGCTTCTCACATGCGCCTCCCGCAAACTATGCAAGGCCCGAAGCGGGCTCGACGTTGCTGGGTCCGGCAGGGTGGACCTTCTCGGAGCAGGCATTGTCCTCCTTACGTCCGCTGATGCCGGCGGATCGGCGATGGCTGACGGGGTAGACGTGTCAGGATAAGGTTAAAGACGGGTGAAAATCCGGTCGATCAGCCGCGCCGGTCGGAAACCGGGCAGCTCGCCGGCCCGGCTCAGCGCCCGCCGGCTTCCTTGTCGAGCAGGGCCCGCTTGCGCTCGATGCCCCACCTGTAGCCCGACAGCGCGCCGTCCGAGCGAACGACGCGGTGGCACGGGATGGCCACCGCCAGGCTGTTGCTGGCGCAGGCCCCAGCCACCGCCCGCACCGCCGCTGGTGCGCCGATCGAAGCGGCGACGGCGGCGTAGCTGGAAGTGCTCCCGGCCGGGATGGCCCGGAGCGCCTGCCAGACCCGCTGCTGGAACGCGGTGCCGCGGATGTCGAGCGGGAGCTCCAACGGCTGTTCTGGCGCTTCCACCAAGCCCACCACCAGCGCGACCAGCGACTCGAACTCCGCATCGCCGCCGGTCAGCTCGGCGCGAGGGAAGCGGTCCTGAAGCTCGCGGAGGAGTTCATCCGGATCGTCGCCGAGGGCGATGGCGCACACGCCCTTGGTTGTCGCCGCCACCATGATGGCGCCGAGCGAGCATTGACCAAGCGCAAAGCGGATCGAGGCGTCGAGGCCGCCCTTGCGGTAGCTCCTCGGCGTCATTCCGAGCCGCCCGGCCGCGCTCCGGTAGAATGGGCTGGGTGCCTGGAAGCCCGCATCGTAGATCGCGGTGGTGACGTCGGGCGACGAGCGCAGCCGATCCTGCAGCCGGGCCGCCCGACGCGCGTCGGCATAGCCCTTCGGAGTCACTCCCATGACCTGCCTGAAGATGCGGTGGAGATGAAACGGGCTCATGCCGGCCTCACGGCCAAGCTCGGCCAGCTTGGGGATCTTCTCGGCCTCGTCGATCAGCCGGCAGGCGCGTCGAACCAGGGCGGCATGCCGCTCCCGCTGGCTTTCGGCATCGGGACGGCAGCGTCGGCAGGCCCTGAAGCCGGCCCGTTCGGCGGCTTCGCAGCTCGGATGGAACGACATGTTCCTGCGCAGCGCCAGGCGCGCGGCACAGCTCGGGCGGCAATAAACCCCGGTGGTCTGGACAGCGTAGAAGAACACCCCGTCAAAGGCGGCGTTTCGCTGGCTCACGGCCTGGTAGCGCTGATGATCGCTGAGCTGGGTTTGGCGATCCTGCGCCGGCGTTTGAGGCATGATCCATCCTGCTTGCTCGCCGAGCCGAACGCCGGCCCGGACAGGCTCAACATGATCCAGCGCGAAACACCTGCTTCCCGACCCTTGCGGTCGAATCCCCCCGAAGCCCCGCGCCAGGACCATGGCCTACCAGAGCGGAGTGCTGCCATCCACGACAACCACCGATCCGGTCATGAACAAGGAGCCTCGCTCGCAAGCAGAAGAGCGCCGGCGCGATCTCTTCCGGCGACGCAAACGAGTTGGCAAGGCCCAGGCAAGGATCTACTGTCAAACCATGCTGGCGACGCCGACCCGCCGCAGGCCGCCCCTGGACTGACCCGGGGCCGCGCGACCGCCAAACTGCCGGCAGGGTTGGACCCGCGATCTCCAGAACCGGAGCAATCTTCCAATGAAAGCCATCGTCTACGACTCCCCTCGCAGCTTCTCCTATCGCGATGTCCCCGAGCCCTCGCTCGGAAGCGACGAGGTGCTCATCCATGTCAAGGCCTGCGGGCTTTGCGGCACCGACCTGCACATCCACGAGGGCGAGTTCAACCCCAGCTTCCCGCTGATCCCCGGCCATGAGTTCACCGGCGAGATCTCCGACATCGGCAGCGCGGTCACCGGATGGCGGGCGGGCGACCGCGTGGTCGCCAACTGCAACCGCGCCTGCGGAGGCTGCTTCTACTGCCAGCGGGGCCAGTATCTGCGCTGCGAGAACCTGGTCGCCTATGGCGTCCAGATGGATGGCGGCTTTGCGGAGTACCTGCGGGTCAAGGCGAGCGACGTGTTTGCGCTGGGCGACCTGTCCTGGCGGGAGGCGACCATGGTAGAGCCCACCGCCTGCGCGGTGCACGGCATGGAAACGCTCGACGTCAAGCCGGGTGCCGACGTGCTCATGTTCGGCGCCGGCCCCACCGGCCAGGTGCTGGCGCAGCTGCTCAGGATCAACGGGGCGGCCAGCCTCACCGTCGCCGCTCCGGCCGGACCGAAGCTCGAGCTGGCCAGCCGCCTGTCCGCCGACCGCGTCGTCGCCATCGACCGCAACGACCCCGAACAGCACCGGCGCGCTCTGCGTGACATCAGCGCCAACGGGTTCGACTATGTCGTCGAGGCCACCGGCGCGCCGCAGATGTGCGCCGAGGCGATGGGGCAGACCCGTCGCGGCGGCGAGATCCTCGTCTATGGCGTTTATCCGGACCAGGCGACGTTCCCCGTCAATCCGTTCGACGTGTTCCGGCGCGAGATCACCATCAAGGGATCCTTCGCGCAGATCCACGATTTCGGCCGGTCGCTGTCCTATCTCGAGAGCGGCAAGGTGAAGGTGGACGAGATCGTCAGCGACGAGTTCGAGCTGAAGCACTGGGACCGGGCGCTTGACAATGCGTGGGGCCGCCGGGGCATCAAGTCCGTCCTCATACCGCCGGCCTCGTGACCACCGCCCCTTGATCCATCGGGCGGCGCGCGAAGGCCTGATCCGCCAACCGCGCCTTAGCCCTGCAGGGATCGCATCAGGCTCGATCGCGACGTCGCCAGGTGCTGGCACAGGCGCACGCGGGCGAGTTCCGGCTCGGCCAGTGCAAGCGCTTCCAGGATGCCGAGATGTTCCTCAAGCGCCACGGTGTTGCGCTCCCGCTCGTCGATGCGGTTCCACTGGTAGTGGTAATGGAACACCAGCGAGACGATATCAAAGAAATCATCCGCGAACCGGTTCTGCAGGTGCCCGGCGATCCAGAGATGGAACGTGCGGTCCAGGGAAGGGAAGTCCAGGTAGCGCCGCTGCATGTCCGCCTGCAGGTGGCGGTGCCGGGCGAGCAGCTCGTCGACATGGTCGCGCCAGTCCGGGCCCGGCGCTTCGGGAAAACGCTGCATCGCGGCATTCTCGATCAGCCAGCGCATGTCGGCCACTTCGCTGGCAAATCCGGCATGGAAGCCCAGCATGCGCCAGCCGCCGCGGGCGCGTTTCTCGACCAGGTGGAACCGCGAGAAGCCGATCAGGAACTCCCGCACCGAGGCGACGCTGCAACCGCTGGCGCGCGCAAGCTCGCTTTCGGAGACGTCCTCGCCTGGTTGCCATCTGCCCTGCAGGATCTGCTGCATGAAGCTGCGCTCGACCAGCTCGCGTGGCCCCACGGTCTGCGCGTCGTTGAAGTAGTCCCGCCGGCTCGGCTTGCGGGCTGCAAACAGGCCGGATCGCGTGTGCGCGAGCACGCCCCGCTCGTCGAGCCGGCGCAGCGCCCCGCGCATGGTGGTCCGGCTGACATCGAACCTGCGGGCGAGCTCATTCTCGGAAGGCAGCGGCCTCGCCGGCTCCCACCCGGCCAGCAGGTCCAGCAGGCCGTTATGGGTTCGTTTGAGGATGAAGGCGGGCTTGACCATGGTCGCAGGCCGGCTTGAGTAGGCGGTTGACGGCTTAGCACGACCTGTCCAATATCCACAAAAAACGGCCTGTCCGCCATTTGGCGAAGATCTGCGGCGCCATGACCCGCCATCATCGCGTGGCGGATCGCGCGGCGGATCCCGGCCGGCACGGCATCATCCTGTTGTTGGACAGGAGAACATCCATACGCGCTGCGGCATCGTGCATGCGCTGGGCGGGGCGACGCCCGACGACCGGCCCGGCGAAGACCTCTCGCTGGTGGGCAGTGGGCACGCCGGCAACCGGAGGGCGGCATGAAGAGCCTGATCTGCGAGCAGCCCGGCCGGCTCCGGCTGACCGACCGGCCGGAGCCGACACCCGCGCCGGGCGAGGTGCTGCTCCGGATCCGCCGGGTCGGCGTGTGCGGCACCGACTACCACATCTTCCAGGGCAACCAGCCGTTCCTGCACTATCCACGGGTGATGGGCCACGAGCTCGCAGGCGAGGTGGTGCAGGCGCCTGCGGGCAGCGCCCTGCGGCCCGGCCAGGCGGCCTATGTGGTGCCTTACCTGTCCTGCGGCCTGTGCCGCGCCTGCAGCCGCGGCCTCAATCATTGCTGCCGCAACATCAGCGTGCTGGGCGTGCACCAGGATGGCGGCCTCGCCGAGTTCCTCGCGGTGCCGCAGGCCAACGTCGTGGCTGCGGACGGCATCGGCCTCGACCAGGCGGCGATGATCGAGTTCCTTGCGATCGGCGCGCACGGCATACGCCGCGC
>CAXUNX010000017.1:14191-31351 GCA_964252545.1 uncultured Acetobacteraceae bacterium | reverse complement strand
ACCATGCGCGCATCGAGGCGCGCCTCCGGCGTGTCGTCTGGCGCGGCCGCGAGCCGCGCCCGCAAGGTGGCGATGCCGCGCCGCTCGTCGCGCGCCGCGTCGCGGTCGGCACGCGGCAGCAGGCCGTCATGGCCGTGGATGCCCATGAAGCTGGCATCCACCGGATGCAGCCCGAGATGGTGCGCAAGGAACTCGCGCCCGAGTGCCCCCGCCTCGCCAACAACACCGGTGTTCGCGCCCACGCCGCTCATGCCGAGGCCTCGCCGAGATCGACCCAGCGCCGCTCGGAATGCGCCAGCACCAGCGCATCCACGATCTGCTGGCTCTTGGCGCCGTCGAAAAAGGTGCACTCCTCCGTCCGCCCTTCGGCGATCTCGTCGATGAAATGGCGGATCAGGTTGCGGTAGTAGAGCTCGGGCCATGGGGTATGGAGATCGGTGCCCGGCGCGAAATGCTCCGGGCCGAGTGTCACCGGCTGGAACTCGACCGCATCGGCGGCCGCGAGATGCAGGCTCTCGGCGACCCCGAACTCCGAGATCAGCCGCGCGACGGCAGCGCCGCGCGAGCCATAGACCCTGATCTCCACGCCCGGGTAGTTGCCCACCGCGATATAGCTCGACTGCAGCAATCCCTGGGTGCCGCAGGCATATTCCACCAACCCCACCGTGCCGTCCTCGATCGGGATGCGCTGCCGGCCGTCCATGCCGCGCACCATCCGCTCGGGGATGAAGTTGCGCATGCTGGCGGCCACCGACCGGAACTCGCCGCCCAGCCAGCGCATCAGATCCACCAGGTGGGAGCCGTACCCCACCACCGAGGACGGGATCAGCCGGTCGCGCGGCTGATCGCGGCTCACCTGCCGCAGCGGGAAATCCGGATCAAGGAACTGCGAGTTCTGCTCGAAGCCGTGGATATGGAAGATCTCGCCCAGCGTGCCGTCCTCGATCCAGCGCTTGATCTGCCGGATCGCCGGGGAATAGCGGAAGGTGAAGCCGAGCTTGGTGCGCACGCCTTGCCGCCTCGCCTGCGCGGCGGCGTCGAACGCGGGGGCTGCGGCGGTGGCGAGCGGCTTTTCCGAAAGCACGTGCCGTCCGGCGGCGATCGCATCCAGGCTGAGCGGCAGGTGCGTGTGGGTGGGCGTGCAGACGTCAACCAGCTGGACTGCGGGGTCCGCAAGCAGGGCGCGGTGGTCCTCGTAGACGGCCGCGATCCCGAACCGGGCGGCCATCGCCCGGGCACGCTCCGGCACCACGTCGCAGATCGCAGCCAAGTGCACGCGCTCGTGCGCCGCATAGGCGGGCAGGTGCGCCTTTTCCGCCCAGTCATGGGCGCCGATCACCCCCACGCCGATCCTGCCCGGTCCGGCGGTCACGGCAGGGTCTTTCCGAGTGCGCTCACATACGCCTCCAGCTCGTGGTAGTTGTTAAAACCGAGCGGGCGGGTGCCGCTCTCGATCTCGTAGATCATGTCGCACAGCTTCGCGTTCAGCCGGGTGTCGGCGCCCACCCGCTGCCCGTACTCCACCAGCTTGCCGTTGGACGAGCGCACCTCGGACGGACGGTTGCGGTAGACGATGTCCCACCAGATCCCGGAGCCCTTCTTGCGGAACCGGTAGGCGGTGTTCTGGTCCTTCTTCAGCAGCCAGATGGCGTGCGCGATGTTGTGCAGCAGCCGCTTGGTGTCTTCGGGGGTTTCTGGCCGGTAGTTGGCGGGATCGAAGAAGTCGAACGCTTCCACCGTGATGCCGTTGGCCTCGGCGATGGCCAGCGCTTCGCGCACCACCGCGCCGGCGATGCGCGCATAGCGCTCGACGCCGAGGGATTCGGCGATCGGCGCGTCAACCAGCGCCGAGAACACCACCTGGGCGGAATACACTTCCTTGGCCCAGATCTGTCCCCAGATGTTGTTTGAAAGCTGCACCTCGGTCAGCGACGACAGCATCCCGGCCAGCCGGTGCAGGCGCGGGCCGGGCGCACCTTCCATCTCGCCAAGCTGTATCGGCCCTTCATGCACGAACTCGATCTGTCCCGGGTCGAGCAGCGCGCCGCCATAGTTCGGGATCGATCCCACCACCTGGCGCATGCCGCCAAGCCCCGCCTGTTGCAGCAGCTCGGCGATCGCCGGCTCGTTGAAGCCGTTCTGGAACGACACCACGAACGAGTGCGGCTGCAGCAGCGGCAGCACCTGCCGCAGCGCCTCGATGGTGTGCTGCGACTTGGTGGCCACCAGCACGCCCTCGAGCGGGCCTTCGAGGTGCTCCGGCAGGCACGCGCGCACCGGCACCCGCATCGCGCCGCGCACCCCGTCGATGGCCAGGCCATCTGCGTTCATCGCCTCGACATGCTCCCGCCAGCGATCCACCAGCACCACGTCGTGACCGGCCTGTGTCATGAAGGCGCCGGCGAGGCCGCCGATCGCGCCGGCGCCGAGGATCGCGAGCCTCGGGGAAGAAAGGGGCTCCGCGCTCATTGCTGGGCGGCGCCGTCCGGCTGGAACATGTCCAGGCTGCGCGGCGAGTGCGCGTTGGCATACAGGTATTCGATGAAGGCGCCCCGGGCTTCCGGCGGCGTCCGCTCGCGCACGTTGCGCACCGCCACCGCGCCGCCCCAATAGGACGCGATGAACGGACCCCGGAACGGATGCGCCGCCATCCGCAGCCGGCCCTCGATCCACGCCTCCTGTCCGGCCGCGGTGCGGCGCAGATACTCGGCGACGGCTTCCGCGTCCCAGCCATCATGCATCAGGTACCAGGCGGCGGAGGTCTGCGTGGCGCTGCGCAGTCGGCGCAGCTCGACCTGGATCAGGTCGTCATCATCCTCGATCCAGTCCAGCAACTCGACGGATTCGTCGCCGATGCCTTCCTGCACGCATCCAAGCACCGAGTTGGCCGTGCAAAGCAGCACCTCGGGAAACGCCCGTCGTTCGAGCAGCCGTGCCCGCGTGTAGAGCAGCTGGGTGGCGTGGCCCGGAAACACCTCGTGCGCCACCAGGTGCTTCATCTCGGCGCGGGTGAAGCCATGGTCGACGTTGAGGTCCATCTTCCGCTCGTCGAACGAGCAGCGTGCCGAGTAGGGCGCGTTGCGTATCGGGTTGAGCGACATGTCGAAGTCGCCGCAATCGAAGATCATCCCCGCGGTGCGCTCGCGTGCCTGGTCCATCAGCATACGGAACACGCCTTCCAGCTGCCCAGGCGGGATGAAGCCCACATGCTCCCATTCGGCGATGCGCTGCGGCAGGTCGCCGCGCACGATGCCGCGCCGGCGCAGCAGGCCGTCGAGCGCGTCGAGCAGCCCGTCGATCACCCCGGAGTCGACCGCCCCGGTGGGCGCCCCCACCAGGTCGCGCACCTTGACCTCGAAGGAGGGGCTGGCGCCGGCGAACAACCGCACCGCGATCTTCAGCGACAGGATCATCTCGGCCGCGAACACCTGCCGGTGCCGCGGCATCACGCTGCCCAGCCGCTGCTGCAGCGCGTTGAGGTCGTCCTCCACCTGCCACCAGTTGTCGTAGGCACGCGGCTCGACCAGGTCCTGGCCGAGATAGATCGGCACCAGCCCTTCGGTGTCGAGCAGGCCGCCCTGCCGGCTCTGCCGTCGCTCGAGCGCGTCGATGCCCATGGTCACGGCGGTCAGATCCGTGCCGAAGGACTCTCCTGCACCCGGTGTGGAACTGGACATTGGCTGAAACCTCCTCCCATGTCGCCCACGGGGCTCGGCCCGCTTCTTGCAACACGATGCGACCTGCAACGGGTTGGAACATGTCCGGCAGAAGCTAGAGACTGGCCGGTGCCTTGCAAGCGAACTTAGTTCCTGCCGTCATGTGCTGAGAGAATGGAACACCATGCGTCGACGTCTTCTGCCTTCCCTCAGCGCGCTCAGGACGTTCGAGGCGGTGGCGCGGCACGAAAGCTTCACGGTGGCCGCAGCCGAGCTCAACGTGACGCAGAGCGCCGCAAGCCGGCAGGTGCGCGCACTCGAGGACTACCTGGAGATGCCGCTGTTCCGGCGCACCAGCCGGCGCAGCGAGCTCACCCAGGGAGGGCGCTATTATTTCAACCTGGTGCGCGACGCGTTCGACCGCATGGAGGCCGGGACCAACGAGCTGATCGCCACCTGCCGCGGCGGCGGGACCCTGACGGTGGGAACGCTGCCCACGTTCGGCACCCGCTGGCTGATCCCCCGCCTGGAGCGGTTCCGCGAGCGCCACCCCGAGATCCTGATCAACATCATCAGCACGGACGGACAGTTCGCGCTTGACGCGCCCCGGCTCGACGTGGCGGTGCAGTTCGGGACCGGCAGCTGGCCGGACGCGGTGGCCGAGCCGCTGCTCGCCGAGGAGATCGTGGTCACCTGCAGCCCGTCGCTGCTGGAGGGCGCATCGATCCGCAACCCTGCCGACCTCTCGCAATTCTCGCTGCTGCAGCACACCACCCGCCACCACGCCTGGCCGCACTGGTTCCGCTCGGTGGGCTTCGACGAGGACGACGCGCGCTGGGGGCCGAGCTTCGAGCATTTCTTCATGCTCATCCAGGCGGCGCAATCCGGCATGGGTGTTGCGCTGCTGCCGCGCATCCTGATCGAGGACGAGATCGCCCGCGGCGTGCTGGTGGTGCCGCTGACGCTTCGCGTCAACGGCCCGGGCGCCTACTACCTGGTCACCCCAAAGGCGAAGCAGGACATGGCGCGGGTGAAGCTGTTCCGCGGCTGGCTGCTGGAGGAGGTGGCGCGGCTGCCGCGGCCGCAAAGCAACGCCTAGAACATCATCCAGATCACGGATGGGATGGCTGAGCGGGGACTGCTCCGTGCCCAGCCGTTGAGCTGCCCCGGCGATCGATAGCGGTGACGTTCCCGACACGGCGGATCAGGGTGACCCATCCTGAGTCACCAGCGGCGCTTGTTGTAACCATTCGTTGCTCGTCAGCTGCCGAACCACGAAGCGTGCCACGTCCCGGCGAGCGATGCTGCCGCCAGCGAAGCCGCGCAGGTTGGTCAGCGCCTTGACCTGGCCGGACGGCAGCCTGTTGCTCAGGACCGACGGCCGCACCAGCACCCAGTCGAGGCCGCTTTGCTTGATCGACGCCTCTTGCCTGTTCTTGTCCGCATACACGTGGCGCAGAAGAAGCGGCAGGAAGACGCGATCAAAGAACAGGCCGCCATGGCCGCGGCTGTCACCCGCGCCCATGCCGGTGATGCAGACGAACCGTCGAACGTCCTCCCGCCGCATCGCCGTCAGCAGCACCGCCGTCGCTTCGGACAGCAACGTGACCTTCTTGAACGGGCTCACCGAGGTGCCGAGCGCGCTGATGGCCGCATCGCAGCCCCGCACCGCGGCGCCGACCGCGACCGGGTCGCGGGCGTCGCCCACAACAAGGTCGGCATCGAGATCCTCGGCGTTCGCGCGGGACCGCACCAATGCCCTGACCTCGTGGCCCGCGCGCCGCGCCTCCGCGACGATCGCCTTCCCCGTTCCACCCGTGGCCCCCAGCACCAGCACCTTCATCCGGCCTTACCCTTTCCCAACGCAGCGGCGCGGGAACGCACCGCTATCGCCCGACGCATCCCCGCAGCCCCAGCATCGGGTTGGACGAAACCGTGCGTCATGCCCTTCCAGACATGCGCCTCGCACACGCGCCCCGCCACCTCGGCCCGCGGATCGCCGCTCCCACTGTCCCGGCTCAACGCGACATGATCGGCGGACGGCGCGCGGGCGGTCATCTCGTCGAACACTGGACGGGTTTCGGGCGTCGACGCGGGCTTGCCCGCCGCCGCCGCCAGCGCGGCGCGCATCGCGAGGGTGATCGCCCGGTCCGCGACGCGCTCGTCCTGGTGGATCGCCGCCATCGGCTCAGTCCTGCCCGCCGCTGGCTGCGACTTCGCGCGCGAACTCGGCGTAGGAGCGGAGCGGCCGGCCCAGCATCGCGACCAGCCGGTCCACGTCGCCCTCGCGCGGCGTCATCCCGTCGCTCTGGAAACGCTCCACCATGGTGCGCATGTCATAGGCCATCCACGCCGGCGCGAACTGGCGCATCATCTGTTCGAACCCGGCGGCATCATCGCCGCCATAAGCGATCGGGCGGCCAAGCACGTCGCTCCAGATCGCCGCGATGCCGGTTCCGGTCAGGCTGTCGGGGCCGACCACGTCGAGCCTGTCCAGCGGCAGCGGCGCGCTCGCCTGTTCGCGGCGGAGGAGTTCCAGCGCGGCCACTTCGCCGATGTCGCGCACGTCGACCATCGCCAGCCCCTTGCGGCCCACCGGCATCGGGTAGACGCCGTGGCCGATCACCACGTCCTTGATGCTGAGGTCGTTGTTGATGAAATAGGCGGGGCGCAGGATCGTCGCGTGCAGGCCCATATGCTCGATCATCCGCTCGACGGCATGCTTTCCGGCGAAATGCGGGACGTTTACGTAACGGTCGCTGTGGATCACCGAGAAGTAGACGATCCGCTCGACGCCGGCCTCGCGCGCGAGGTTCAGCACGATCAGCGCCTGGGTGAGCTCGTCCGGCGTCACGGCATTCAGCAGAAACAGCGTCGACACGCCGTCCAGTGCCGCGCGCACCGAGTCGACGTCGAGCAGGTCGCCTTTGACCGGCTTGACGCCGTCCGGAAGCTTGGCCTTCGCCTCGTCGCGTACGAGTGCGCGAACGTCGGCGCCTTGCTTCGCCAGGTTGCCGATCACTTGAGTGCCGATCGTCCCCGTAGCACCGGTGACAAGAATGGTCATGCTGTGATCTCCAAAGCTGCATTCAGTCAGCGTCTGATGTAGCGTTCCGCCGAAAGGCCGGAAGTGCGCCGTTCGGGACGGTCCGGCCCACCTATGGAACGGTGATGGATCTGATCGCGCTGGCGGACTTCAACCTGGTCGCGCGTCACGGCGGCTTCGCCCGGGCCGCCCGCGCCACGGGGCGACCCAAGACGAGTCTTTCCCGTCACGTCGCGCAGCTGGAAGCGGAGCTGGGCCTGCGCTTGTTCGAGCGGGGCGCCCGGGCGCCGAAACTCACGCAGGAGGGGGTGCTGCTGCACGAGCGCACGTCCGCGCTGCTCGGCGAACTCGACGAGGTCGGGATCGCCGTCGCGTCGCGGGCGGAGCGTCCACGCGGCACGCTGCGGATCAGCGTGCCGGTGCTGTTCGGGCAGGCCGTGATGGGCAGGCTCGCGGCGGTTTTTCTTCGCGGGCATCCGGAGATGCGAGTCGAGATCACCGCCGAGGACCGGTTCGCGGATCCGATCGAGGACGGCTACGACTTGGTGGTGCGCGTCAATCCAACTCCCGATGAACGGCTCGTCGGCCGCCGGTTCTACCGCGACAAACTTGTCGTCGTCGCCCCACCCCGCTTCGGGCTTCCGGGGCCACGGCAGCCCGTGCCCGCAGTTACGCTCGGTTCGGCCGTCGCCAACGCCTGGCGCGTCGAGCTGGACGGGGCCGAGCGGGAAATCGCCTACCGATCGGTGCTTCACCTGTCATCATGGTGGATGGTGCGTGACGCCGTTCGGGCCGGCACCGGGGCTGCGATGCTCCCGATGTCCTTGATCGGGGACGATCTCGCGCGTGGTCGCGTGGCGCATTGGGGCGACGCGGTGGGTGGCCAGGTCGAGCTTTGGCTGCTGTACCCGTCTCGCCGACTGCTCAATCTGCGCGTGTCCGCCTTCTCCAACTTCTTGTTCAGGGTCGCCGCGCGCGCTCAGCCTACGTGAAGCGGCGTTGAGCGTGTCGCCGCCGAAGCCGCGGCTCGGCAGCCTTTCCGGGCGCGGGCGTAGTGCCACCATGCGCTCGCCAAGCCATCCGGTTGCCACGGCGTTCAATCATGCTCATAGCCGTAGACTTCAGGCAGAACGAATATCGCGGCCAGCAGTCCGATCAGCGGAAAGCAAGCCACGAACAGCGTGGCGCCCGCCTGTCCGATCGCATGGAACAGCGACGGGAACAGGAAGATCGCCAAGAACGACGGCAGCTTGACGAACATGTAGGCAAAGCCGCTGGCGGTGCCGCGATACTGCGGCTTCGCCACCAGCGAGGGGATGGTCATGCCGTTGGAGGCGTCCCAGTAGTGCCCCCACAGCATGGTGGCCGCGACGATCGGCAGCAGCATCGGGTGGTGCGTGTAGATCGCCGCCGCCGCCAACAGCAACGAAACCAGCACGATGCCGAACCCGGCGATGCCGATGCCGCGGTGACCGATCCGAGGTGTGATGAGCGGGCCGACCCAGCCCGAGATCGCGGCGATCAGGTAGAGCCCCATCGTGACGAGGTCGGTGCCGAGCACGGAGGACACGTGCAAGCTCAGGAACAGCACGGGGATGTAGAAGGCAAAGGTCGAGAACTCCGTCGCTTGGCAGAAGCAGGAGATCCAGCCGTACAGCGTGGCGCGCCAGCGGATGGGATCCTTCACGACGTCGGCGAGGAATTCCGTCGGCGCGGGGCGTCTGACCGCGACGTCCTCGTCCGGCAGCATCTCGAGCGGGTCGCCATACATCTGCCGGCTGATCTGCTTGGCTTCACGGAAACGGCCGCGCCGGACCAGCCAGACCGCTGTTTCCGGCAGGTCGTGGCGCATCCACAGGATGATCAGTGCCGGCACCGCGCCCAGGCCCAGCGTCACCCGCCAGATCAGGTGCGGCGGCATCTGCGCCAGCAGGAACATGGCGATCACCGCCAGGGTCAGCACCTCGCCCACGGCGAACATGAACTGCCAGCGATTGCCCACCACCTCACGCTCGCCCTTGGGCAGAGACTCCATGATATAGGCGTAGCCGTTGGAGATATCGCTTCCGAGCGGGATGCCAAGCAGCAGGCGCACCAGCACCAGCCAGCCGACGGTGGGCACGAAGGCTTGCGCCAGTGCCAGCACCACGAACAGGATCATGGTCCCCAGGAACATCACCCGGCGGCCGATCCGGTCGCATAGCCATCCTCCCAGCAGCGCCCCCAGCAGCGCCCCGCCTTGGGTCCCGGCGGCCGCCAGGCCGAGCAGCAGCGGGTTGGGATGGAACTGCTGGCGGATGAACACCAGCACAAAGGCGATGGAGTACAAATCCCAGGCCTCGAGCAGGATCGAGGCCAGCATCAGCCAGCCGATCCGCCGTCCCTTGGGGTTGTAGCGGCTCACCAGGTGGCGAACGGCGTCGTTCATCGTCGTCTGCTGCGTCATTGTCAGCGACATGACCGCTTACGCTCCCGTGAGCCGCCTTGCGGCGGCATGTGGTTGTTGGGATGTCGTGTCATCTGCTTTCCGCACATGCCGTGACTTCCCGGATCGATGCACGCTTGATCTTCGCGAGCTTGACCCCAGCCGTCCAGTCGCAGGGGCTCTGCCCCTGCACCCCGTTGGGGTTTGAAAACCCCCTCTACCGGCTGCGTTCGTCCGTGCCGCGCAGCCCGTCGCCGAGGAAGTTGACGCACAGCGTGGTGATGAAGATCAGCAGCCCGGGCGGCAGTGCCATCCAGGGCGCGGTGCCGAGCCAGGGGGTCGCGGATTTGAGCATGTTGCCCCAGCTCGGCACCGGCGGCTGCACGCCGAAGCCCAGAAACGACATCGCCGATTCCAGCATGATCGCGCCCCCCACCGCAAGCGTCGCCGAGACGATGATCGGCCCCGACGCGTTCGGCAGGATGTGGCGCAGCATCAGCCTGGCGTTGTTCGCCCCCAGCACCCGCGCCGCGTCGACATAGCCGAGCGTTCGGAGCTGCAGGAACTGTGCCCGCACCACGCGCGCCGTGCCCATCCAGGTCAGGCTGCCGATCACCAGCACCAGCAGCGGCACGTCCGGCCGGAACAGCCCGGACAGCAGCAGGATGAGCGGCAGCAGCGGCATCGACAGCATCACGTCGGTCAGTCGCATCAGCGCCTGGTCCACCCGGCGGCCATAGAACCCGGCCACGCCGCCCACCAGGGTTCCGAGCAGCGTCGCCACGATCGCGCTCGACAGGCCGACCGCAAGCGAGATCCGACCGCCCACCAGCAGGCGCGTCAGCAGGTCGCGACCCAGCTCGTCGGTGCCGAGCCAGTGCCGCGCTCCGGGCGCCGACGGACGCCCGATCAGTGCCAGGTCCTGCTGGTCGAACCGGTATGGCGACATGGCCGGCCCGACGATCACCAGCAGCGCCAGCGCCAGCAGAAACAACAGCGCGAATGCCGCTACCCGGCGGCCCGGCAGCAGGCGCAGCCGACGCCGCAGCGCTTGCGTGGCGGGGGCGGGCGCCGGACCGGCAAGCGTGCCCAACTCACTCACAGCGCCGACTCACTCATAGCGCCCGGCTTACTCATAGCGCCCGGCTCACTCATAGCGTATGCGCGGGTCGATCACCGCGCAGGCAAGGTCGGCACCCAGGTTGGCCAGGATCAGCGCCAGTGAGCCCAGCATCATCAGGCCCATCAGCACCGGGTAGTCCCGCCCGTCCATGCTTTCCACGAACAGCCGCCCGATGCCCGGCCAGGCGAACACCGTCTCAGTGATCACCGCGCCCGAGATGATGCTGGCGAGGTCGAGCGCCGCCACGGTCACAAACGGGATCGCGGCGTTGCGCAGCGCGTGCCAGACCATCACGCCGGCGAGGCCGCGGCCCTTGGCATAGGCGGTGCGCACGTAGTCCTGTTCCAAGACGTCGACCAGGCTGCCGCGCAGGAAGCGGCTCCAGGTCGCGGTGGTCGCCAGCGCCAGCACGCAGGCCGGCATGGCCAGGTGGGCGAGCCGGTCCGCCGCCGAGGCGTCGCCGAACACGGTATAGCCCGCGGCCGGCAGCCAGCCGAGCCGGATGCTGAACAGCAGCTGCAGCAGCAGGCCGAGCCAGAACACCGGCACCGAGATGCCGGAGAAGGAAAGCAGCGTCACCAGGTGATCGATGGCGCGGCCGCGCCAGCAGGCGGCGATGATGCCGACCGGCAGCGCCAGCAGCCCCGAAAGCAGTGCCGCCGTGACGCCGAGCAGCAGCGTCGCCGGCAGGCGTTCGGTGATCTCGGCCAGCACCGGCCGGCCGGTGCGGATCGAATAGCCCCATTCGCCCGCCAACATGGCGCGCAGCCATTTGACGTACTGCACCGGCCAGGGCTGATCGAGCCCGTAGGCGCGTCGGATATGCTCCAGCGCGGCCGGCGTCACCGAGGGGTTGTCGGCGTAGACGTCGAGCGGGCCGCCGGGCGCCATGTGCACGATCGCGAACAGGATCAGCGAGATCGCCAGCAGCAGCGGCACCGCGCCGAGCACGCGCCGGAGCAGGCCGACCAGGCTCAACGCGACGCCATCCGCGGCCGGTCGGGCGGTGCGAGATACCAGGTCGCGGCGGCCACGAAATCGGTCATGTTGGTGGGGTTGACGACGAAGTTGCGCAGCCGGTCCGTGGTCGCCGCCAGCGACACCGCGCTGACCAGCGGGATCGTCGGGAGGTCGGCCGCCAGGATCCGCTGCATCTCGGCCGCCGCCGCGCGCCGCGGTTCGGGCTGCATGGCGGTCTCGACCCGCGCCATCGCCTGGTCCAGCGCCGGGTTGCTGTAGCCCTGGCCGTTATCGGCGCCGTGGGTGCCGAAGAACACGCTGTAGGCGGGGTCGGCCGCGGTCACCCATCGGCCATACAGCAGGTCGTAGTCGCCGTGGTAGCGCGCCTCGCGGAAGCTGATCCCGGTCTTGTTGTCGGCCGACAGCTCGATGCCGATCGCCTGCAGCTCGGCGATGATCACCTGCTCGGCGATCTCGTCGTCGATCTGCCCGCTCTGGGCGGTGATCCGCAGCCGCAGCCGGCGTCCGTCCTTCTGCCGCACCCCGCCCGCGCCGCGCCGGTAGCCTGCCGCATCCAGCAGCCGGTTGGCTTCAGCCGGATCATAGCCGATGCTCGGCACCCGGGGGTCGTAGAGCCCGTCGAGCAGCGGCACCACCACCGAGCGGATCGGCTCGGGATAGCCGCCGGCGGCCCGCACCAGCGCACGCCGGTCGATCGCGGCTGCGATCGCCCGACGCACCGCGAGGTCGCGCAAGGCCGGCGGTCCGCGGAAGTTGAAATCGAGGTGCTCCCAGCCCAGCGACGGCCCCTTGACCACGGTGATCCCCCGCGCGCCCTCGATCTGCTCGGCGAGCATGTACGGGATCAAGGGTGCCAGGCCGATCTCGCCGGCGCGGATCAGGATGCCGAGCGTGTTGGTGTCGGGGATGATCCGGAACACCAGCCGGTCGAGATAGGGCAGGGCCTCGCCGTCCGGGCCGCGTCGCCAGTAGTGCGGATTGCGGTCCAGCACCAGGTATTCGCCGCGCCGGAAGGCCCGCACCACGAACGGGCCGGTGCCGATCGGCCGGTCGTTATAGGAGTCATGGTTGAGGTCGTGGCCTAGCAGCAGGTGGCGCGGCAGGATGCCGAAGGTGAACAGGGTCGAGGCGAAGCCCGCCGAGCGGCGCGTGTAGTGCACCACCACGGTGAGGTCGTCGGGCGTGTCGATGCTGCCGATATCCTGCGTGCCGTCCTTGGATTCGGCCAGAAAAGCGGGATCGCGCACCGCCTGCCAGGTGAACTTCACGTCGGCCGAGCTGAACGGGGCGCCATCCTGCCACCGCACGCCGGGCCGCAGGTGGTAGGTGACCCGCATGCCGCCGCCCGGCTCGAGCACGATGCCGCCATTGGCCAGCGTCGGCACGCTGGTGGCCAGCACCGGCCGGTACTGCGCGTGCGCATCCGGTGCCAGCAGCCCCTCCACCACCGCGGCCTCGGCATAGCCGAGGAATCCCGTGGCGTAGACGTTGAGCGTGTCGATGTCCTCGGACAGCCCGACCGTGAGCGTGCCGCCGCGCGTCACCCGCTGCGCGGGGGCCGCCGCCGCCCCGCACGCGCCGCGCAGCCACATCAATGCCGCTAGCCAGGCTGCGGCCCTCAATAGCCGCGGTTCCGGTCAACCACGTCGCGCAGCGCTTCTCCAGCCTCGTGGCGGCGTATGTTGGCGGCGATCACCGCCACCGCCGAGGCCGCCTGGGTGGGGGCTGCGACGTGCGGCGAGATGAACACGCCGGGATGGTCCCAGAACGGGTGGGAAGGCGGCAGCGGCTCTTCGCGGAACACGTCGAGCACCGCCGCGCGCAGCTGCCCGCCGTCCAGCAGCTCCAGCACCGCCTCGTCAACCACGTGCCGGCCGCGGCCGGCATTGATGAGCACGCTGCCGGGCGCCAGCCGGCGCAGCAGGTTCCGGTCCAGCAGCCCCTCGGTGGCGGCGGTCAGCGGCAGCAGGTTGACCAGGATCTCGGCCCCCGACACCGCGTCGGCGAGTGCCGCCGGTCCCGCGAAGCTGCGGACCCCGGGGAACTGCTTAGCGCTTCGCGACCAGCTGCGCACCGGAAAGCCGAGCCTGGCCAGCGCTTCCGCCACCGGACCGCCGAGATGGCCGGCACCCAGCACCGCAACCGGACGCTGCGAGGCCAGCTTCTCGGAACGCGGCGCCCAACGCCGTGCGCGTTGCTCCGTTCGGTAGTCGAACAGGTTGCGGTGCCAGGCCAGCACCTCCGCCAGCACCCATTCCAGCATCCCGGCGGCGAGCGCTTCGTCCGCCAGCCGGACGATCGGCACCTCGTCCGGAACCTCGCCCGACTCCAGCAAGGCCTCGATGCCGGCGTTGACGCTGAACAGCGCCTCGACGGTGCCGAGCGCCAGCAGTGCTCCCGGCGGCGGCTTGCCCACCACGGCGTAGCGCACGGCGTCCACGGCCTCTGCCGCTTCCGTCACCACCATATGTTCGGGCAGCGCCTGCTTCAGCAGCGCGACCCAGTCTGACGCGTTCGCGCGCAGCATGACCAGGATCGTCTTCATTCCCGAACTCCTAGACATCCGCCGGAGGTGCCGCAATCGGCAGAAAACTTGCCGACGCATGAGTCCAGGGTCACCGGCCGCGCGCCGCACCATTCAACGAAGTCATGCAGGCACGACTTGATCTGCTGTTGATCGGCGACGACGCGAATCACTACAGCAGGAACAAAGGCAACCGGAGCAGGCATCACAGCATGGTGGCGAGCGTGTCCGGCCGGCGTGCGCACCAGGGCGTGACCCCGATGCGGCAGCAATGGTGCGGCGGCGGCATCGACGGGTATGCAGAACCGGCCTCGAGCGACCAGCCTTGGCTGCCCGCCTGGCCCCGGGCGGCTGCGGCGACCAAGGAAAGAACCACACAATGTCCCCGTTCCACCTAGCCTTTCGGATCGACGACCTGGAATCCACGCGATGGTTCTATGGCGAGCTTCTCGGCTGCCGGCAGGGCCGCGAGGCCGAAACCTGGATCGACTATGATTTCTTCGGCAACCAGATCTCGGCCCATCTCGGGCCACGTCCCGCCGAGTTCCTCACCAGCCTGGTTGACGGCAAGCCGGTGCCGCTGGTGCATTTCGGCGTCGTGATTCCGTGGGCCGAGTGGGAAGCGCTGCACCGCCGGCTGTCGGGAGCGGGGATGGGCTTCATCCTTGAGCCGCAGGTCCGCTTCCAGGGGCTGCCGGGGGAGCAGGCCACCTTCTTTGTGCAGGATCCCTCCGGCAATGCGCTGGAGTTCAAGGCGTATCGCGCCGAGCACGGCATCTTCGACCGCCAGCACGCAGCGCCTTAGCAGCATCTCCGGGCCGCACCGGCATGGGCGCGCGCCCTTGGCCGGTTGCCCGGGCGCCGTTCAACTCGACGTGCTGCTCACCCGAAAGCCTGGTTTGGTGATGCCGGAGGCTTTCGCGCGACCCGCAGCAGGCTAGGCTGATCGGCGACCAGGCTGCCGCTGGCTGGCCGCCACGGATGGATCGTGACCTCGCGTGAACAAGCCAAAGCTCACGATCAGGCTGGTTGAGCGGCGGCCGGAACTGCCTGCGCTGGTGGCGGACTCCATCATCCGCGAGGTCGCCGAACGCAGGCTGGGTCCCGGCGACCAGCTTCCAACCGAGCAAGCCCTCGCAACCATGTTCGGTGTTTCGCGAAACGTGGTTCGCGAGGCCATGGCGAGGCTGCGCTCGGCAGGAACCATATGGTCGCGCCAGGGCAGCGGCTTTTTTGTGGCCGAGCCACCGGCGTCGCTCGCGCCGCTGCGCCGGCCCGATCCACCACCATCGGCGGCGGAAGCGTTTCGTGACCTGTTCGAGGCGAGACACGCGCTTGAGCCCTGGATTGCGGCGCTTGCGGCCGCGCGGCGGGAAGAGGCCGACATCGCGCGCCTGGGCGAGGCTGTGTCCGCCATGTCGGCGGCACCCTATGGCAGCCGATCCTGGATCGACAGCGACATTGCGTTCCACCAGAGCCTGGCGGCGGCGACCGCAAACCGGCTGCTGGTGCAGGTGCTCGACGCGGTGATCCACCGCTTGCGTGAAAGTCTTCTCGCCGCCCGGGTGCAGCCCGAACTCGCCACCGCGGCGGAGTGCACCATCCGCGAGCACCAGGCGATCGTTTGCGCGGTTCGCGCCGGCAACGCTCCGGCAGCGGGCGAGGCGGTGCGCGAACATCTGGTCGCAGCGCAACGCAGGCTGGGCGGATGAGATTTCGCGAACGCTCCAGCTGTCGAACGGCGAGGGGACCGGCATGCCGCACGCGCGCCGGCGCTTGACGCCTCACCGGGGCAAGTGCAAGGGTTGTATGATAACAGGGTAACTAAACCCTGGACCAAGGGTGGAAACGAAATGCGAAATCTTCCGTCGGCCGGTTCTCGCCCGCGTGACGCATCCCCGCCGGCCCGGCTGCTGTTCCTGCTGCCCTCCAGGATCGCCTGTGCAGGCGCCACCCTGCTCGGCGCGTGCTTGATGTCCGCGGTTGCCGCCGGCGCCGCCGACCGCGAGCTCAAGATCGGCGTGGTGGCCGCCGAGTCCGGCTCGTTTGTTTCCGCCGGCAACACGATCGTGGCGGCCGCCAAGCTGGCGACGCAGAAGATCAACGCAGAGGGCGGCCTGCATATCGGCGCCGACACCTACAAGATCAGCCTGGCGATCCGCGACAACCGGACCGACCCGAACGTCACCGTCGCCTCGGCGCTCGAGCTGGTGAACGATGTGGCGGTGAGCGCCATCTGGGGCACCGAGACGCATGACTTCTCCATCGCCATGGCAAAGATCACCGGCCCGCAGAAGGTGCTGCAGTTCTCCGGCAACAGCTCGCTCGGCAGCGCGCTGACCCCCGCCTCGGTGGCTCCCGGAGGCGCGCTGCACTACACCTTCCAGACCGAGCCCCCCGAGTGGCAGCGAAGCGGCAGCACCGTGAAGGGAGCGCTGGCGCTGCTGACGCCCGCGCTCCCGAAGAAGCCGACCTTCTCGGTGGTGTTCGTCGGCAACGATGCCACCGGCCAGTATCTGTCGTCGCACTACGTCAAGGCGCTGGAAGCGGCCGGCCAGAAGGTCACGGTGGTGAAGTACCCTCCGGCCACCACCGACTTCCTGCCGCTGCTCACCCGCATCAAGGGCATGCATCCGGACATCGTGCATTTCTGGTACAACGGCGATTCCACCCTGACCGCCTTCCCGCAGGCGGATCAGATCGACGTCGCTCCCGCCTATTTCCTGTTCGGCGTCGATCCCGGCATCTACGCCCAGCGTCACCTGAGCTCGAAGGCGCCGGTGGCGATGAGCTGCGTTCCGGAATGCTGGGGCGCCTCGGAGCGGCCGCAGGTCGCCGACTACTTCAAGCAGTATTTCGCGTCCGGTGCCTCGAAGGGACCGCAATCCTCGGTGTCGCTGCTCTATTACGACTACTTCTTCATGTATGCGAAAGCCCTGGAGCAGGTCGGCGCCGTCAACAAGCCCGACGCGGTGGTCGATGCCCTCTTGAAGATGAAATACCAGGGCATCGTTTCGCCGCAGCCGTTGTCGTTCAACGCGCTGCACCAGGTCACGTTCGCGACCGAGGTCTGCCTCGCTAAGCCCAACACGTCGGATCAGTTCCACTGCGTGACCGAGCAGCCGCCGGCCAGTCCGCCACCCGGCGATCATGGCTAGGAAACAGGTGCGGAATGGACATCTTCCTTCAGCAGCTCGTCAACAGCCTTTCGGTCGCAAGCGTCACCATCCTGATCGGGATGGGGATCACGCTGATCTTCGGTCTCGCCGGGATCGTCAATTTCGCCCACGGCGAATTCATGATGGTGGGCGGCATGACCACCTGGCTGCTGGTCTCGGCCGGGGTGAATTTCTTTGTCTCGGCGGCGATCGCCCTGGCGCTGGTGGGCGTGGGGCGCCCGGGGGG
>CAXUNX010000017.1:0-14181 GCA_964252545.1 uncultured Acetobacteraceae bacterium | reverse complement strand
GGGGTTTATTTTCTTTGTCGGGGGGGCTTGGGCCGTGGGGGGGGGGGGGGGGCGGGGCGGGGGGGCCGCGCGGGGCCTGTTCCGGTTCACGCTGACCCGGCCCATGAACGGCTTCATCATGTCGATCGGCCTGAGCGTGATCCTGCAGAACGTGGTGATCAAGCTGCTCAACGAGGTGCAGAAAAGCATCCCCAGCCCGGTGCCCGGCGTGTGGGTGGTCGGCGGCATCGACATCATCGCCATGCGTGCGGTGGTGGTGGCGATCACCGCGATCGTGGTGATCGTCACCTATTTCGGGATCTCCAGAAGCCGCTACGGCGTGGCGCTCCGCGCCAGCGTCGCCGATCGCGAAACCGCGGCGCTGATGGGGATCCCGGTCGGGCGCTACGTGTCGTTCGTGTTTCTCTACGGCAGCGCGCTCGCCGGCCTTGGCGGCGCGCTGCTCATCGCGCTGTTCCCGATCACCCCGTTCACCGGCAGCGACGTGGTGATCCGCGGCTTTGCGGTGTCGCTGATCGGCGGTCTCGGCAACGTGGGAGGTGCCGTGGTCGGCGGGCTGGTGCTCGGGCTGGTTGACGCGCTGAGCGCACAATACGGCTCGCCGCAATGGAGCGACGCCTACTCGCTGATCGTGATGGTCGTGGTGCTGATCGTGCGACCGCAGGGCCTGCTCGGCGGCACGCTCGGACCGAGCACCACATGATCGACCGGCCATCCCGCGAGCAGGCCGGCGTCGCGGTCGCGATTGTCGCCGTGCTGGTCGTCTTTCCGCTGCTCGACCCCGGCTACCGGCTGATGTCGATCGCCATCACCACCGGCATCACCGCGATCGCCTTGTTCGGCCTGACGCTGCAGTTCGGGCAGGCCGGCATCATGTCGGTGGGCCATGCCGGCATCATGGGCGTCGGCGCCTACACCGCGGCAATCCTCGCTACGCAGCTTGGCATCGGCTTCTGGGCGGCGCTGCTCCCCTCCGTGCTGGTCTCGGCGGTGGCCGCGACGCTGGTGGGCCTGCCTTCGCTTCGGGTGGGCGGCCAGCACTACATCATCATCACCTTCTGCTTCTGCGCGCTGCTGGTGATCGCGCTGACCAATGGCGGCACGCTCACCGGCTCGGCGACCGGGCTGGATGTCGGCTCGATGGGCACGGTGTTGGGGATCAACCTCGCGCGCACAAACAACGCCTATGCGCTGGTGGCGATCTTTGTTCTGCTGAGCGCCTCGCTGGTCTATGTTGTCGTGAACTCGCGCGCCGGACGAACGCTCCGGGCGATCCGCGAGAACCCGGCGCTGGCGCGAGCCATCGGCATCGACGTCAACCGCCACAAGCTCGGCGTGTTCTTCCTGAGCGGCGCGTTCGCGGGCCTCGCCGGCGCATTGCAGGCCTACTACCTGCGTCACATCTCGCCGCCGCTGTACGGGGCGTTTCCCAGCCTTTACCTCGCCTTGATGATCATGCTCGGCGGCGCCCGCTTCCTGTGGGGCGGCCTGATCGGCGCCGTGTTGGTCGAGTTCCTGCCGGAACTCGGCCACCTCGATCCCATCAATGCCCGGATCGCCTACGGCGTCGGCCTGCTGGTTGTGGTTCTTCTGCTTCCTGGCGGCATCAGCGCCGGGCTGCTCGCGCTGTGGCGTCGTTTCGAGGCGCGGCTGCGCGGCAGCGAAGCCGCATCCGGGGTCGATCGCCCGGGCCCGGTCGCGCAGGGCGGGAGGCGCTGAACGATGCTCGAGATCGCCGGCCTCAAGAAGAGCTTCGGGGGCGTGCACGCCTTGGCGGGCGTGGACATCACGATCGATCCGACCCGGATCACCGGGGTGATCGGTCCGAACGGCTCGGGCAAGACCACGCTGTTCAACACGGTCGCCGGCGCCCACAAGCCGACCGCCGGCCGCGTGACCTGGCAGGGTATCGACATCACCGGAGCGCCCGCGCATCGGGTGGCGCGGCTCGGCCTGGTGCGTACCTTCCAGCAGGCGATGTCGTTCCGCGGGCTCACGGTGGGCGAGAACGTCCGGATCGGCTTCGAGCAGGGCAGGGGAGCCCGAGCCCGGCGCTTCTCGACCGCAGGCGAGATCCTCGGCTTCGTTGGTCTCGCCGAGCTCGCGGCCGCGGATGCCGCCTCGCTCTCGTTCGGCAACCTGCGCCGCCTCGGCATCGCGGTGGCGCTGGGGGCGGAGCCGTCGTTGCTGCTTCTCGACGAGCCGGCCGCCGGGTTGAACGACGGGGAAAGTGCCAACCTCGCCGAACTGATCCTCACCTTTCCCGCGCACGGGGTCGGGGTCTGCGTCATCGATCATGACATGGCGCTGATGGGCACCCTGTGCGAGCGCCTGATCGTGCTGAACTTCGGAACCAAGATCGCCGAGGGCACCCCGGACGAGGTCCTGCACGACCCCAAGGTGCTGGACGTTTATCTCGGAGGCGAAGGCTGATGCTGCTTTCGCTCGAAGGGCTCCAGACCTCCTATGGCCCGGTGAACGTCAACCGCGACGTGTCGCTGCAGGTCGCGGAGGGCGAGATCGTGACCATCCTCGGGCCCAACGGCGCGGGCAAGTCGACCCTGTTGCGCGCGATCTCCGGGCTGCTGCGGCCACGCTCCGGCTCGATCCGGCTCGATGGCGAGGAGATCGCCGGACTGGCGGCGGACCGCATCGTGGGCAAGGGCGTGGTGATGGTGCCGGAAGGGCGGCGGATCTTCGCCGACATGACGGTTCGCGAGAACCTGCGCCTGGGCGCCTACGCGCGGCGCGACCGCGACGGCGTCGAGAGCGACGTCCGGCGCATGGAAAGCTATTTCGAGATCCTCGCCAGCAAGAGCGGCGCCAAGGGCGGCGACCTCAGCGGCGGCCAGCAGCAGATGCTGGCCATCGCCCGCGGCCTGATGGCGCGGCCGCGCCTGCTGCTGCTCGACGAGCCGACCCTCGGGCTGTCCCCGCGCCTGGTGAAGGAGCTGCGCTCGGTGATCCTCGAGGTGCGAAGCGGCTTCGGCGCTTCGGTCCTGCTGGTGGAGCAGAATGCCGGCCTCGCCCTGAGCGTCGCCGAGCGCGGCTACCTGCTGCAGCATGGCCGGGTGGTGGCCGGGGGCGCGATCGACACGCTCCGCGACGACGCGCTGATGCGCGAACTCTATCTCGGTTCCGGCAAATCCGCGCAGGCAACCGGCACCGCTTCCCCCTTGCAACAGGATGAGCACGCACGATGAGGACACGACCCTTCGGTTCAACCGGACGCAACGTCAGCGAGATCGGCTTCGGCGCCTGGGCGATCGGCGCAAGCTGGGGCCACGTGAGCGATGACGACGCGTTGGCAGCCCTCGACGCGGCACTTGATGCCGGGGTGACGTTCATCGATACCGCCGACGTCTATGGCGACGGGCGTTCGGAGCGGCTGATCGCGCAGGCGCTGCGGACGCGGTCCGGCGCCCGCCCGTTTGTCGCCACCAAGGCCGGCCGGCGCCTGCCCGAACAAACGGTCGCCGGCTACACGGCGGAGAACCTGGCCCGGTTCATCGGACGCAGCCTCGAGAATCTCGAAACCGACCGGCTGGACCTTGTTCAGCTTCACTGCCCGCCGACCGATCTTTATTACCACCCGGAGGTGTTCGCCGTTCTTGACGAGCTGCAGCGCGCCGGTCGGATCGCCGCCTGGGGAGTCAGCGTCGAGCGAGTGGAGGAAGCCCTCAAGGCGCTTGAGTACCAACGCCTCGCGAGCATCCAGATCATCTACAACATCTTCCGTCAGCGCCCGGCCGAGCGGCTGTTCGCCGAGGCCAAGGCGAGAAACGTCGCGATCATCGCGCGCGTCCCGCTCGCGAGCGGCCTGCTTTCCGGCAAGTTCCGCGCGGACACCGCGTTCGACAGCAGCGATCACCGCAACTTCAACCGGAACGGAGAAGCGTTCGATGTCGGCGAGACCTTCTCCGGCGTGCCGTACGAGGTGGGGCTCGAGGCGGTCGAGAAGATCCGGGCATTCCTGCCGGAAGGTGCCGATCCCGGCGCCATGGCGCGGCTGGCGCTCCGGTGGATCCTGATGGAGGATGCGGTGAGCGTGGTGATCCCCGGTGCGAGGCATGCCGGGCAGGCGAAGTCGAACGCCGAGGCGGCCGCCTTGCCGCCGCTGCCGCCCGACACCATGGCGGCGCTCTCGGGCATCTACCGCGACCTGGTCAAGCCGCACGTGCACCAGCGCTGGTAGAGGTGCCATGACCACGCCGATCATCGACGCGCACCAGCATTTCTGGGATCCGGCCGGGGAATACGACTACCCGTGGCTCAGCGGCGACTTCGCGCCGATCCGCAGGGCATTCTCCTACCCGGACCTCGAACCGTCGCTCGTGGCGAACACCATCGACGGCACGGTCCTGGTCCAGAGCTGGAACAGCGTCGCGGAAACCCGCGACTACCTCCGCATCGCCCAGGCCTCGCCGCGCGTGGCGGGGGTGGTGGGCTGGGTCGACCTGACCGACCGGCAGCTCGACCGCACGCTCACGGAGCTCAAGCGCGGCGAAGGCGGCCGCTACCTCGTGGGCATCCGTCACCTGCTGCACGAAGAGCCAGATCCGGCCTGGATCACCCGAGACGACGTGGCGTCCGGGCTCGAGGTGCTGGCGTCGCACGACCTCGCCTATGACCTGGTGGGCAAGACCGAGCACCTGCCCGGCATGATCAAGGCCGTGCAGCGCCACCCGAAGCTTCGCTTCGTTCTGGACCACATCGCCAAGCCGGAGATCAAGACCGGCAACCGGGAGCCGTGGTCGGCGCTGATGGCCGAGCTCGGCCGGGCACGGGCACGGGTCTGGTGCAAACTGTCCGGGATGATCACCGAGGCCGACTGGCAGGCTTGGCGGCCGGCCGACCTCGCACCGTTCGTCGCTCATGCCCTGGCCAGCTTCGGCCCGGATCGCTGCCTGTTCGGCACCGACTGGCCGGTCTGCCTGGTTGCGGGCAGCTACGACGCGGTGATCGGCGCGCTGCGGTCGGCCCTGCCGGACCTCGACGAGCGCGACCGTGCGGCCATCTTCGGGGGCAACGCGGTCGCCGCCTATCGTCTTCCGGAGTTCACGCGGTGAGCCGCCTCCAGTTCAGCTCCCCGTTCGGCTTCGGCGCGAGCGGCCTGGGGACGATGTATGCGCCGCTGTCCGACGAGGAGGCCCACCAGACCTGTGAAGCGGCCTATGCGGCGGGCTTCCGGGTGTTCGACACGGCGCCGCTCTACGGCCATGGATTGAGCGAGCTCCGGCTCGGCCGCTTCCTCCGCTCGGTGCCGCGCGAAAGCTACACCCTCTCGACCAAGGTCGGACGCTTCCTGGTGCCGCCGCACGGACGCACCCTGGACCGCGGGATCTGGGCGGAGCCGCTGCCGCTATGTCCGGTGTTCGATTATTCCTACGACGGTACCATCCGGGCGCTCGAGCAATCGGCGAGCCGTCTCGGCATCGCCGATCCGGACCTGGTGCACATCCACGACGTCGACCCCTTCACGCATGGCGACGCGTTCGGCCGACGTTTCGATGAAGCGCTGGAGGGCGCCTATCGGGCGCTCGCCGACCTGCGCGGCAAGGGGTTCCTGCGGGCGATCGGAGTTGGCGTGAACGACGCGCAGACCGCCCTTCGCTTCATGCGTGCGGTGCCTCTCGACGTGGTGCTGATCGCCGGCCGCTATACCTTGCTCGACCAGTCGGCCCAGGACGAGCTGCTGCCGCTCGCCGCAGAGACCGGCGTCCAGGTGGTGAATGCCGCCATCTTCAATTCCGGCATCCTCGCCTCGAACGCCGATGCGCCGGGAACGCCGACCTACGACTACCAGCCCGCCCCTTCGCCGGTGCTCGACCGCGCCCGGCGGATCGCCGCCCGCTGCGGGGAACATGGCGTGTCGCTGCCGGCGGCGGCGCTCCGCTTCGCCTCGAGCCACCCTGCGATCTCCAACGTGCTGGTCGGCATGAGCCGCCCAGGGCAGCCGCGCCAGAACGCGGCTCTCGCGGCGGCGGAGATCCCGGATGCGCTGTGGTCGGCGTTGAAGCAGGACGGCCTGATCCGCGCCGACGCACCCGTCGGGGAGCAGCGATCGCCATGAGCGGCCAGCCGGTCCGGCTGATGGATGGGGTGTCCGCCGAACCGACATCGAGTAACCACAGATATCCGGGCCACTTTCTGGCCGCTGAGAAAGGTGTGGTGCCATGAAGCGCAGACGGTACTCGGATGAGCAGGTCCCTTTCGCGCCGCGGCAGGCCGAGGGCGGCATCGCGGCGGAGCAGATCCGTCACAAGCTCGGCGTGGTTGATGCCCAGGGCCTTTGCGACTGCGTCGGCGACACGGTGATCAGGAGAGGACGGTCATGAACGTCGGTGTTGGCAAGCGACTCGGTGGGGCGCTGTTGGCGTTGGCCGGTTCGGCCTCGCTGGGAACCTGGCCGGCCCTGGCAGCCGACCGGTGCGAAGACCTCAAGCAGGCCAACATCCGGAACACGACGATCCAGAGCGCCGAGGCGGTCGCCGCCGGTTCCTACACGACGGCGGACAAGGTGGTGCGCCATGACCTGCCGGCGTTCTGCCGCGTTGTGGCTTCGGTGCACGACGCTCGTGACTCCGATATCGTCGTGGAGATGTGGCTTCCGCAGGCTGGCTGGACGGGCGTGTTCCACGCCAACGGCAACGGAGGCTATGGCGGCGACTTCTCCAACAGCTACGATGGTCTGGAGGCGGGGGTAAAGCGCGGTTACGCTTCCGCCGCGACCGACATGGGGACGGCACCGTCGACCCCGCTCGACGGCGAACCGCTGATCGGCCATCCACGTAAATGGAAAGACTGGGGCCTGTTGTCGACACACGTGATGGCGGTGGTCGGCAAGGCCATCGCCACGGCGTTCTATGGTCAGGCGCCCGCACGGGCCTACTACACCGGCTGCTCGACGGGTGGTCAGGAAGGCCTCATCGAGGCGGAACGGTTTCCTGCGGACTTCAATGGCATCATCGCGGGAGCCCCGGTCGTCAACCGCACGCACCTGCACACGGCGTTCGTCTGGGATTACCGGGCAGCGAACCTTTTTCCGGGCCATAAGCTGTCGACCCGGAAGCTCGACCTGCTGCACAGGGCGGCGCTTGCGGCCTGCGGCCGGGACAAGGAGGCGGGTTCGGACCAGTTCATCGCCGATCCATCGCGCTGCATGTTTGATCCCGCATCCCTGGCCTGCACCGGCACGGATTCTTCGGGCTGCCTCACGCGAAGCGAGGTGGCCACTGCGGAGGCGTTTTATCATGGCCCAAGAAACCCGCGCACCGGCCAGGTGATCTACCTTGGATGGCCGGTGGGCAGTGAGTTGGGCTGGCTCAACTGGTCGTTCCTGGAAACGCCGATCCCGCCAACCGAGCCGGCTTTCGACGGGCTCTACAAGTGGGTGAAAGGCAGCAGCTGGAACTGGCGCGACTTCGACTTCGACAAGGACCAAGCGGAGATTGATTCGACGCTCGGAGCCGACGTGAATGGCGCCACCATCGCCGATCTAGAAGCCTTCAGGCGGCATGGAGGAAAGCTCATGATGTTTCACGGCCTCGCGGACTCGATCGTCAATCCTTATGAGACGATCGCGTTCTACGAGAAGTCGGCGGCCAAGCTTGGCGGTGTGACCCCGACACAACGCTTCGCCAGGTTGTTTCTGGTGCCCGGGATGGCGCATTGCAGTCGCGGCGAAGGCCCGAACGCGTTCAACAGCGCGGTCTATGGCGGACCGCGGCCGCCTTCCAACGACGCGGACCACGACATCTTCACCGCACTCGCGCGCTGGGTCGAGCAGGGCCGTGCGCCGAACCGGATCATCGCCACGAAATTCATCGATAATGATCAGGCCAAGGGCATCGCGATGCAGCGTCCGTTGTGTCCCTTCCCGCAACAGGCCCACTACAAGGGTGCGGGCGACCAGAACGATGCGAGCAACTTCGTGTGCGCGACGCCATGACCAGAGTGGCCCGTCACCTGGGGCAAACTGATCATGCACGGCGTTCATCTTGATCACCACGAGCGTTCTGGGATGCGGCCTGATCGGTTCGAGTTGGATCGAGACCTTTCTCGCGGCAGGCCACCTCGTAAGAGCCTGGGATCCTGATCCGCAAATCCTGGCAGACTTGCGGCTCAGGTTTGGAACTCGCATCAACATCACCGACACGCCAGAACAGGCCGTGTCGGGCTCGACATTCATCCAGGAAAGCGGTCCCGAGATCATCTCCTTGAAGCGCGAACTGCTCCGTTGCCTGCAAGGACACGTTGAACAGCGCTCGATCCTGGCCTCCTCGACCTCCACGCTGACGCCATCGGAGTTGCAGGACGGGCTCGAGTTTGCCGACCGCATCCTGGTGGGCCACCCCTTCAACCCTCCGCACGTCATCCCCCTCGTCGAGGTGGTTGCTGGAGAACACACCGACGAGCACGCGGTGTTAGCGGCGATCGCGTTCTACAGGAGTTTGGGGAAACACCCGATCCGGCTGCATCGCGAGCGGCCCGGACACCTCGCGAACCGCTTGCAGGCCGCTCTTTGGCGCGAGGCGGTGGATGCCGTGGCAAGTGGTCAAGCAAGCGTCGACGATGTGGATGCCGCTGTGACCCTGGCACTCGGTCCCAGATGGGCGTTGATGGGCCCGTTCGCGACTTTCAATCTCGGCGGCGGAAAAGGCGGGCTTGCCCGCTTCCTTTCTCATCTTGGTGGTTCTTTTGAGGTCCTGTGGGATGATGCGCATCGTCCGGTGATGACCGAGGAGCTGAAGCAACGTTTGATCCTGGCGATACGTCACGACCCTGATGCCACGGAGGAACTTGCCCGGGATCGCGATGCGAAGCTCAAACTGATCCTGGCTCTGGCAGACAAGCGGAAGCCGGCAGGAGAGGCCGGCGAATGAGCCAGCGCCAGCCAGCAGGTCCGGGCCTCCTGGTCATAGCGCTCGGCAATGGCTGAAGGTCAGCATATCGCTCGCCTCGATGTTCGGCGGCATCGGTGCTGATTGTGAACGTCTCACGGTCGGCAAGCTCGTCTTGCAGGACGCAGCAACCTGAACCTCGTGGCTATCGCCGCACGCATGGTGCCATATTGACGCGAGGCCCCCGAGATGTGGCCGGGAACATGATACGATGACCGTTCTGATTGCCCTTCTTGGCCTGGTTCTGCTGATCACGCTGGCCTACCGGGGGTTCAGCGTCATTCTTTTCGCGCCGTTGGCGGCGATGTTGCCGGTCTTGCTCACCTCGCCTGCTGCGGTGCCGACGGCGTTTACCGGCCTCTTCATGGCGAAGGCCGTCGTCTTCATCAGGCTTTACTTTCCTGTGTTCCTGCTAGGAGCGCTGTTCGGCAAGCTGATTGAGATGTCAGGGTTCGCCCGCTCGCTGACCATCGCCATCATCCGACTTGTTGGGCCGCGCCGTGCCATCCTGGCGACCGTGTTGGTCGCCGCAACGCTCTGCTATGGCGGCGTGTCGCTGTTTGTTGTGGTGTTTGCGGTTTATCCTTTTGCAGCCGAGCTGTTCAAGGCTGCGGCTATCCCCAAGCGGCTGATGCCCGCAGCGCTTGCTCTCGGGGCGTTCAGCTTCACCATGGATGCGCTGCCGGGAACGCCTCAGATCCAGAACATCATCCCGACCGCCTTTTTCCACACCACGGCGTGGGCGGCGCCAATTCTGGGCACCATCGGATCCGTTTTCATCCTGCTGGTCGGCCTGTTTTATCTTCAATGGCGGGCTTCGCGTGCAGGTGACGAGGGCTATGGCTCAAACCATCTCAACGAGCCCTCCGCGAGCGATACGACCAGCACACCGCCTTGGCAGCTTGCCTTGCTGCCGCTGCTTACCGTCTGGGTGCTCAACAAGCTTTTCACCATCGAAATCCCGCGCGCCTTTGGCGTGAGTGACACGCTTCGGCTTCCGGGATTGGCGGCACCCGTAGTGACAGACGTTCCCGCCTTTACCGCGATCTGGGCGTTGGAAGCAGCACTTCTGGTCGGCGTGCTTCTTACAGCGGGTCTCGGCTTTGGAGCGATCCGGGGCCGGTTCAACGAGGGCACTCGTCCGGCGATTGCGGGTGCCCTGCTGGCAACCTTGAACACGGCGTCGGAATTCGGGTTTGGAGCCGTTATCGCCGCTCTGCCCGGCTTCGTTATCGCACGAGACGCACTTGGCGTGATTCCCGATCCGTTGGTCAAGGCCGCCATTGCGACCACGACACTCGCCGGCATCACCGGCTCCGCCTCGGGTGGGTTGAGCATAGCGCTGGCAGCGCTTGGTCATCAGTTTGCTTCAGCGGCGAACGCGGCCCATATTCCGCTCCAGGTGATGCACCGAGTCACGGCAATGGCCAGCGGCGGCATGGATACGCTGCCGCACAACGGCGCCGTCATCACCGTGCTGTCGGTATGCGGTTTGACGCACCGGCAGTCCTATGGCGACATCTTCGTCATAGCCGTCATCAAAACGATTGCCGTGTTCGCCATCATCGGCGTCTATGACCTCACCGGCCTGGTCTGATCCATCTGATCCCCGGGTGCAAAGCGGGCTTTTATGCATCCGGACCAGGTTGGGATCCAAGGCCCGCCTCGCGGTTGCCACCGGATGGGACATGATCAGCAGGCGGTCGGCCTCGATCATGCTTGCAGGGCGTCCTGGGGGTTCTGGCGGATGGGGTGGGATTCGAACCCACGGTAGGCTTGCACCTACGGCGGTTTTCAAGACCGCTGCCTTAAACCACTCGGCCACCCATCCCGCCGCCTTTCATAAGGGCAACAACCGGCGCTCGCAACGCGCGGCGTCAGTTCGTGCTTGGCGAGGCGGTGTTTTCTTGCTTGGGTGAAGGTTTGAACAACGCAGGTGGACGGAATGGCTCCTTCGCGCCTGATCGCAGGCTTGATCCGCAATCAACCCCGAGCCCGGACACGCTCCCGGGGATCCGCCCGGATCCATGGCAGGCCATGAGCGTGCCCGGCGACGGGCCGGGGTCGGCCGGAGCCGGGCTGCTTGGCGGCTACGACGCGCAGGCCTTCTGCGAAATGATGAACGGGCTGGAGCCGGGCCATCCCGATCTCGGTTTGATCCGCAGCCGGCTTGACCGTCTCGACCTGACCGAGCTGCGCCGCCGCGCCGCCAGCGCCGAGGCCGAGCTGTACAATCTCGGCATCACCTTCACCGTGTATTCCGATCGCGACGCGATCGACCGCATCCTGCCGTTCGACCTCATCCCGCGCATCCTCACCGCACGCGAATGGGACACCGTGGAGCGCGGGGTGACGCAGCGGGTGACTGCGATCAACCGGTTCCTGTGGGACGTCTACCATGACCAGGCCATCCTCAAGGACGGGGTGATCCCGCGCGAGCTGGTGCTCGGGAACAGCAATTTCCGCCCGGAGATGATGGGCTTCGACGTGCCGCTCGGCGTCTACGTGCATATCAACGGTACCGACATCGTGCGCGACAATGAAGGCCGCTTCCTGGTGCTGGAGGATAACGCCCGCACGCCGTCGGGCGTCTCCTACGTCATCGAGAACCGCCACATGATGCTGCGGGTGCTGCCGGATCTCGCCGCCGGCATCCGGCTGCGCGGCGTGGAGGAGTACGGGACACGGCTGCAACAGGCGCTGGCCGAGGCAGCGCCCGCCGGCGTCGCCGATCCCCAGGTGGTGCTGCTGTCGCCCGGCATCTACAACGCGGCCTATTTCGAGCATGTCTTCCTCGCCCGCGAGATGGGCGTGCCGCTGGTGGAGGGCCGCGACCTGATCGTGGAGAACCGGCGCGTCTATATGCGCACGGTCGCGGGCCTGCGGGCGGTGCATTCGATCTACCGCCGGCTCAACGATGATTTCCTTGATCCGGAGGTGTTCCGTCCGGACAGCCGGCTCGGGGTGCGCGGATTGATCGATGCCTGGCGCGCCGGCCACGTCACGGTCGCCAACGCGGTCGGCACCGGGGTGGCCGACGACAAGGCGATCTACGCGTACATGCCACGGATCATCCGCTATTATCTTTCCGAGGATCCGATCCTGCACAATGTCGAAACCCATATCTGCGCCGAGCCCGAGGGGCTGCACTACACGCTCGAACACCTGGCCGAGCTGGTGGTCAAGCCGGTCGGCGAGTCGGGCGGCTACGGGCTGATCATCGGCCCGCACGCTTCCGGCGCCGAGCTCGAGGAGTTCCGTGCCAAGCTGCGGGCCGATCCCGCCAACTACATCAGCCAGCCGGTGATCCAGCTCTCCACCGCGCCCACCCTGTGCGACGAAGGCATCGAGCCCCGCCACGTCGACCTGCGGCCGTTCGCGGTCACCGGCAGGTCCACCTGGGTGCTGCCGGGCGGCCTTTCGCGCGTGGCGCTGCGCCGGGGCTCGCTGGTGGTGAACTCGTCCCAGGGCGGCGGCTCCAAGGATACCTGGGTGCTGGGATGACCATGAGCCAGGCCGCCTACGAACCAACCCGGCGCTTCCCGGACCTGCTGTCGCGCTACGCCGAAAGCACGGTATGGCTCGCGCGCTATCTCGAGCGCATCGAGAACCTGGCCCGCGTGCTCGATGTGACCGAGACGTTTGTTCGCACCGGACAGGACCATGATGGCTGGTCCGCGGTGGTGCAGATCAACGCCGACGACACGCAGTTCTTCGCGCTGCACGAGCGCGCCACCGCAGCCAGCGTGGCCTCGTTCTACCTGCTCGACCGGCAGAACCACAACTCGATCGCCAACATCGTCCAGATGGCGCGCGAGAACGCGCGCAGCTTGCGGCCGCTGATCTCCACCGAGATGTGGACCCACATCAACATGTTCCACAACTGGGTGCGCCAGCTGACCGAGAGCGACATCCGGCCGTCGCAGCTTTCCATGCTCTGCTCGAGGCTGAAGCAGGAATGCCAGACCCATTACGGCATCACCGAGGGCACCTTCTATCGCGACCAGGGCTGGTTCTTCTACTCGATCGGCAAGTACCTGGAGCGGGCCGACCAGATCACCCGCCTGGTGGACATCAAGTACCACACCCTGCTGCCGAAGGTGGCGGGGGTCGGCTCGGAGGTCGATGTCAGCCAATGGAGCGCCGTGCTGCGCGCCGCCGCTGCCTATCACGCCTATCGCCGGATCATGCCCAACCGGCTCGAGCCAGCCTCGGTGGCGGGGTTCCTGCTTCTGAACGACGCGTTTCCCCGTTCGCTGTCGCTGACCCTGCGCGAGGTCACTTGGGCGCTGGGGCGGCTGCGCACCGATTACGGGTTGCGTCGAAGTGGGATCATCCTGGAGCGGTTGGACGAGTTGCGCGCGGCGCTCAACGACCAGACCATCGAGCAGATCATCATCCGCGGCCTGCACGAGTTCCTGGACTGGGTGCAGCTCCAGCTACAGATGATCCAGCACAGCATCGCCGACGAATTCTGGCCGCCACGCCCGGAGCTGCGCGCCGACCACCCACCCGATGGCGGCATGGTGCAGGATGCCGGCAGCGGCGGCATGACCCAAAGCCTGGGAGGCATGACCCAGAAGTTGGGCTAGCGGCAACGCAACCACTGCATCCCCAGCCTGCGGCAACCGCGGTCACCGGCAGGCAGTCACCAGTAGGCGGTCACCAGTAAAAGGGCGCCTCGGGAGGGCGCTGCAAACGCCGGCTCCCGAGGCCGCCCGGAGACGCCTCAGCTCGGCGAGTTGGCTTCCTTGGCCTTCTTGGCGGCCATGTGGTGGCCGACCGCGCAGCCGCCGGCGGCGCCGATCAGGCCGTGATGGCCTGCCATGTGGCCGCCCACGCCGCCTACCACGGCACCCTTGAGGCAGCCTTTCGCCATCGCGGGCGCCCCGGTGCAGGCAGCCGCAATCATCATCGCAGCAGCGGCCGCGGAAAGCAGTGTCGTTCTCATCATGTGATGTCCCTGGAAGAAGTGTGTCACCTAGACAGGAGCCATACGCGGCAGGGGCCGGGATCGTTGCAGCCCTTTCAGTCGCGCCGACGCGCCTCCCAGATCGCGCGGGCCTGGTCGTCGGCCGCCTGGATCGAGTCGCATCGTCCCGTCGCCAGCAGGGCCATGGCGATGGTGCCGGTGATGGTATGCACCACCGCCCGGTCGTCCTGTTCGCCCCGCCAGATCGAAACGATGCCCGGCGACCCGTCGGCGTCGCGCCCGGCTGCTGGCGACAGGGCAGGGAGCCGCAGCTCGCGCGCCGGCTCGCCCGCGCGGTGCAGGTGG
>CAXUNX010000016.1:0-32122 GCA_964252545.1 uncultured Acetobacteraceae bacterium | reverse complement strand
GGCGCTCACGGTCTGCCGCCGACCTCGCGCCGCGCCAAGTGCCGCCATTCGGCACGGACCAGGATGCCGAACAGGAACAGGCTGAGGCCGAACATCGCCGCCGCTGCCCAGCGCAGATCGGTCGGCAGGCCGAAGATCAGCGCGCTCAGCGCGACGCCGATTCCAGGCCCGACCAGGAACAGGCCGGACAGACGCATGTTCCACATCACCCGGACGGCGCGACCGGTCATCCGTGATAGGAGGCGAGCTTGGCGACCCGGGCCCGGAACACCCAGACCTGGTACCAGTTGTACGCGAGCATGACCGGGAACAGGAACACGATGGTCAGAAAGAAGGTGAACAGCGAAATCTGCCGGCTCGCCGCCGCCTCGACCGTCCAGGTGTCCGGGATGATGTAGGGGTAGATGGTGCCGAGCAGCCCGCCGGCCATGATGACGATCGTCGCGTCGAGCCACAGCAGGGCGGCCAGGTCGCGGTCGCGTCTGGTGGAAAGGCGCATCAGGAAGGTCGTGCCGATCGCCGCCAGCGGGATCAGCCCCCATGCCCACCAGTACGGACCAAACCAGACCCGCGACGCCCACGGGAAGCTCCCGATCATGAACAGCACCGACAGCGGCACCGCGGCAAGCGCCAGGAAGAAGACGATGTTGGTCCACAGCGCGGCGTGTTTGCGGATCAGTTCCCCAGGCTCGAAGCGCGCGCGCACGAACAGGCCGCCTGCGAGCGACACGGCGAGCACGGCGGCGATCCCGGTCCACACGCTGAATGGGCTGACGAACCGCAGCGTGCCACCGGCGTAGGTCGGCACGCCGCCCGGACCGTGCGCAAGCGGGAAGCCGTGCAGCACCGCCCCCACGCAGATCCCGCCGAAGAACGTCACCGCCAGGCTGGACAGGCCGAACGCCCAGTCGGTGAACCGCTTCCATCGCGGCTCCGCCAGGTGGCGGAACTCGAGCGCCACCGCACGGGTGATGATCCCCCACAGCACCAGCATCATCGGAATCATCAGGAAGGCGAAGGCGGAGCCGTAGACGAACGGGAACGAGCCGAACAGGATGCCGCCGGCGACGATCAGCCAGGTCTCGTTAGCGTCCCAGGTGCCCGCCATCGCCTGCATGATGGCGCCGCGCTCGTCCTCGTCGCGGATGAACAACGAGAAGATGCCGGCGCCGAGGTCTGCGCCGTCCAGGATGACGTACAGCAGCACGCAGAAGGCGACGGCGAGCCACCAGCCGATCGCGAGCACGTGCTGGGTATGGTTGAGCGGATCCATCGCGGGTTAGACCTCGGAAGCTGCTTTGGTGAGCATCGGACCGGCGGCGGTCAGGCGGGGTGAAGCCGACCGGGGCGCACCGGTTCCTCCGCCTTTGGCGTTTCCTTCTCGCCGCGGAGCGGCGCGTGATCCTTGGGCATCGTCCCGAGGTTCTCATCACCGCCGCGGAGCACAGGACTGGAAAGGTCCGGACCCTGGCGCACCACCTTGACCAGGAACCACCAGGTTGCAGCCCAGACCGTCAGCTCGAAGCCGGCATAGCCCACGAGCCAAGCCAGTTCCGCCGCCACCGACATGTGGCTGACGCCCTGCTCGGTCCGCATCAGGCCGTAGACCACCCAGGGCTGCCGGCCGACCTCGCGCGTCCACCAGCCAACCCAGACCGAGAGGTAGGGCAGCAGGGCGGCGGCGATCGTGGCGCGGAAGAACCACCTGTCCGCGGCCAGGAAGCCGCTGGCGCGGCGCCGCACCACCAGCCAGCTCCCCCAGACCGCCAGGCCCACCATGGCGAAGCCGCAGGCGACCATGATCCGGAAGCCGTAGAACGGGATCAGCAGCGGCGGCCGGTCCTGCGACGGGAAGTCGTCCAGTCCGCGCACCGCGCCGTTCCAGCTATGCGTTTCCAGCAGGCTCAGCACGTGCGGGATCGTGACCGCCCAGACCGTGCCGTCGTTGCGGCTGTTCGGCCAGGCAAGCAGGTTCCAGCCGGTATCGACGCTGCCGTCGGCGTTGCGCTCGTGGTAGTGGCCCTCCATTGCCGCGAGCACCGGTGCCTGGTCGCGAGCAACGGTGAGGCCGAGCCCGTCGCCGAGCCATACCTGCAGGGGTGCTATGACCAGCAGCGCCAGCATCACCGGCTTGAGCGAGCGGCCGAACATCGCGACGTGGCGCTTCCTGAGCAGGTGCCAAGCCGACACGGCGGCGACCACGGCGAGGGCCTGCTCGATCGCCGCGACGAGCATGTGCGGGAAGGCGTAGATCCAGTCGGGGTTGATCAGTGCCTTCCACCAGTTCGTGACGATGAAGACGCCGTCGCGCAGCTGGACGCCGGTGGGCGTCTGCATCCACGAGTTCGCATTCATGATCCAAAGCGCCGAGATCGCGGCGGCGAATGCCACGTTGAAGGTCGCGAACAGGTGCATGCCGCGGCTGATCTTGCCCCAGCCAAAGATCATCAGCCCGATGAAGCCGGCCTCGTACATGAACGCGGTGATGGTCTCGTAGCCAAGCACCTGACCGAGGAACGGCCCGGCGGCCTGGGAGAACGGCCCATAGAGGATGCCGAAGGCGATCTCCATCGTGATGCCGGTCGCGACGCCCGCCGCAAAGTTGACGATCAGGATCCGTTCAAAGAAGCGCGTCAGCCGGTACCAGTGCTCGTCGTCGGTGCGGATCCAGATCAGCTCGCCGATGAACAGCATGGACGCCAGCCCGATCGTGAGCGGCGGGTAGAGGATGTGCAGCGTCGTGATCCAGCCGAAATCGAGTCGCGACAACAGGACCGAGAGCGAGTTCTCCGCCATCCACTCTTGATCCTCATCAAATACTTCGACGCGCTCAGTCCACTGGCGAAACACACCTGTCGGACCAGAGCCGGTCGCCACTCGTGATCCGGGCAGGAAGGTGGCTACCTAAGGACCTGGATCAAGTGAGACAGACGCGCGGCAATGAGCGATGGCCGCAGTGGAGCATCACATACGCGGTAGCTGAACGGTTACTCGTGCGAAGCCGACAGGTCACGCTTGAGAAGACGCAGCAGCATCAAGGCAGTCTCCGCCTTGCGCTGCCGCATGAGCATTCCAGCAGTTCAAGCCAAAGCAGCTCGATTGAGCGTCCATGGTGGCCGGATCAGACCCGGAGGCCAAAGGGATCGAAGGAGGTGGTGGCGGCGGAAAGCATTCCTGGCTTGGCCATGCGGGTTGCCACCCGCTAACCCGCATTTGATGTTGCCAACCCTGCTGCGGTTGCCTGGTCTCGTCGGCGCCTGGGTCGGCTTGCGCGGGGCTTTCAGGGCGACCCCCGGTGCTGTTTTTGCGTCCTGCTAGCCTGTCCGCAGCAACGCTGTCCCATGCAGCCTCAGCCAGCTTTCCGCCTTGGCCCGGTGTGGCGTGAGTTGTTCCACCAGGCTCCAGAATTGCAGACCATGATCGAGATGCCGCAGATGCGCGAGCTCGTGCGCGACCACGTAGTGCTGGATATCGGGCGGCGCCATCACCAGGCGCCAGCTGAACATCACCACGCCATCCGAGGAGCAGCTTCCCCAGCGGCTGGTCGTGTCCTTGATCACAAGCCGCTTGGGACGAAGGCCGGAGGATGCCGCCAGCTCGTGCGCGCAGGCTCCAAGCCTGACCTTGGCCTCGGCGCGAAGGAAATCGAGCACGCGCCGGGGGAGAAACGCAGGTTCGCCGCTGACCCGGATCTCGCTTGCCTCGATCCAAACGCCCCGCCGGGCTTGCGGCGCCGCCCGGATCACGTGCGGCAGGCCATTCAGCGTGACGGTTTCTCCTGCTTCAAACAGGATCTGGCCCGGCAAGGCAGCAAGCTTGCCCGCCACCCAGTTCGAGTGCGTGCGAAGCAAGGCGAGGCCCGCCTCGCGCGCTGCCCGCGGCGGCAGGGTCACCACGACGGTGCCGGCACGGGTATCGATCCGGAGCGAGATCCGCCTGGCCTGGCGTGAGCGACGCCAGCGGACCCAGGTCTCGCCACCGGGAAGCAGCAGCATCTCGGAAGCCGGCTGAGCGACACCATGGACGGACAGCCCACCTAGGGCAGCCGGTCTCGAAGTCCGGCTCAAGCGTCAGGCTCCCCCGGCTGCGCGCGCAGGCGCCGGATGCGGGTTCGTTTGGCTGCGTGCGGATCCGCAGTCCTGGGTGTCTGGCCGGGCCAGTCCACGATATGATGTTCGAGTGGTCCTGCCTCGCGCTCGCCGACCACCCGGTCGCGTGCCGAGATTCCCGCCTCGTGCACGCTCTCCCGACGCCCCGAGACCAGCGGATGCCACCAGGCCAAGCCCCGCCCCTCATGGATCCGGCGATAGGCGCAGCTCGGCGGCAGCCAATCGATCTCGCTCAAGCCCTCGGCGCTGAGCTGAACGCAATCCGGGACCTTGCGCTGCCGTCGGGCATAGTCCGAGCAGGCGCAGCTTCGCAGGTCGAGCAGGCGGCACGCCACGTTGGTATAGATGACGCGATCGGTATGCTCGTCGCGCAGCTTGTGCAGGCAGCATCGGCCGCAGCCGTCGCATAGTGCTTCCCATTCCGCCTGGTCCATGTCGGCGAGGCGCTTGCGTTTCCAGAACGGCTCGGATCCATGCATCACGCCAGGATACGGCCTCGTCCGCCTGCCGGGAAGACGAAGCCATCTATGATAGAAGATGCTCCACCACCAGGAACAGCGCCAGCAGCAGCAGGCTGGCGCACACCCCGGGTGCCAGTTGCGGCAGCCAGAGCAGGCGCAGTCGATCCAGGCGGCCGGCGCCAAGCCCGAACGCCGCCCGGCCCTGGTGGGGCTGCAAGCGGGTCAGCGCCAGCAGCGAGGGCAAGGCGATCATCGGCACCGCCAGGATAAGCCGCCACGGCCCCAGCCGGCCGGGCATCAGCATCGCGGCCGCAGCACCAGGCACCAGCAGCAGGAACAGCATGGCGGCAAGCAGCCGCGACCGGTCATTTCGCATCAAGCCAGCGATCGAAGCGCTGCACCAACGGCACCAGATGGTCCAGCCAGAACCGGTCGTCGATCATCAGGGTCGGCTTCGGCGGATCGACGGCCACCGGCGAAGCGGCGCAAGCCGAAAGGAAGGCGGCTCTGGCGGTTGGTGTCGACAGCACAGCCAGCATCGAGCGCACCAGCGCTTGGCGTTCCGGGGTGGTCCCCCTTGGCGCTCCCCACTGGACGTCCAGGCCCAGGCTCTGCGACCATTGGGTGCCGAAATGGTGACCGGTCTGGTCAGCCTGAGTGATTTCGGCCGCCGTCGCGCTGGTCATCAGCACAGCGCCGCTTTCGATGATCTGGACCGCCTCCGCCGGTGTCGTCCACCAGACGATATAAGGCTTCAGCTGGTCCAGCTTGTGGAAAGCGCGATCGATCCCGCCGGAACCGGACAGCGTCCGGTACACGTCCTCGGGCGCGACCCCGTCGGCCATGAGGGCGATTTCCAGCACGCCTCGAGGACTGCGCTGCAAGCCGCGCTTGCCTGGGCGGCGCGCCACATCCCAGAAGTCGCTCCAACCCGGCGTGGCGTCCACCCGGCTCTTGTCCCAGGCAAGCACAAGGTTCATCTGCAAGGCCGCAACACCGCAGTCGCTGCCGGAACTGTCCGGTGCGTCGCTGCCGGGGTCTCGGTTGAGGGGCTGCGGCAGCAGCAGGCCCTGCCGGCAGGCGACCTGCAGCGCTGCTGCCTGCATGAGCACGAGGTCCCAGTCCGTGCTGCCCGCTTGTGCGCGCTTCTGCAGCGTGGCGAGACTGCCATCCCATCCCTGAAGCGAAAAATGCAGGCCGCTTTGCTCCGCCAGGGGAGTGAGTGCCGTCTGCTGCGCGTCCTGCACACTGCCGGCGAACGTGGCAATCGTGAGCGTGGGCAGATGGCCGGAGTTCGGCTTGCCAGGGCGCTCCGCAGCGGCGCCGCAGCCGACGGCCCATCCGAGCATGCAGCCGATCGATAAGCGCAGTCCGAAGGTCTGTGCCGAGCCGGTTCCGAGGCGCCTTCTCATCGTGCTTCAGCCGCGTCAATGGCGCTCAGGGACCAGAACTTTCTTTCTACGACCACACGGCGTGGCGCCGGCTTCGATCGAGCCGCTTGTCCTGTCTAGCGCACTCTCCCTGGCGCTGAAACCGCCCGCGGTGCGGTGGGCTCATCCGCATCGAGAGAGAACGCGACGGCGTGCTCCGCTTGCCAGGCCAGCAGCGCCGGCCGGCCTGGCCGCAGACCGGCGGTCGGTTGGGAAGCTGGCCGACGCACCAGCAACTCGCCGCCCCCTGCCAGCCGGAAACGCAGCCGGAGATGGTCGCCCAGATGGACCATGTCGGAGAGGGTGGATGGCAGGGCGGCGTCTCCCAGGGGGCCGGATCCCGAGGCCCCGGCTCCTTGGGCGTCACCGCTGGCAGGATTGCTGCCGGCGGTGAGAAAGGCCACCGCGACCCGCTCCGGACGCACGCAGACCGTGCACAACATACCGGCAGTGAGATCCCCCGCAACCATCGCCTCCATGCTCGGGCCGGCGCTCAGCCGAACGCAGGCGACATCATCCTCCACCCACTCCACGCGTCCGCTGAGAGCGTTCGCTTCGCCGAACCCGACCGCCACAAACTCGCTGGCGGGACGATCCAGCAACTCCGTGGCTGGGCCGATCTGGTGCAGGCCCGACGCGCCGAGGATCCCGATCCGATCGCCTATCATCAGGGCTTCGTCGCGGTCGCCGGTTGCCAGGAGCAGCGCAATCCGGAGTACCCGAGCCATCCGTCGCAGCAACTGGTGCATTTCACGACGGGCGGCGCCGTCAAGCTGAGCGAGCGCGTTATCCAGCAGCAGCACTGCCGGATCAGAAACCATCACGCGGGCCAGGCAGGCCCGCACCACGGCCACCGGATCGAGAGCGGCGGGACGGAGGTCCGCGTGCGACTCAAGGCCAAGCAGGGCCAGCGTTTGCTGCACATGTCGGCTTCGCTCAGGTTCGCGCACATGCCGGACTGCAAGCGGAAAGGCGACGTTGCCACGTACGCTCAGATGACCGAATAAAGGATCCCGGACGGAGATGATGCCGATCTTCCGCTCGATGGGCGCAAGTGCCGCGACGTCGCGCCCGTCCACAAGGATCCGGCCGGCGCTGGCACCTGCCTGGCCGGCTACCGCATCGATCATGCGCGACGCTTCTCCCCGCGGACCGCTTGTTCCCGGTAGGGTCAGCAAAGCCACGCACTCACCGGCTGATATCTTGAGCGATATCGCTGCATCATCGCCGGCTTTGGCAGCGCGCACATCGTCCAGCACCAAGCGTGCCGCTGGCGTCATCGGCGTGCTGCAACTTGTCTGGTAGCAGGGCGTTGCCCGGCTGTAATCGATTGGGGGTCTATCATGGCGGTTTCCGAAAAGGCGAAGGATGTAGCCCAGGACACCCAGGAGCAGCTCCAGTCTCTTCGTGCAATGGTCGAGCAGCTCCTGAACGAGCGGGTCACCCCTGCCATCGCCGGGGCCGCGGGCAAAGCCGAGACCGCCGTGACGAGCGCACGTGACATGACCAACACCCAGGTCGCCAATGTTTCCGAGAAGGTCAGGCATCAACCACTGATCGCCATCGCCATATCCACCGTCGTGGGATACCTGCTCGGCCGCATCTCGCGCTGATCCGGAAGAGACATGCAAGCCGTCGAATACGGTAAGGCTGCGGCCTCCGCTGAGATTCAGCGTTGGCAGCGGCTTGGATTGCGCTATGGGCGGCGCATCGCTTTCCTGGTGATCGCCGCTGTGTTCGGTTTCTTCGCCTTGATCTCGGCACACGTGACGCTCTGGGTGCTGTGCTACGGCCCCTGGAATACCGGCAAGGTTTGGGCTTCGTTCATTGTGCTTGGCGTGGACGTGCTGCTTGGCGTCGTCTTCGTGCTGATCGGACGTGGGAAGCAGCCATCGGCAGCGGAGATAGAGGCGCGCATGACCCGGGATCGCAACCTGGCTGCGATGAAGAATGCACTCGCCTTTTCCGCGGTTACCGCAACCTTGACGGGTCCGGCTGGCCGTATGGCCGGTCGTGGCCTGTGGGATCTCGTCCGCAGCAGGTCACGCCGGCGGCGGGCGCGCTATCGGTAGAGAAGCATGCGCGGGCTTATGGAACCGAGTGCCTGCGAGCGAGCTCATCCATAGCCTGCTGCGCCTTGCGCATCTGGTTCAACCGTAGCTCCTCGCCGCGCTTTTCGGTCAGCAGCTCGACTGATCGGTGAGCCGTGTTGGCAAGTCCAAGCACGATCCGCGCGCGGTCGAGTTCGGCCGACGCTTCCTGCTCGGCGACACGCGCCTGCTGCACCGCCTCTCGCCCGGTCGGCAGCCAACGAGCAAAGGCGTCCACGGCTCCATCCCCTTCTGCCAGATCCAACGCGATGATGGTCTCCTGTGCGAAACGGGTCTCCTCGGCCTCGCTCCGGAGTTGCTGCATGTGCTGTCGTTGCATTGCCCCCGCTAGCGCCCGCTTGGCCTCGTCCAGTGCCTGACGACGTATGCGCAGTAAGGTCGCGAGAGCGTCCTCACTCATGACGGCACCGTCAACTCGAGCGCTTGCGACAGACGCTCGAATACATCGCTGATCGGCCCGGCTTCATCGCGCCCCTGCCGCAGCAAGGCTTCCACGCGCGGTGCCAGCACGATCGCCTCGTCCACCGCCGCGTCGGTGCCACTGCGATAGGCGCCCAGCCGGATCATGTCTTCCATGTCGGCATGCAGTGCCAGAACCTGACGCGCCTTGCGGGTCAGCAGGTTTTCCGAAGCGGTGTTGCAGCCGGGCACCGAACGTGACAATGATCGCAGCACGTCGACGGCTGGATAGCGGCCGCTTTCGCCGATCTTGCGATCCAATACCACATGCCCGTCCAGGATCCCCCGGACCGCATCGGCGACCGGCTCGTTGTGATCATCCCCTTCCACCAGCACAGTGAACAGCGCTGTGATCTGTCCCGCTCGTCCGTCCGGGAGCAGCGGGCCGGGACCGGCCCTTTCAAGCAGGCGGGGCAGCTCGGCGAAGACGCTTGGCGGATAGCCGCGGGTTGCGGGCGGCTCACCGGCTGAAAGGCCGATCTCGCGCAGTGCGAGGCAAAAACGGGTGACGCTATCCATCAGCAACAGGACTGATTTGCCTTGGTCGCGAAAATGCTCGGCTACGGTCATGGCGGAGTAGGCCGCTTCACGACGCATCAACGGAGGGGTGTCGGAGGTCGCGACAATGACGACCGACCGTGCGAGCCCAGCCGCGCCAAGATCGTCTTCGATAAATTCCCGAACCTCGCGGCCGCGCTCGCCCACCAGCGAAATCACCGTCACATCGCACTCCGTATGCCGCGCCAGCATTGAGAGCAAGGTCGACTTGCCAACCCCGGATCCGGCGAACAAACCAAGCCGTTGCCCGGTGCGGCAGGTTGTAAACAGGTTCATAACAGTGACGCCCAAGTCGATTCTTGGTCCCAGCCGCGCCCGCGAGGTCGCTTCAGGCGGCCCTGACCGGACCGAGCGGGAGACGGGACCCACCGGAAGCCGGCCCTTGCCGTCCATCGGCCTGCCGAGAGGATCAATGACACGTCCAAGCCAGGAATCGGTTGGTGCGATGCGGCCCGCTACAGCGGCGCCTCCAATCGCAAAGGTCGCGCTGCCCCCGGGGCCGATGCCATCCAACGGTCCATAGGCCATCGCGCTGGCCATGCTGTTCCGGAAGCCAACAATCTCCGCAGGCACCGGGGCCACGGCACGGCCATGCAGCATGATCCGGTCGCCTACTGAGACGTGGCGGTCGAGACCGGAGAGCTCGACCGCTAATCCGCTCACTCCGGAGACTTGTCCCGAAATGACGCATGCAGGGACGTCCGCTAGGGCGGAACGTAGGTTTTCAAGACGATAGGTGAGGAGATTTGGTGATGCCAAGAGAATGTCCTCATACCAAATGCAGGATCGTCTCCCGGCATTAGAGGACCAAATTGCTAACGAAGCGTGTGTTCCAAAATTAAGATGCAACCGAAAGGAAAATTAGTCGACAGATCACAACCTGAGGTGGTAAAAAGCTTTTATCAGATCGGGAGTGGTGACGATGCGTGTGCTTCTCGTTGAAGACGATGTAACGGCTGCCAAGGGGATCTCGTTGATCCTCAAGACTGCAGGGTTTACGGTCGACTACACCGATTTGGGCCGCGACGCCCTGGAGATGGTGCGTCGCTACGATTACGACCTCATCCTGCTCAACCTCGTGCTGCCGGACATCGAAGGATATGAGGTCGTCCGCCGCATGCGCGCGGCTCGCCTTACCACTCCGGTGATTGTTCTGTCGGCACTTTGCCGGCCGCAAGCGAAGGTCAAGGCATTCGCAGTGGGCGCCGATGACTTCATCACCACGCCGTTCGACCATGCGGAACTAGTGGCCCGGATGCAGGCAATCCTGCGCCGCAGCAAGGGCTACAGCGAGCCCACCCTGCGCGTCGGCAGCCTGCAACTTAACCTCGATAGCCGGGAGGTTTCGGTGGACAGCCGCCCGGTCCATCTCACAGGCAAGGAATATGCCATCCTTGAACTGCTGGTACTCCGTAAGGGCATGGTGCTGACCAAGGATGCCTTCCTTAACCATCTCTATGGCGGCATGGACGAGCCTGAGATGAAGATCATCGACGTCTTCATCTGCAAATTGCGCAAAAAGCTGCAGCTCGTCGGAGCGGGCCATCTGATCAGCACGATATGGGGGCGCGGCTACATGCTGCGTGAGGAAGACCGGCTGTCTGCTGGCAGCGCTGAGACAACTATGCCTGGATCGCAGGCGATCGAGTCGGCGCTTGCACGATCGGCGGCGTGAGCGAACAATGAAGCATGATCTGCCGGACCATGCTTCATCTCACCGTAACTCACCTCAGACGGTGAACTGCTCGACGATGATCCTTTCCGACAGGCTTTGATCAGGATCGAACAACACGGTGGTGCCAAGACTCCGATCCTCACTCACTCCCACCGAGACGATATCGCGCACCTCGGTGAAGTCGGCAACTGCTGCAACCGGCCGCTTATCGCCTTCAAGGATCTGAAACTCGACATCCGCTGAACTGGGAAGCAGCGCTCCTCGCCAACGCCGCGGCCGGAACGCGCTGATCGGCGTCAATGGCAGCAGATTTGCGGAGAGCGGAACGATAGGGCCGTGTGCAGAAAGGTTGTAAGCCGTTGATCCAGCTGGGGTGGAAACCAGCACTCCGTCGCATACCAGCTCCTGCAGACGCACACGGCCATCAACCATGATGCGGATCTTGGCGGCCTGTCGACTTTGCCTGAACAGAAACACGTCATTGAGCGCCAGCGCCTCTTCTACCACGCCGGCTTGTGTCACCGCATGCATCCGAAGCGGATGCAGGACCGCCCCTTGCGAACGAACAAGACGTTCCGGCAGGTCTTCCTCGATCAGCGGATTCATCAGAAAGCCGACAGAACCACAATTGATGCCGTAAACCGGGGTGCCCGCCAAAAGCACGGTATGCAGCGTCTCCAGCATGAAGCCATCGCCGCCAAGGCAGACAACAACCTCCGCGTCAGCGATCGCAACATTGCCGTAGCGTGCCTCAAAGCGCTGGAGCCCCTCCTGCGCCAGGACGTTGGGGGCCGCAACAAAGGCGATCTGCGTGAGCTGGGTTCCGGGGGGCCACACCGTGCTTAGCGGCAAGCCTGCTACAGCATCAAAGGCGCCAGTGTCCGGGATCGCGCCATTGGCAGAGGAGTCGCTTCCGCAGACTTCCATCATGTGAGGCGCCGGTGCTCCAGCACCGGAATGCCTGATCTGACTTTCTCGGTATAGGAGGGGTCCATGGTACCGCTTACCCAGCCTGGTCCATGGGAGGCTCGAGCAACAATCGTGCCCCAGGGGTCGATCAGCATGGAATGTCCATAGGTGGTTCGTGCTGTGCCGCCGCCGTCAATATGTTGGCCGCACGTCGCCGCAGCAGCCAGCCAGCATTGCGTCTCGATGGCGCGTGCGCGAAGCAACGTTTCCCAATGCGCCTCCCCAGTTTCTGCCGTAAAGGCCGCAGGCAGAAGGATCAGCTGCGCCCCTAGCCGGCGTAGTTGAAGAAACAGCTCTGCAAACCGGATATCGTAACAGATGGCCAAGCCTGCGGTGACCGGACCTACTTTCGCGGTGACGACGAGGTCACCGGGCACATAGGTATCGCTCTCTCGATATCCCGCTCCGCTGGGAGTAACGATGTCGAACAGGTGAAGCTTGCGATAACGTGCGAGTTCCCGCCCATCCGGACCGAAGACCAGCGACGTATTGGATAGCCGGTCTCCGCAACGTTCGCCGATCGAGCCTCCGTGGACATGAACCCGGAATTTGCGGGCGACACCCTGAAGAACCGTATATGCCTCTCCCGCATCGCCGAGTTGATCCTGCTTGGGTAATGTCTCCGCAGCGTTGAACTTGGCGTGACGGTCACCGCCCAGGCAAGACCACATCTCGGGCAGCACCACCAGATCCGGCCTATCAGCTTCGATCGCGTTGCTGATCAACAATCGTGCCTGGGCAATATTCTCGCGCTTGTCGTGACTTGGCGACATCTGGATCAGGCTGATACGCAAGCACATCCTCCGCTCGGAACGTCACGTTGCTGCCGACACACAAGTCGGCTGCCGCGACGGCCCGGGATTGCTTCCTCAGGTCTGCTGCTGGTTGCTCCCCAGGTTTGGTGGGAGGAGCCGCAGCAGATCATCCGGAACCGGCTCAAACAACGCCTTGTCATACAGGCGTTGCAGATCGGTTTGCAACCAAACCTCAAACAGCGAGGTGGCGCATGCTGCGGCTCGAGGCTGGAGGCAGTTGCTCATCACCAAGCTCCATCGCTTCTGGCAGCGGCTGGGTTGCATCGTCGTCGGAGCTTGGGGCAGATCAACGATTAGTGCAGCACGGGCGCTTCATGGGCGCAAGTTCTCAGCAACCCGCGTCACATCAAGCGCCGCAATCGTGTTCGGGTGACGCCTCACCAACAATGCTTGCCGCCGGATGGCCTCGCTGACGCTCGGGTCTTTGCGTATGATGCCAGCCAGCGACGGCGCGGAACCCAGGAAATTGCTGCAAGCCTTGGCGAGCGTCGCATAGGCGCGATCACCCCCGGTGGAGCTCGATACCTGATTGACCACAACCCGCGCATCAGTGGCCATGACATCGAGACCGCAAAGCACTTGCCGATCTCGCGCGTGCAGCTTGAGCACGGCGTAGGCGTCGGTCAGGGCTGTAGGCTCATCGGTGGTGACCACCAGAAGGGTGTCCGCCCAGGCCGCCAATCTGCGAGTGACACGGTCGATCCCTGCTCCCAGGTCAAGCAGCACGGTATCATATTCCGCGAGTCCGCGCAGATCGTTGAGCAATGTGTCCAGGGCAGGGGTTGCGAGTGCAGCAAGCGCCGAGGCGCCCGACCTTCCGGGTAGGATGTCGAAGCCACCCCGACCAACGTCGGCATCTTTGTGGTTCAACACGGCTTCCCGCAAGGCAATACGTCCGGCCGCAACGTCGGACAGATCATGCCTCGGCGTCAGGCCGAGTTGGATGTCGATGTTGGCAAGGCCGAAATCGCCATCAAACAACAGCACGCGTGCCTGGCGAGACGCCAGGATATGGGCGAGCGTGATCGCGAGCCAGGTCTTGCCGACACCGCCTTTTCCGGAGGCGATCGCAATCACCCGTCCGGCATCGCCATTGGCCCCAGGCTCGGGCCGTATCTGGGCGTAATGACTCATGGCGCGGGGTGCCTCACGCGATGGATGCAGCACGGCGCTGGGCCGCGATATGAAGCGAAAGAACCGACCGGGTGGTACGATCGTCCGCTGTGTCGATCTGCGGCGGCGGGGTGGCCTGGCGAGGCGCCACTCCACCGCGCCGCAGGCGTTCGGCCACGAACCCGGGGGTGATCGGAACCAGGCTGTCCGCGGCCGCGCTGCCGATCCCGGCTTCCGCCAGGGCCAGCCCGGATGTCCTTGCGGCACAGAGGATACCGCCCAGACGCCTTGATTGATCGACACGGGTTGCAACCAGAAACCGGGCGCCGAGGCCTGCATGTGCGCAGGCGATCTCCTGCGCCTCGTTCGGGTCCAGTCCGGAGGGGAGCACGAGCGCCATTGCGGCTCCAGAGGCCGACCGGAGCTGCTGTAACAGGTCGTGCTCCCCTGGATCCTGAAGATCGAGCCCCGGAGCATCGATCAGCACCGGCTGGTCTGCTTCCCGTCTTTCGAGAGCCCGTACCAGTATCGCCGGTGTGTTTGCTACCACCGTCGTCAGCCCAAGCAGTCGGGTAAAGGCTGCCAATTGCTCGACCGCGCCCGCCCGCTTGCCGTCGGCTGTAATCACAAGCGGCTGTCGGCCGGCGAGCACCAGCCGCGTGGCCAATCGTGCCACGGTCAGCGTCTTGCCGCCGCCCGGAGGACCCGCCAGCAAAACGGGATCGCAACCGGGCTCAAGCTCAATGGGAGCGAACCGGAACATTCGGGTGCAGGCCTGCTCAAGCGATCCACTTTCCAGGGCTGTGCCTCCCAGGCCCGTCACAAGTGCCGGAGTGAGCCCGTGCCATGCCAGAGCCGCGGTGGTTGCGGCATCTATGGACTGAGCCAGGTGCTGAAGCCTGCCTTCGGACCGGGCCCACGGCGATGTGAAGGGCTCGAGATCAACAATCTCGTTTCTTGCCGTTACCGGCGCCCGAAGTTCCAGAGGGTCACTCGTTTCCAGCGCCGCGGTCACCTCCACGAAGTTTGCACGGCGTCGGTCGGACAAGATCATGGCGTCCGCGCCGAGCTCTGCACGGATCTGCGCCATGGCCTCGGCAAGCGTCGGCGCGCGAAAAATCCTAATGCGCACGGGTCAGGCCATGGATCATGCTGCACGGCCTCATCAGATTGCCTCCAGCGTACGGATGCGGACGCGAGCTGAGATCTCCGCCTGCGAGAGCACCGAGGTCGATGGGCGGAGTCGTTCGACGATGGAGCGCATAGGTGCCCGGAGCGAGCCGTTGACGAGGACGACTGGCGCCTCGCCAGCTGCCGCAGCCGTATCGAGGGCGCCGCGTAGCTTGGGAATAAATTCGTTCAACTGCGACGGCGCCATCGCCAACTGCCGGTCTTCCGGCGGCCCGACCAGGCTTCCGAGGAACGCCGCCTCCCAGTTCGGCGTCAGGGTAATCAACGGGATGTAGCCGGCCGGTCCGACATGCGCGTCGCTGATCTGTCGAGCGAGACGCATGCGCACGTGACTGACGATCAGCGGCACGGCGCGCAACCCCGCCCCGCACGCCTCTTGTACACCTTCCAGAATGGTTGCGAGATCTCGGATGGAGATGCGCTCGCCAAGCAGCGACTGAAGGATGCGCTGGACGGCGCCGGTTGAAATCTGTGACGGGATCAGATCGGCAACCAGCTTCTGTTGCTCACGCGGCATGTCATCAAGCAGCTTCTGGGTCTCCGAGTATGAGAGCAGCTCCGCCATGGATTCTCTCACCACCTCCGTCAGGTGTGTGCTGAGCACGCTCGCTGGATCCACGACGGTAAAACCTCGGAACAAGGCGTCTTCGCGATGAGCCGTATCAATCCAAAGCGCGGGCAGCCCGAATGCGGGTTCAGTGGTGCGTTCGCCCGGCATCGCTGGGATTCCACCCTTTGGATCCATCACCAGAAGGCGCATCGCTCGTATCTCGCCCCGACCGGCCGCGATCTCCTTGATGCGAATGGTGTAGGCGTCCGCACCGAGTTGCATGTTGTCCTGGATCCGCACAGGCGGCAGCACGAAGCCCATCTCCTGCGCGATCGTTCGGCGCAGCGCCTTGATCTGTTCGGTCAGTCGCGGGGTCTCGCCGCCGGCAAGCGGCAGCAGACCGAAGCCGAGCTCCAGCCGGATCATGTCGATGCGCATCGCGTCGCTCATCGGCGGCTCGGACGGAGTGGAAGACACAATGGAAGCCGCGTCTGGATCGGCCATTTTGTCGGGCGCCTTCAGGCGGAGCCAAGCGGCCCCGCCGGCGAGGCCGCCGAGTGCCAGAAATGGAATCGCCGGCAGCCCTGGCATCAGCGCGAGAACCACCGCCGCGCCGGCGGCAAGGGCCATGGGCTTGGGATTGCCGCCAAGCTGCCGTACCAGCGCGACGTCGGCTGCACCCTCGGTGCCCCCCTTTGTCACCACGATGCCTGCCGCGGTTGAAACCAGCAGGGCCGGTATCTGCGAGGTCAACCCGTCACCAACGGTCAGCGTGGTAAAGGTGGCCGCTGCGTCCGAGAAGGCCATGCCATGTCGGATGAGACCGATCGCCAGGCCGCCGATGATGTTGATGACGGTGATCAGCAGGCCTGCAATGGCATCACCGCGGACGAACTTCGCCGCACCGTCCATGGCACCATAGAAGCCGCTTTCCTCCTCAAGCTCCCGCCGGCGCAAGCGCGCGACCTTTTCGGTGATGGCGCCGGAGGAGAGCTCGGCATCGATCGCCATCTGCTTGCCGGGCATCGCATCAAGGCTGAACCGCGCGGCGACTTCGGCGATCCGCCCAGAGCCCTTGGTGATGACCATGAAGTTCACTACAAGCAGAATAGCAAACAAGATGACGCCGATCACGACGTCGCCCCCCATCAGGAAGCCGCCAAAAGCCGCGACGACATGGCCCGCGGCGAGCGGTCCCTCGTGGCCGTGGCTGAGGATCAGGCGGGTGGTCGCGACCTCAAGGGAAAGGCGCAGCAGCGTCGTCAGCAGCAGGAGCGTCGGAAATGACGTGAAGTCGAGCGGACGTTGCAAGAATAACGCCACCATCAGCACCAGGACCGAGGCGGTGATGGACAAAGCCAGTCCCAGATCAAGAACAAGCGTCGGCAGCGGCAGCACGAGCACCGACAAGAGCGCCACCACACCCAACGCCAGCCCGATATCGGAGCCGGGCACATAGGGCAGCAATCTTGTCTTAAGCGCGGCCAAGCCGGTCGTGGCAGCGCCCGCGTTGAGTGTTGCACCGCTCACCAGTCAGGCCGCCCAATTGCCAGCCGGCGGCGGCACTGCCAATCCTTGTCCCGCGTAGTCGCGCAGCTTGTTTCGAAGGGCGCGGATCGAGATACCCAGGATCGTGGCTGCATGGGTGCGGTTGCCAAGGGTATGATACAGCGTCTCAATGATCAGCGCCTGCTCGACGTCATCCATGCGGCGACCCACCAGGGAGGCAACACCCTGAGCCACTCGCCCGGAAGAAACCGGCGAATCCTGCGTCGTCTCGCTCCGACACACCGGGAGATCAAGCATCGAAGCATCGATCTCATCGCCCTCGGCAAGCAGCACCGCCCGATGCATGAGGTTTTCCAACTCACGAACATTGCCGGGCCAATCATGTCGAACAAGACGGTCGATGGCTTGTTCGCTCAGTGTGCGGGCTGAGAGCCCATTCAGATTGCTGTAGTAGCGGACGTAATGCCGCGCGAGCGGAGCAATGTCACGAAGGCGCAGGCGCAGAGGCGGCAGCTCGAGATTGACAACGTTTAGCCTGAAGAACAGGTCTGCCCGAAACCGACCGCTGCCGGCATCGGCTGCAAGGTCTCGGTTGCTAGTGGCAAGGATCCGCACATCAACCTTCACAGGGGATGCTCCACCCAGCCGGTCGATCTCTCGCTCCTGGATCGCCCGCAACAACTTGGCCTGGAGGCGCGCGTCCATCTCGCTGATTTCATCCAGCAGCAGCGTGCCACCATCCGCCGCCTCAAACTTGCCGATACGCCGTGCGGCGGCTCCGCTGAAGGCGCCCTTCTCATGACCGAACATTTCTGATTCCAGGAGATGATCGGGAATGGCTGCGCAGTTCAGTGCCACAAAAGGACCTTGCGCCCGTGGCGAGCGACGATGGATGTGTCGAGCAAGGACTTCCTTGCCGGTGCCCGACTCGCCGGTGATCAAGACAGATGCCGTTGCCGAAGCAACCTGTTCGGCGCGACGCAACGCCGCCAGCATGTTGGGATCTTCCGCTACGATCTTGTAGCACTTTCCAGAGGCGGCTTCCAGAAACGCCGCGATCAGCTCGGGATCGGGAGGTAGCGGCAGGAAATCCTGGGCACCCTCCTGCATGGCCCGGAGTACCGCCTCGGGTTCGGTCTCCAGCCCGCAGGCAATGACGGGCACAACGATCCGCTCATGCGCAAGCGAGCGCACGAGCCCCCCGATATCCTGAGCGATCTCGCAAAGGACCAGATTGACGCCCGCATCACGGCGAAGGCGAACAAGTCCTGAGACCACCTCGTCGGCTTGGTCAAGCCTGGCTCCACGCGCCGCAGCTATCGTCGCGGCACGACCGAGTTCTCCGGCCAGCGAGCCAATAATCAGGACGCGCATCTCAGATGCCTCGGTCCGCTTTAACAATCTCGGTCATGGTGACGCCAAGGCGATTCTCGCCGACCATGACAACCTCACCGCGCGCCACAAGCCGATTATTGACATAGATGTCGATTGCCTCGCCGATCTTACGATCAAGCTCGACCACCGCACCGCGTCCCAGCTTCAAGAGCTGACTCACTTGCATCGTTGATTTGCCGAGCACCGCGCTCACGGTAACGGGGATATCATACACGGCCCGGAGATCGTGCATGTTTCGCGCGGACTGACTATCTTGTCCGCCAGATACCTCGGAAAGTTCAGTGAGATCAATGTCATTGGTCATCATGTCTCTCCGGCATCCGGTGCTGATTGCTATCGCCACCAGAAAACAAACCAAACACGGCGTCGCGGATGCTCTTGCAGCACGCCTCTGTGTCACGTACCGCCGAGCCGCTCTGCCAGGTGATAGCGATATCGCCCGGCGCGAGCTTGCTTGTCTCGGCCCAGCATATCTGCATACTCGATCCCTCAAGCAGCTGAGCGATCTCGCCTTCGACCATCTGCCGTAGAGACGGATGAAGCCGGATGTGCAGCTCCGAAAGCTGACGCGTCGCAGGTAACACGCGCCGCAGCAGAGCCCGGATTTCATCTTCGGCGTGCAGCGTGCAAAGGCTTGGAAGAGCCGCAGTCAGCAAGGACATAGTGGTGCAGGCAATCTCGGCGATGCCATGCTCAACAATACGCGCGGCTTGCTCCTGTGCAAGACGCAGTTGGTCTCCCAAGGCAGCCAGTGCCGTGTTGCGGGACATTGTCTCTGAATGTTTGGCCGCAGCCCGTTCAACGACGCGCCCCTCTTGGTGCGCCTGCTCCGTTGCCGCACGCAGCTCGTCAAGGCTGAAGCGGGGCGTGACGATCTCCGGAGCGGCAGGAGTGACCGCCGCGGGCGTTGATTTGGCCGGGGCGGCGACGCGTGGCGCCGGATCATCGAAGTCCTCCGCGTAGAGCATGCCGGAAAGTGCCGAGGAGAAGGACTGGTTCGCAACCATATCAAAGTACCATCTGCTCGTCCTTGGAGTCGCCGATCTCGATCTCCCCGGCCTGTGCCAGCTCCTTTGCAAGAACGACGATCTGTGCCTGCGCCTCGTCCACGTCACGCAGACGAACCGGCCCTAGCGTCGCGATCTCGTCGCGCAGCAGTTTTCCTGCACGCTCCGAGAGCGTAGACAGAAAGAGCGTGCGAATGTGGTCGGAGGCGCCCTTGAGGGCGACGGGCAGCTTACTCTTCTCGACAACACGCATCAGCTTCTGGATCGCGTCCGGCGGCAGTCGACTGAGATCATCAAACGTAAACATCAAGGACTTGACCCGCTCTGCGGCTTCTCTGTTGCGGTCCTCCAAGGCGGACATGAACCTTCCTTCAACCTGGCGATCGAGGTTGTTGAAGATTTCTGCGACCAGTTCATGGCTGTCGCGGCGCGTGCTCCGTGCCAGGTTGGACATGAACTCCGAGCGGAGCGTCTTCTCGACACTGTCGAGGACGTCACGTTGGACGCTTTCCATGCGCAACATGCGCATAATGACTTCCATGGCGAAACCATCGGGAAGCTGGCCAAGCACCCGTGCTGCATGGTCGGACCGGACCTTGCTCAGCACCACTGCAACCGTTTGCGGATACTCGTTCTTAAGGTAGTTCGCGAGAACACCCTCGTTCACGTTGCCGAGCTTGTCCCACATGGTCCGTCCGGCGGGACCGCGGATTTCCTCCATGATCTGGTTGGCGTGCTCCCGCGAGAGCGTCTTCTGGAGCAGGCGCTCAGTGCTGTCGTAGCTTCCAACGAGCATGCCGGAAGATCCGATGTTCTGCGTAAAGTCGAAACAGAGCTTCTCGACGGTCTCTGCTGATACGCTGCCGAGCTGTGTCATCGCGAAGGAGATCTCCTTGATCTCCTCCTCATGCATCATCTCGAAAAGCTTTGAGCATTGCTCCTCGCCGAGGGCCAGCATCAGCACTGCGGCCTTCTCCGGACCTGTCATCGAGGCTCCGACGACCTTGCGTGGCATGTCAGCTAGCCTCCTGCTCGTGGCCAAGCCAGCCGCGCAGAATGGACAGGCTCTCTTCTGGGTGCTTGCCGACCAGTTCGACGATCTGGCGAATTGATGAGGCGCGCAGCCTTCCATCAATGTTCGCGATGCTGATCATGCTGTCCTCGGAGGGCCGATCGTCCGGTTTAGGCGCATTCAGCAGGGCAGGTGCGACACCTGCGATCTGTTTCACTTGCTGGGAAGGTCCCGGCGCGCTGCTGGAGGTGAGGCTTGTTACAATCGCTGGATCGTGCGGGGTTGCCATGTTCGCGCCTTCATGGATCGCCGGGACCCCGGTCAGGCGTAAAACCATCGGCCGCACAACGAAGAGCAGCGCGGCCAGAAGAAACAGGCCGAGCAGGCCGCTTTGGCCGAGCCGCATGATGTCATCTCGGGTGAGACGCAGACCCAACAGGCCCGCGGGCGGCCTCACCGGGAGTTCGTCTGAGGCAGCGATGCTGAACGGCATGCTGATCACGCTCACCGTGTCGCCGCGCTTAGCATCAAATCCGATGGCGCTTTTCACGAGAGTCGCGAGTTGGTCGAGTTCGGCCTGGCTGCGTGCCCTCCAAGCGGATTTACCGTCTGCTCCAGTTGTTGTCACACCATCGACCATGACGGCAAGGCTGATGCGGGCGATGCGCGGCTGATCCTGGATAACCGTCCGCACAGTCTTGCCGATCTCGTAATTGTTGACCTCGTCCTGTTTTTCTTCCTGGCTTCCAGACTGGCTTTGACCGGCGTTGGCGTTTGGAAGGTTGTTCTGAACCGATGTATTCGGCTCTGCTTCGGTGTTGCGGCTCTTGTCGGAGGTGGTTTGTTGGGAGCGCAGTACCTGTTGATCCGGATTATAACTCTCCTGTGTCTCGTGGACCTGATCGACATCCATCGTCACTGCGGCTTCTGCACGCACGTGTTCGATCCCGACGACTGGCTCCAGCATCTCCTCGACCGCTCGCGCAAGTCGAAGTTCAGTGGATTGTCGCATCTCATCGACGTTGTGGGCGATGCCGATGCTTCCGGTGGGCTGGCCGGCGCGTGCCAGAACGTTGCCGTGGCTATCAATGATCCCAATGTCTTGAGGCTTCAGCCCCGGAACGGCCGCGGCGACCAAGTTGAGGACGGCTTGTACCCCTTCTGGATCGAGACGCATTGAGCCTTGCATTGAAAGCAGCACGCTGGCCTGAGCGGCCTGCTGTTCGGATGCGAACGGTTCGCGATGCGGCAGCACAAGGTGGACTCGGGCGGCGCGCACGCCGTTGATGAGCCGGATCGAGCGGGTGAGCTCACCCTCGAGGGCACGAGTCTGATTGATGGTTTGCTCAAACTGCGTTGCCGTTAGACTATCTCCCCGATCAAAGATCTCGTATCCGACCGTGCCGCCGGAAGGGAGTCCGGTCTTGGCGAGCAGGAGGCGTGCCGAGGCAATTTGATCGGCCGGAACCATGATCCGGTCGTCCTCGCCGCCGAGTTCATGCTCAATATGAGCTTTGTCCAAGGCGTCGGCGATCTGTCCTACTTCACGGACATCCAGATCTCCATACAGCAAGCCCATGTGCGTCGGGCCGCCACCGTGAAGGGTAAGCACGGCGAGCATCGCGAGCATGCCGAGCGCAACTGCTGCCATGGTCGCAAGACGCGCAGTACCGAGCGATCCCAGCCCAGTCAGGAAGGCTTTCATGACGCCAGCAAGGCGAGTGAAGCGGGTGGAAGCGGCTTTGTCATTACCCCGTCCTGTAGCCAAGCCGCCCTGGTGGCGGCTCTGTATCAGGATTGGGAGCATGACCAATCAACCTTACCCAAACCTTAACCACCCGGCAGAATCTGCCGTCTGGTGTGGTTCAGGCCTTGTTCACCGATGTGACATTGTTCATGTCGACGCTATCCGTCCCCATTTGAAGCAAGACGTCACCATTGCTGGCTTTTGTGACCCCGGTGATCGTGCCGGAGGTGGTAAACGGCACCGCGGTCACGTTGCCGGAGCTGTCCTCTGTTTGGACGGCGATGCCGTAGGGACCGTCCGGTAGCGTGTTTCCGGAGTTATCCTTACCGTTCCAGGTCCAACTATTTGCGCCGGAACTTGATGTTTCCTGAACAGTCCGGACGATGTTGCCAGACGCGTCTGTCACCGCGATAGCGATCGGCTCGGCACCGGTTGTATTGAAGGCAATGCTGCCGGCGCCGGACTGCAGGGGGATCTGACTTGCGGAGAAGGTCGCAGTCTGCCCAACGAGACTGTTATCCGCAGTCACTTGCCCATTCTGTGTCAGCGAGATCAGCTGACCGAGATTAGTGTTGGTATTTACCTGCTGCTGGACACCGGCGAAGGTCGCAAGCTCGCTGGTGAACTGGTCCGAGTCCATCGGAGAGCTCGGATCCTGATTCTGCAGCTGAGTAGTCAGCATGGTCAGAAAGGAATTAAAGTTGTCCGCGAGCGAGGACAGCGTGCTTGCGGCAGTGCTGCTGGCGCTGCTTGACGCTGAGCTTGCGCTTGCAGCGCTACTCGTTGCAGCGCTGTTGGCCTGAGCGGCCTTTTCGGTTGATGCCAATAGACTAGTGGAGGATAAAATGCTGCCGCTCATGTGATTGTCCTTGCTTGAAAATGATATCAGGCAGTTATGTTAAGGCCGCTGATCTGCCAGCGCTGACGGCTGGTCAGCACTGAAGCTTCCACTTGGGGGCTGTTTTCATCCGAAGCCATTTTGCTGCTGCGGCCGTTCTGACGCTGATGCGGTGCCTGCCCCTGGTTGCCAGAGGTGCTGCTGTTCTGGTTCTGAAGGGCGGCGTCGTCACTTTTGGAAGGCGTTTGGTCGTGCTGAGAAGATTGCGGATCAACAGCGGAGACGAAGTTCAGGGTGCGGTTTTCCGCCGGCAGATTAGCCGCATCAAGCGCGGCATGCAGATGGTGAGCGTTTTGTGAGAGTTCCTGGAGTGTCTGTGCTTCACCCGCAATAACGGTCACGGTCGTCGAGCCGTCGGTTTGACGAACGAGATGAACCTCAACCTCGCCCAAGTCTCTCGGGTGCAAGGATACTGTCATCTGGCTGCTGCCGTCAGTGCGGCCGGCAAAGGCGATCATTGCGGGCAAGATCTGTGCCGTAGGTGTCGGACTTGAGTTTGCGGGTGTTATGGCCGGTCCTGGACTGGTCCGGGCCGGACTGCCATCCGCACTTCTCGTCGAAGCAGCCTGGTCAGGCTGTAGCGGCAGGAGTTGGTTGTCGGTCGGGCCGGCGGTTGCGGGTGCGCTGATGGAGGAAAGGGGGAAACCCGCCTGATCGAGTGGAGAGCGCACCGGTGGCAAGACGGACGTCTCGCGTTTGAACAGACTATGGCTGGAGCCCGGCGTCTCACGATCAGCCTGCAAGGCCGGCACTGCGGTCGGCTGCGCGCCCGTGTGCGGGTGCGCACGAGCCGATCCGACAGGCAGAGTGCTGGAGGTCGCCGTGTCACCGGACGGTGGCGTTGCTTGCTTCGGAATATCGCCCTGTGTGAAGGCAGGCCGCGCATCGGGCTCGGCTCCTGATACCGTTGGAAGGGCTGTCCGGACGCCATCCTTGGTCAACGGTGTCTTACCGAGCGGATTGCTTGGCTCAACCGTCATGAGTGCCGCCGACAAGGTTGCCGTTCCATCAGTGGTGATTTGCGGGATCACCATCGCAGCCGGCGTTTCCGAGGCAGCCGATTCTCCTGCGACGAACAAACGGCGAGACTTCTCGGTGTGTTCCGGACGATTGCTCGGCGTCTGATCCCTGCCGGCCGACGACGTATCGGGGTTGATTTGTGCGGTTCCGTCCTGATCGTGCCGCGATTGCTGGGGTGGAGACTGCGTGAGCGCCGCTCTTACACGGAAGCTCGCTGGATCAGCAGCCGTGATCTGCGCATCCCAAGGCTGAACCTTGCCCTCGGACTTCGGCGCTCCAAGCGTCGGTGCCGATCGGCTTGGAGGATCATCGTGTCCGAACATGACGTGGATCCGCGGTTTGATGACTTGGCTGAAAGCGCCTTTGGCTGCCACGTTAACGGCGCCAGGATGTTGCTGCTTGGTTGATGGCGAAGGATCCTGCTCCGATGGTGTGGTACCCGATGCTAGCTGTAAATTCTCCGGCGACGTATGTACTGGTACAGCAGAAGCGTTGCTTTCTAGTAAATCTCCTACGTCAACCGTTTTCATCATGTGCCGGAACAGGGTTCCTGAAGAAGTGGCGGCCATCCCGGCGGCAGGGTCGATAGCCGTCGCTGGGCGCGCATGCGTCGGCTGGAGCGCCTTTGAAACGGATGCAGGCAAATTCTGTGCGGGAGGTGCGAGACTGCTCATGACGAGCCAGTCCGGTGCAAGGAACGGGCCAACTCGTTGCGCCTCCGGCACGCTGTGATGGCGGCAGAAAGGCGTGTGATCTGGCCCACGCAGACCGATTATGCCGGGCAAGATCTGCCGGTCGGCAAGTGCGCGAGTGTTGGCCCACCAATCCTCCGTGGAAAGCTCTCCCGTAAGAACTGGCACGCTTTCTGCTAAAGCTGATGCAGCTATCGCAATCTCTCAAGGAGAAGCACCATGTCTGCCTTCAGCGCAATGGATACCGCGGTCAGCGGTCTCACGGCGCAATCCGTGGCTTTCAGCAACATCAGCAACAACATAGCAAACAGTCAGACTGTAGGCTACAAGGCGGTTGATACGAGCTTTTCCGACTTCGTGCAGGCGTCCGAAGCTTCTGAAGGGTCGTCAGCGACGGTACTCGCAAGCACTCAGTACGCCAACCAGGCTGCAGGGGCTATCACCACCAGCTCGGCAAACGGAGCGCTGGCCATTAACGGGAACGGCTTCTTTGCCGTGAACGAGGCGAGCGGCACGTCGTCTACAAACAACCCTGTGTTCAGTGCAACTCAATATTACACGCGCACTGGCGACTTCTCCTCTGACAGCAAGGGCTATCTCGTCAACAGCTCCAAGGAGTATCTCGACGGCTATATGGTCGATCCAACCACAGGGGCGCTCAACACAAGCAGCTTGGTCCCGATCAACGTGAGCAACGTTGCCTACAAGCCGACCGCAACAACAACAGTTACGATGTCGCCGACTTTGGCCGGTGTGTCGAGCCTTGCATCCGTGACAACTGCACCGACCGCGAGCTCGAGCGAAACCGTCTATGACAATAAAGGTGCTGCGCAGGCGCTTACCATGAACTGGACCCAGACGGCCGGTGCAACCGCTGCGGCTGGCACAACGGCGGCCACGGGTGGCACCTGGACTCTCAGCGTTTCCGGAACCAACACGACGCCTGCGCCTACCGCGACGTTGGTCTTCAATGCCGACGGCTCTTTACAGTCGATCACTCCGAATGCCGGCACCGGTTCGGCTGCGCTTTTCAACGTCGGGACGGTAGGGTCGGACACCACCAACACGATTAGCCTTAACCTGGGTACAATCGGTTCTCCCGGAGGAACCGCGATGACAACCGCTTCCGGTGCGGTCTTTAATGCAGGCGTTTCAACCCAGGATGGCACCGCTGCCGGAACCTACACCGGTTTTACAATGGAGAACGACGGCTCTGTCATGGGAACCTTCAGCAACGGCGAGTCGCAGCTGATCGCAAAGGTGCCGCTCGCTATGTTCGGAGACGCGAACGCACTCATGTCCCAAGACGGGCAGGCTTATACCGCTACGGCTGCCTCCGGCGCAGCCTCGATGCAACTGACCGGACAAGGAGGCGCCGGAAGCCTGGAGACGAGCGCCGTCGAAGCATCGACCACAAACCTTGATACCGATCTTACCAAGCTGATTGTGGCTCAGCAGGCTTACAGTGCCAATGCCAAGGTGGTCACCACGGCAAACGACCTGCTTCAGGTCGCGTTGGCCATGAAGCAATGACGTTTACGCCTCTTTAATCATGTCTAAGGTAGAAACCGAGACGATCCCCGTTCGTCCCGGCGCGTGAGGCCGCTTTCGCAATGAACTTAAGCACATCGCTTTTGATTGCGTCGAGCGGCTTGAGCGCCGTGCAGCATGAGTTGGGCGTGGCCTCTCAGAATGTGGCGAACGCCAGCACACCGGGCTACGTCTTGGAGGTGGCTCATGTCGCTTCCCGAGACTCGGGCGGCCAAGGAAGCGGCGTAGTGGTCCAGCTGACATCACGCGCCGTCAACGAGACCCTGCAGAACGCGCTCTATACTCAAAACGCCGTCGTATCCGGCCTCAACGTGACAGCGAACGCGCTCAGCGCGGTCAGCAGCGTACAAGGCTCTGCCGCCGCTGATGCTGGATCGAGCGGAACATTGTCGGACAACCTCGGCAACCTACAGAACGACTTCGCGGCTCTAGAGTCCGATCCTTCCAGTGCTCCGCAACAGCAAACGATCATACAAGACGCATCCACGCTCGCCAGCTCAATACAGGCTCTATCCAGCACTTACCAAGCTCAGCGACAGGATGCACAGGGCTCCATCCTGTCTGATCTTGCCTCCATCAACTCCAGCCTTAACACGATAGGAAGCCTCTCGCAGACAATCATGCAGGCCAAAGTTGGTGGCATGGATACCGCTGATCTCGAGAATCAACGTTCAGCGGCAATGAGCACGCTATCGTCACTTGTCAACGTGAGCTTTACCGAGACCTCGTCGGGAGACATGCTCGTCACCACGCAAAACGGACTGCTGCTGCCGACAAACGCCAGTTCTGGCCCGCTCTCGACAGACGACGCCACGGTCGATGCGACCGTCGCCTACCCGGGCACAGTTCCTGGTATCATGATGAACGGCCAGGACGTCACGGGCTCGCTCACCGGTGGCTCGCTCGGTGCCAACATCACGCTGCGTGATAGTACCTTGCCAACTATGCAAGGTGAACTCGACTCATTCGCCTCGACGCTAGCCACGCGCTTCTCTGCTCAGGGTCTCACCTTGTTCACCGACGCGTCGGGCAACAGCCCTGGCGCGGATCCTTCACAAGCGCCGCCTGCCGGTCAGCTTGGATTTGCCAGCACCATACAAGTTAATCCGACGGTGAGCGCCGACCCGTCTCTGGTGCGCGACGGCACTCAGGCGATCCAGGATCCAACAGCCGGCGCTACGATCGCAGCGGGTGCAGTGCTGACCGGGGCGTCGGCGTTCACGCCCAATCCCACGAACGGCCCGGCAGGATTCACGACGCTGATAGCCCGAGTGCTGAACAACACGTTCGGCACCGAGATCACGACTGGAACAGCCCAGCCGGCCGCTGCGGTTTCGGGCTTAGGCGTAAACGGTATGCTTTCCGCGCCTTTCTCCGGCAGCGGCAGCCTTGCGACCTTGGCCTCGACTCTGACCGCAAGCCAGGCGCAGACGATATCGACCGCGACAACTGCGCAGACGAGCCAGACTGACATTCAAACCACTCTGGCGGCCAGTCTCACTGCCACCTCGGGGGTTTCGGTCGACGATCAGATGGCCAGCGTTGTGGCTCTGCAGAACGCCTACGAAGCGAATGCCAAAATCGTATCCGCAGTCGAGACAATGTTTAACTCTCTTATTTCTGCCTTGAGCTGAGGACAAGCGGCATGTCGGGAGCGATAGGTGATGGCTTCGGTTTGATCCCGGTGCTGATGCGCAACATCGACCAGCTCAACGCTCAGAACAACACGCTCACTGCGGAACAAAGTACCGGCGCGGTCTCCGGGAGCTTTGCGGGCCTTGGGGATCAGGCGTATGAAGCCATCAGCCTGGAACCCCAGATCACCGCGGCAAGCACGTGGCAAAACAACGTTAGTCAACTCCAGTCCAGGCTATCGGTGTCGCAAACAGCCTTGTCGGGGATCAGCTCGATCGCGACTTCTCTGCAATCTTCTCTTAGCAACCTCGAGAGCACCTCCTCGACGGCAGGCATCGCCGCTGCTTCGGACTCCGCCAAGCGGGCGCTGACCCAGTTGACGTCGCTGCTTAACACCCAAGACGGCGACAACTACGTATTTGCCGGCGCGGCATCGGACCAGGCGCCAGTCACAAGCGTTGATCTTGCATCGTCGAGCATGGTCTCGAGCATCATGAACGCGGTTGCCCAAGTCGGCGAAACTGGCGCCGCTGCCACGGAAGCTGCAACGCTGGCCAGTGCCGGTGATAACAGCTCTTCAGGCAGCGTCTTTTCATCCCAGTTGTCAGTGTCCCCGCTTGCTGCGGCCGGCATGGTGTCACAGGTTCAAGTTGGCCCAGGTGGTGCAGCGATCGCTACCGGTGTCACCGCCACTCAGGGGAGTGCTGCAGGTGCGCAGAGTACTGGCTCTCCGATCAGAGACCTTATCCGAAGCTTGGCGACGGTTGCAGGCCTCTCCGGTGCCGACCCGACCAGTGCCGGCTTTGCGCAGCTTGTCTCCGATACCGTAAGCCAGGTGCAGACTGTGATGACCGGGATCACTGGCCTTGTCTCCCAGGTCGGCGAGGCACAATCGTCGGCCACGGCGCAGAGCAGCACTCTGTCCGACCTGAGCAGCGCCTTGCAGGGTCAGCTGGGCTCGATCACAGGCGCCGACCAGGCCGCAGTTCGTACCCAGCAGGTCGCAGTGCAGGATCAGCTGACTGCAAGTTACACCCTTATTGCTGACATGAAGGCACTGACCCTGGCCCAGTATCTATGATCGTGATGCTTGCGCGAGAGCCGCACGGCACCAAAGCCGCAGGGTCGGCTTGGTGCGCGACAACGCTCACCCTGGTCTTGCGCTCTCGATCAAGTTCGCCCTGCCGCCAAGGCCGCAGACCCGCTTGCCTGGGTCTCAGCTCCTGGAGCCTAGCTCTCTGGGTCGCCTGAGAGTGTTGCTTGGCAAGGTCCGTACAAACCGACTCGCCGGGTGAGCGCACGCTTGGGACATCTTGCCGGGGTATCCGGTGATCACCATTTCAGACCTGTAGACAGTAAACGGATGGCCGCGTTGCCTCATGAGGGACGCTTCCTGCCGTTCGCCCACTCAACACGTCGCCTGACGAAGAGGGACATGAAGATGGACATGGATAAATTCACCGAGCGCTCGCGTGGCTTCCTCCAGGCTGCGCAGACCATCGCGATCCGCGAGTTCCATCAGCGCTTGACGCCGGAGCATCTGCTCAAGGCGTTACTTGATGACGAGGAGGGTGCCGCCGCGGGACTGATCCGTGCGGCGGGCGGCCAGCCGCAGACTGCAAAGGCTGCGGTCGAGACCGATTTGGCGCGGCAGCCGAAGGTGCAGGGAGGAGGTGCAGGGCATCCGCAGGCCACACCCGAACTGGTCCGACTGCTGGATGCGGCACAGCAGGCCGCCAGCAAGGCTGGCGACAGTTTTGTGGCTCAAGACCGGTTGCTTGTCGCATTGGCAGCGGCTGATGGTCCGGCGTCGCGAGCATTGCGCGAAGCTGGCGTCACACTGCAGGCACTGGAGCAGGCGCTTGCCGAGATACGGCGTGGCCGAAAGGTGACCAGCGAAAACGCTGAGGCAAGCTTCGACGCCTTGAAGAAATATGCGCGAGACGTGACCGAGGTCGCGCGGGAAGGTAAACTGGATCCGGTGATCGGTCGTGACGAGGAAATCCGACGCACCATCCAGGTGCTGGCTCGCCGCACCAAGAACAACCCAGTATTGATCGGCGAGCCCGGCGTAGGCAAGACAGCCATCGTCGAGGGACTGGCGTTGCGGGTCGTCAACGGCGATGTACCAGAGGCGCTGAAGGGCAAGCGTCTGCTGGCGCTGGACCTCGGCGCTCTGGTGGCAGGCGCCAAGTTCCGCGGTGAGTTCGAGGAGCGGCTCAAGGCGGTGCTCAAGGAAATCGAGTCCGCCAACGGCGAGGTGATCTTGTTCATTGACGAGATGCACACCTTGGTGGGTGCCGGTCGTGCGGATGGCGCAATGGACGCCTCCAATCTGCTCAAGCCTGAGCTCGCCCGCGGCACCTTGCATTGTATTGGTGCCACTACGCTGGACGAGTATCGCAAATACATCGAGAAGGATGCGGCGCTGGCTCGCCGTTTCCAGTCGGTCTATGTGGGTGAGCCTTCAGTTGCCGACACGATCTCGATCTTGCGTGGATTAAAGGAGAAGTACGAGCTGCATCATGGCGTGCGCATCACCGATGGCGCGCTTGTGGCGGCGGCGACCTTGTCCAACCGCTACATCACCGACCGCTTCCTGCCAGACAAGGCGATCGACCTGATCGACGAGGCGGGCAGCCGGCTGCGCATGCAGGTGGACAGCAAGCCGGAGGCACTTGATGAGCTCGATCGCCGGTTGATCCAGCTCAAGATCGAACGCGAGGCATTGCGGCGAGAGGATGACGCGGCGTCGCGGGACCGGCTCGAGCGGCTTGAAGGTGAGTTGGCCGCGCTGGAAGAGCGCTCAGATGCCCTCACCGCAACCTGGCGCAGCGAAAAAGATCAGGTAAGTGCGTTGCAGAAGCTCAAGGAACGGCTGGACGCGGCGCGTTCGGAAGTCGAGATCGCACAGCGCCGAGGCGATCTCGGTCGTGCGTCGGAGTTGATGTATGGGGTGATTCCCGCCTTGCAGAGCGAGATCTCGGTGACCACCGAGGCGTCTCAAGAGGGTGGCCATCTCGTCAACGAGGCGGTGACGGAAGAGGCAGTGGCCTCCGTTGTGTCGCGCTGGACCGGTGTTCCGATTGACCGGATGCTGGAGGGCGAGCGGGCCAAGCTGGTTCGCATGGAGGATCAGTTGCGGCGGCGCGTGATTGGACAGGAAGACGCGTTGCGATCGGTAGCACACGCGGTTCGTCGTGCGCGCGCCGGATTGCAGGATCCGAATCGACCGATCGGCTCCTTCCTCTTCCTTGGTCCGACCGGAGTAGGCAAGACCGAGCTCACCAAGGCATTGGCCGAGTTCCTGTTCGATGATGATCGTGCCTTGCTTCGCGTCGACATGAGCGAGTTCATGGAAAAGCACTCCGTGGCTCGCCTGATCGGAGCGCCGCCAGGCTATGTCGGCTATGACGAGGGCGGGGTGTTGACCGAAGCGGTGCGTCGGCGTCCCTATCAGGTGATCCTGTTCGACGAAGTCGAGAAAGCGCATGAGGATGTCTTCAACATCCTGTTGCAGGTGCTCGACGATGGCCGGCTTACCGATGGCCAGGGGCGGACAGTCGACTTCCGCAACACCATCATCGTGCTGACCAGCAATCTGGGCAGCGAGGTGCTCGCGCAGCAAAGGGAGGGCGAGGCTGCAGCTCTGGTGCAGGCACAGGTGATGCGGGTGGTACGCGAGCATTTCAGGCCGGAGTTTCTCAATCGGCTCGATGAGATCATCCTGTTCCGGCGGCTGCAGAAGGCGGACATGGCGGCGATCGTGGACATCCAACTTGCACGGCTGCGCGCATTGCTAGCGGACCGCAAGATCCTGCTGGAGCTGGATGAGGCGGCTCGCGATTGGTTGGGAGAGGCCGGCTACGATCCGGTCTATGGCGCACGCCCGCTCAAGCGCGTCATCCAGCGAAGCATGCAAAATCCGCTTGCCAGCCTGATCCTGGATGGTTCGATCCATGACGGCGAAACTGTGCGAGTGAGTGCGGATCGTGATGGCCTATTGCTGAACGGGCGTCACGGCGAGACAGGATGACGCGGTTGGTTCATGCATGAGATGCATGACAGCCCAGGCGCGAGCATCTTGGGCTGTCATCGCGTTGACACAGGAAGCGCTTGCCCTTAAGAGGCGCTCCACCGATCGATGCTGCGGCATGAGCGGTTTGTTCATTGACAGTGGAATAGGTTGAGGAAGGGGTATGTTGGCGGCGCCTT
>CAXUNX010000015.1:25539-33814 GCA_964252545.1 uncultured Acetobacteraceae bacterium | reverse complement strand
GACCTATGCGATGTGCCCGGTCGACGAGCGTGACAACGGCATCGCCCGGCTTGCGGCCTGGGCCGCCGACCACGCTGCCGGGCGCCCGGTGCTGCCGCCCACGCCGGGCAGGCTCCCGGCTCCGCACCGGGCTTCCCGCGAGGAGCTGGAAGCCGCCGAGAAGCGTCACAAGCGCCTAGTGGCCTGGCGTTGGCTGGCGCTCCGCTTCGAGGAGTTCTACCCGGCGCGCGAGGAAGCCGAGGCCTCCACGTCGCGGCTCAACAACTGGATCGAGGACGTGCTGCGGCAGCAGCGGCACGGCCGGGTCGAGGCCTGAACAACGCTATTCCCAGGCGGTGGCGTGTTGCGACAGCGCACGCTGGAGGCTGTAGTCGGGATCGGGCCTGGGCTTGAACACCGCCATCCGGCCGGCCATCCCGACCAGGTCCGCATGCTGCTCGATCACGCCGTAGTCGGGCCGTCCGGCATAGTCATCAACCAGGATCCTGGCGCCGGGGTGCCGGTGCAGTTTCTGGCAGCACAGCAAGGTGGTGGCGACCCTGAAGCGGCCATCAACCAGAACCAGATCCGGCGCGTCATCGTCCGCGATCATCCTCCAGGGCGTTGCGGCATAGGCCCGCCACTTGCGGAGCTTGCGGCGGGAGCGGGTGTTGCCTCGCAACGGCTTGCCCCAGGGGCCGGTCAGGCCGATATCCGCGTGGACCAGGCGCTGATCGGTGGAAAGCGGCCCGATCGCCCGACGCACCGAGCGCAGGAACCATTTGTCGGTGTCCACCGAAACAAAACGCTTGCTGGTTCGTGCCGCCAGCAGCGTGCTGCCGCCGCTGCCGTATTCCAGGTAGAAGCGCGATCGGCGCAGAAGCTCGGCGAACACCGGCAGCGAGTCGGCATCGAACTCGGGCTCCTGCGGCACCGTGAAGCCGGAAACACGCTCCCGAAGCAGAAACTTCCCAAGCGCGTAGCCCCGGCGCAATCGTCCTCGGAGCATCATCATGGCAGCTGATCCTTGCTGACGTGCCTGGTTAACTGCCTTCCCTTCGCGACATCGTTATAGCGTTGTGACGGGGACCGCGTCAGCGACTTCTTTGTATCGTTTTGAGACCTCCGCTGCCGCAGCACCTCGACGCGGGCAGGCGCCCGCCTGGTGCTGCGGCCATCCTGTTCGAAGCCGGGCTCAGACCCGCTTGCGCGCGCTGTCCAGCACCGGCGCTTCCGGTCGCGCACGCGGCGCGGCGAGCTTGCGCCGGAAGCCGAACTGCCGATCCGCCAGCACGCCCAGCAGGATCACCGTTCCCATCACCGCGAAGTTCAGCGAGCTCGGGATGCCCAGGATGTTGACGAGATTCTGCAGCACCTGCAGCAGCACGGTGCCCAGCACGATGCCGATGATGGAACCCTCGCCGCCGCGCAGGCTGCAGCCGCCAAGCACCGCCGCGGCGATCGCGTACAGCTCATAGAAGCTGCCGAACGTGGAGGGCGAGACCGAGTTGGTGTAGAACACCAGCATGATGGTGGAGAGGCCGGCGAGACCGCCGCTGATGACGTAAGCGCCGGCGATCACCGCATTGCTGCGTATGCCGGAGAAGCGGGCCGCCTCCTCGTTGCGCCCCACCGCATACAGGTAGCGCCCGAACACCGACCGGTGCAGCAGCACCCACATCATCGCCGCGACCACGACGAGCAGCACGAACGGATGCGGGATGCCCCAGCTGCGTCCTGAAACCAGCCAGCCCAGCCAATCGAAATCATCGGTATAGCCGAAGCCCATGGTGGCGTCGGTGGTGTAGTAGCGGGCCGCACCCCGGTAGATCAGCAATCCGCACAAGGTCACCACGAACGGCTGCAACTTGGCCCGGCTGACCAGGAAACCCTGCAGCGCGCCGAGTGCCACGCCGCCCGCAAGCACGGCCAGGATCGCCAGCGGCCACGCCATCCCGCGATTGACGAGCAGGTCGATGAACACGACGCCGAGCAGCGCGAACATCGAGCCCACCGAAAGGTCGATGCCGCCGGTGATGATGACGATGCCCTCGCCGATCGAGAAGATGCCGAACAGCCCGATCAGGTTGGCCATGTCCAGCAGGTTGACGCCCGACAGGAAGCGGGGATTGAGGATCGCGGTGATCGCGCCCACCACGAGCAGCAGCACCAGCAGTCCGAGTTCCTTTTTGGCCATCAGGCGGGCTCCGGATGCGAGGCAGGGTGACCGATCGCCAGGCGCAGCACGTTCATCTCGGAAAACTCGGCTCGTTGCAGCGTGCCGCTGATCTCGCCCTCGTGCATGACCGCGATGCGGTCCGAAACCCCGATCACCTCCTCCATGTCGCTGGAGATCATCAGGATCGCGACCCCTTCGTCGGCGAGGTTGCGCATCAAAGCGTAGATCTCGCCTTTGGCGCCCACGTCGATGCCGCGGGTCGGCTCGTCGAAGATGATGAGGCGCGGCGCCATCGACAGCCACTTGGCAAGCACCACCTTCTGCTGGTTGCCGCCCGAGAGCGTGGCGACCGCCACATCCACCGAGGGCGTCTTGATCGCCAGCTTCGCCTGCTGCGCCCGTGCCGTCCTCGCTTCGGCGCCGCGGTCGATCAGCAGCAGCCGCGCGTAGCGACGCAGGCTCGCCAGCGAAACGTTCTCGAGCAGCGGCATGTCCAGGATCAGCCCTTCGCGCTTGCGATCCTCGGGCGCGAGATAGATGCCCTGGGCGATCGCCTGCGCGGGCGAGCCGATCCGCACCGCGGCGCCCTGAAGCCGCACCGAGCCCGCCAGCATCGGATCGACCCCGAACAGCGCGCGGGCCAGCGACGTGCGTCCGGCGCCGACCAGGCCGGCCAGACCGAGGATCTCGCCGCGCTGCAGCGACAGCGAGACGGTTCGGCCGGGAAAGGCGGTGGTGACCACCCCGTCGATGGCGCACAGCTCGCCCGAGGGCGGCACCCGAGGCGGGATATGGAGCGAGCGCAGGTCGCGGCCGATCATCATCCGGATCATCGCCGCGTGGTCGATCTCCGGCTTCGGCAGCTCGCCCACCGTCCGACCGTCGCGCAGGCAGACCACCCGGTCGGCGCAGGCCTTCACCTCGGCAAGACGATGGCTGATATAGATCACCGACACGCCGGAGGCGCGCAGGTCGGCGATCACCTGCAGCAGCCGCGCGGTTTCCTGCAGCGTCAGGCTGGAGGTGGGCTCGTCCATGATGATCAGGCGCGCCTCGACGGAAAGCGCCCGGGCGATCTCGACCATCTGCCGTTCCGCGATCGACAGCTCCGCCACCGGTGCGTGCGGCGCGAACTCGGCGCCGAGCCGCTGCAGCAGCGGCCGGGTCGCCTCGTGCATCCGACGGGTTCGGACCAGCCGCAGCGGGCCGCCGGCCAGATGCTCGCGGCCAAGGAAGATGTTCGCCGCGACATCCAGGTTGTCGAGCACGTTCAGTTCCTGGTGCACGAAGGCGATGCCGGCGGCGGCGGCGGCGGCGACCGTCATGACGTGGTGCTCGACCTGGTTGACAACGATGATCCCGGCACTGGGCGCCACCACGCCGCCGAGGATCTTCATCAGCGTGGACTTGCCGGCGCCGTTCTCGCCGATCAGTCCCACCACCTCGCCGCGGCCGACGTGCAGGCTGACATCGTCGAGCGCCAGCACGCCGGGATAGTGTTTGCTGATCCCGACCAGCGCGAGCAGCGAAGCGTCCATGCGGTTGTCGCCGGTCAGCGACGCTGCGCTATCTCGGGCTCAGCAGCTGCTTCATCTGCTGCTGGAACCCATGGACGTTGCTGTGGGAAATCACCTGGGTCGGGATGATGATCAGCTTGCTGGGGGGAATGAACGACTTGTCGCCGTTGATGTACTTGATCATGTCGATCATCGACTGGTAGCCGAACTCGAATGGCTGCTGCACGATTGTCGACTGGACGGTGCCGTCGGCGATGCCGCGCAGCGTCTGGGCATCGCCGTCGAAGCCCACGACCTTGATCTTGCCGCTCATGCCGGCCTCCTTCACCGCCGAGTAGATCTCCGGCGTGTTGTAGGAGTAGATGCCCAGCAGCAGGTCGACCCCGCCCTTGGCCAGGGCATCCTGCACGTTGGCCTTGGCCTTGGCGACGTCGGCGCCATCGGTGCGGATGTCCACGATCTGGATGTTGGTGCCCTTCAGCACATCGCGGATGCCTTCCACCCGCGCACGCGCGTTGTCGGCGTCCATGGTGCCGACGAAGCCCATCACCTTGCCGCCGTGCGGAAGCGCCTTCTTGATCTCCTCGGCCGCTTGTCGCCCTGCGGCGACGTTGTCGGTGCCGATGTAGACCGCGCGGTTGGAGTCCGGCGCATCGCTGTCGGTGGTGAACAGCACGGCACGCGCCGCGACCTTGTTGAACTCGGCGGTCGAGTTCTTCGGGTCGATCGCAGAGATGGAGACGCCGGCGATCCCGGTCGCCAGCAGGTCGTCGAGCTCGCGGCGCTGTTCGGCGGCGGTTCCCTGACCGGTCACCACGACCTGCATCGCGTAGTCGGGATGTTCGCCATGCGCCTTCTCGACGCCGCGACGGGCGATGGTCCAGAAATCGGCCGCGACGTTTGTCACCAGGGCGAGCGATTTCTTCTGCTGGGCCTCCGCGGCGGCACCCGTCAGCAGCACAGCGGCGAACGCCCCCGCAAGGGCGGCTGGAATCGACCGACGCATGTTCCCTCCATGAGCTTTCTTGCTTTTTCGGGGGCTTTTGTTGGCACCCTCCGGCAAACCACACATGCAGGCGAGCGGATTGGGCTTGCTGGTGGCTGCGGATACATTCTTTGAAGCAACTGAGATATCAGTCAAGGGGGCCCGACGATTGGACGCAAGCGTGATGCCAGGCAGGACCGACGAGTTGCGCACGGCGTTCGCAAGCTTGAACGGCAAGCTCAAGATCGGCGTCGGACGCGAGCTGACCACCACCAGCCGGATCTTCACCCTGTTGCGTCAGGCGATCGCTGAACTCGTGCTCCGGCCCAGGGAGACGCTCTCCGAAAAGCAGCTCGCGATGATCCTCGGCGTCAGCAAGACCCCGATCCGGGAGGCCTTGATCAGGCTGGGCGCCGAGGGGCTGGTGCTTACGCTGCCGCGATCGGGCAGCTTTGTGGCGCCCATCGTGGCTTGCGACCTGTTCGAGGCGATGATCATCCGGCAGGCGCTGGAGACCACCGCCGTGCGGCTCGCCACCCGCAAGCTGGACCGCCCCGGCAGGTTCCTGCTGAAGCAGGCGATGCGTCGCCAGCACAAGGCCCTGGCCGAGGAGAACGCCTCGGCGTTCCACCGGGCGGACGACGAGCTGCACCGGGCCATCGTGTCGCTGTCCGGCGTCGAGCGGCTGGCAACGGTGCTTGAGCCCGTCAGACTGACGTTGAACCGCGTCCGGCACCTCGCGGCCCCGGTTGCGGGAAGAATGCAGATGCTGACGGCGCAGCACCAGTTGATCGTCGACGCGATGCTCGCCGGCGACGCCGAGGCGGCGGTGCTTGCCATGCAGGCGCATCTGGAGGCGCTTTCGCCGTTCATCGAGGCCCTGCTTCGCGACCGCCCCGAGCTGTTCGCCTCGCGTCGCGATGCGGCCAGGCGGGACTCGTCGCGGCTGTGAAAATGCTCTTCAAGGTGGCGGCATTACCTGTTCGCATCACCCGGGCTAGGATGACGGGGATGGCGGATCCTGAACCGCGGAGGGAACGATGAAGCTCAAGCCCACCGGTTTCTTTCACGGCAGCGGACCGACACCGGTGATCTTCGGACATCACCTCGGCCATGAGTTCCTGCCCACGGTCTGGGCATCATTGGGGATCGTGGCGGGAGTGCCGCTGCTCGCGATGATTGCAACCCTGCTGATCGTGGCGATGGACTGGATCGGCTCTTCCGAGGAGCGCCGAAGGCGGCGCGCCTTTGAGGACGCCTATGCGCGCGCCTCTTCAACGCGCAAGACCACAAAGCGCCTGAACTAGATCCGGCCGCGAGGCCGCCGCGGCGCCGGTCGCGGCCCTGCCCGTCCGGTGCGTGGGGCGTTTCCTGCGCGGCAACCTAACGGGGCCGCTCAGCGAGCCGCCGGCTGTGGCTCCGGAGCCGCCGGGCGGCTGGCTTTGGTTCTGGTCAGGGAGGCGGCGGGGTCCAGCCGTGCCACGGCAGAAAGCCGCTGAACACGCCATCGGCATGCGCCAGTTCTTCCCAACCCATCATGCTGTTGCGGTAGCCGAACCGCCGCCGGCCATAGCGTGAGAACAGGTCGGCGACCACATGCTCCACATCAACCGCCACCGATCGGCTGAGCGGGCCGCAATCCACCAGGTAGATGCGGTCCTGGACGATGGCTTCAATCCGCCACTCGGGCTTGCGCCCCATGGGCACGATACTTCCACAACGAAAGCGTTACAGATCGACCCGTGTCGGTTGCGGCCGCAAACCGGTGCAGGCTCGTCCCGAACCGGCGGCGTATCCAGCGCCCGGGGCAAGTGGGGAGTGCTGGTCGCGGGATGGCGGCAACTGCCTCGGGCTCAGGGCGCTGGTCACACGCCCAGCGACGAACCGGGCGGGATGGCTCCGCGGCCGCCGCGCACCGACACCGCCCTGACCCGGGGCCGGGCGGGGAACGGAACCACGTTGGACGCGCTGAGCATCAGGGACTTGCCCTTCCTGCTGACCCAGGCCGCCAGGCAGGACTCCGATCCGCTTGCAGTCTCAGAGGCTTGCATCTGCTGAGCTTCGTCCTGAAACATCTGAACCGACCTTGCCTGGTGCCTTCAGCATTAAAGCAGAAAAGAGAACGGGATCGTATCGGCACGTCTTCACACTATTGTTATCAGCATGTCGGTGGGGCTTTGTATCGTAATAACGATGATCGTCGCCGCAGTAGTTCAATGCGACCTCGGCCGCCTGCATTGCCGCAGCTCCGCCCGACCGACCGACCGTTTCTCTGCGGCTGCTTTAACAATCACCACCAAATGCTTGATCGTGCTTCCCACCCGGGCTAGGCGATCCGCATCGATCGTCCCGGACACCCTGCCATGTCACTGAGCAGCTACCAGACCCTCGGCCGCTCCGGCCTCGCGGTCAGTCCGCTCGCCTTGGGGACCATGACCTTCGGCACGGCACGCTGGGGAGCAGACGAGGACACGTCGCGGGCGATGTTCGACGCCTACCTGGAGGCAGGCGGCAATCTGGTCGACACGGCCGATGTGTATGCGGGCGGCCGTAGCGAGGAGATGCTCGGCCGGTTCATCGCCGAGCGCGGCCTGCGCGACCGCATCGTGCTTGCCACCAAGGCCGGCTTCTCGTCCGGTGGCGGCCCGCACGGCGGGGGCAACGGCGCCAAGCATCTCCATGCCGCCCTGGACGGTTCGCTGCGCCGGTTGCGGACGAGCCACGTCGACCTGTTCTGGCTGCACGTGTGGGACGGGGTGACACCGGCCGAGGAAGTGATCGAGACCATGGCGGCGCTGGTCGCGGCAGGCAAGATCCGCTACTGGGGCGTGTCGAACGCACCGGCCTGGTGGGTCGCCAAACTGGCGACGCTGGCCGCCTGCCGCGGCCGGCCGGCACCGGTAGCCTTGCAATACTTCTATTCGCTGGTGAGCCGGGCGGTCGAGGACGAGCACATCCCGTTGGCCGGGGAGTTCGGGCTGGGCATGATGCCGTGGAGTCCGCTCGCCTATGGCTTGCTGAGCGGAAAATACGACCGGGCGTCGGTCGAGGCGGCTCAGGCAAGGCCGGCCGCGCCGCCCCCTGGAAACACGCTCGCACAACCGGGCCCGCGCCCCGCGGGCGACAAGCGGCTGGATGGGGCAAACCCGTTCGGAATTACCCTGTTCACGGAGCGCAACTGGAGGATCGTCGATGCGCTGCGACGCGTCTCCGCCGAGCTCGGCCAGAGCCCGGCCCGGGTCGCCCTGTGCTGGACCGTCGGGCGACCGGGCGTCACCTCCACGCTGATGGGGGTGAGCCGGATCGAGCAGGTCGCCGACAATATCGCCGCACTGGACGTCGTGCTCGCACCGGAACATCGCGCCGCGCTGGATGCAGCGAGCGCTTCCGACCAGCAGACGCTCTACAGCCTGTTCACACCGGCCATGCGCCAAAACGCGGTGTTTGGCGGTAGCGCGGTGCAGCCCTGGCGGCGCGCGTGAAGCGCCGGCCGGACGCGGAAACGAGATCCTTGCCGACAGGCGGCAAACGCACGGTAAGGGCTGGGCTCCAGGGTCCGACCTGTCAGGGGGGGGGGGGGCCCCGGCCCCCCCGGGGGGGGGGGGGCCCCCCCCC
>CAXUNX010000015.1:0-25529 GCA_964252545.1 uncultured Acetobacteraceae bacterium | reverse complement strand
CCTGCGCCCCAAACGCCCGCGTTTGGGCGGGCGCCGGGGGCCCCCCTGGTCCGGGGGGCCGGCCCCCGCGCCCCGCTGGGAGCGGGCGGCCCCAGACCCGCACCAGTTTGGCCTCCGAACGATGCGAGGTGCCGTGGTCGCGCCGGGAGACCGTGCGAACGGAACATGCTTGCCGTGTCACTCCGTCCAGCAAGGCATGCGCGCCGTATACGTGGCGCAACATCGTGGCCATGGCCGTCCAGGATACCTGATGGTGCGCGACGCCGGCGAGCCGGAATTGCCGCCGACCGCATCCACGTCTGCCACGAAATCCAGAGGACGTAGAGATCGTTTGTTCCTCCATGAAACAGGCTGACCAGATCGCAGCTTGTCGCTTCGGCCTTGCTGCAATCAGCCAACTCATTGGCTTCCTCAGCCCAGGCCGCGGTCGGTTCCCGGCCAGGAGAAACGGATCGTGTTGTTGCGCAGCCCGTCGAGCACGATGTCGATGCCGCCCGAGCGGATCATCCATTCCAGCCGGTGGTCGCGGTACTCGCGACGGCGGCCGGCGGTGGTGTAGAAGTCCGGGACCGAGGCCATCCGGGCGGCGGCGGCGTCGAACTCGGCGAAGGTGTCGGCCACAGCCGGACGCGCGGCCGCCCGCGCATGCCAAAGCGCGAGCGGCGAGCCGGGCGGCGGCCCGAGCCCATAATGGTTCGAGCGGTTCACCATCGGCGCCACCGCGAGATCCGCATAGCCGAAGCGATCGCCGTTGAACCAGGGGCTGTCGCCGAGGCGCTCGGCAAGCCATCGCTGGAGCGTTTCGGTATCGCGGCGGGCGACGGCGCGAAGACGGTCGGCGCGTGCGCCGGTGGCGCGGCGAAACCAGAGGATCTCGCCCCAGGCCCAGTTCACCGCCTCGTACTGGGCGTCGCAGACGGCTTGCGTCATGCGGGCGCGGGCGCGGGCGAGCGGGTCTGCCGGCAGCAGCGGCGGCTCGGGAAAACAGGTCTCGAGATAGTCGACGATCACCGATGATTCGAAGATCGGGGTGCCGTCCGGCGCAAGCAGCACCGGCACCTCGCGACGCGGGTTGGCCGCGGCGAATTGGGTGTCGGCGCGGCCGGTGCCGAAATCCTCCGGCACCGTCGCCTCGAACGGGATTCGCTTTTCGCGCAGCGCGATCTTCACCTTCTGCGCATAGGAGGAGAGCGGGTGTTCAAACAGCAGCACGGTGATCTCCTTTGTCAGTGCTGTCCGACATCAGTGCTTCCCGGGAACACTCGCCAGGAGCGCGTCGCTCAGGGCGCGAACCTGAGCGTTGAGGGCGGCGAGCTGCGCCGGGGTCATGCCGGAGCGATCGAGCATGGTGTTGGCGAGGCAACCGGTTTCGGCCCAGACGGCGTGGCCGGCATCGGTCAGATGCACCCGCACCTCGCGCTCGTCGTCCGGGTTGCGGCAGCGGGCGAGCAGGCCGGCCGCGGCCAGGCGCTTGACCATCGGAGTCACCGTGCTCGGCTCCAGCGCCAGGCGGGAGGCGATCGCCCCCACCGTGCGGCCATCCGCCTCATGGGCCGCTTGCAGCACCAGGAATTGCGGATAGGTCAGGCCGAGCCGGTCGAGCAGCGGCTTGTAGGCGCGGTTGATGGCCAGGGTTGCCGCATACACGGCGAAACAAAGCTGCTCATCGAGCGAGGGGGGATCAGGCAGCGACGGGCGGTCGGGCATGCGGACGGTTCCGAAAGGCTTGCAGACCATGTATCACGGTTTGTATGTCGCAATATTGTTTATCTCGACAAACATTTTGGTTGGCCCTAAACCTCGCGGCGGCGGCACAGCCGGGCGGTCGGTCCGGCCTTCGTTCCGCAGAAGGAGATCCCCATGCCTGTTGACGTGAAATACCGCACCACCGCTTCTGCCGTGGGCGGTCGCGACGGGGAAGCCCGGTCGGAAGACGGAGCCTTCCAGGTCAAGCTCGCGACACCGAAGGAGCTCGGCGGCGCAGGCGGAGCCGGCGCCAACCCGGAGCAGTTGTTTGCGGCTGGATACTCGGCCTGCTTCATCGGCGCGCTCAAGGTGGCGGGCCAGCAGCTCAAGCTGAGCGTACCTGCGCAGACCCGGGTCTCGGCGACGGTCGGGATCGGGCCGCGCTCGGAAGGCGGCTTCGGCATCACCGCCGACCTGACCATCGATCTGCCGGGGCTGGAGCGCGCGGAGGCGGAGCGCCTGGTCGAGGCGGCGCACGCGATCTGTCCCTACTCAAACGCGACCCGCGGCAATCTGGACGTCGGATTGAAGCTGGCCTGATCACCGGGGCGGCAGGATCGCCAGGCGGTGCTGCCGCCCCATCCAGCCGCCCGGTTCAGCCGCTGCGGCTTACCAAGGCGTCTCCCCGCCCGCTTGCACGAACCTGCCGGAAACCGCGTCCTCGCCCAGCAACGCGTACTCTACCGGCAGCCTGGCGCCCTGGTCGACGGTCAGCAATCCTTGTTGTCCGGTCAGGTCGGTCTTCACATAACCCGGACTGACCGAGTTCACCACGATCCGCGTGCCGCGCAACTCCTCGTTGAGCTGCACGGTGAGCATGTTGAGGGCCGCCTTGGAGGCATTGTAGCCGATCAGCCGCGCCGCATAGTACGGCGATGTCGGATCGCCGTTGAGCGCGAGCGAACCCAGCGCGCTGGACAGGTTGACGATCCGCGCAGCCGGCGACTGGCGCAGCAGCGGCAACATCGCCTGGGTCACCGCCAAGGTGCCCACGAAGTTGGTGTCCAGGATCCGGCGGACGGCCTCTGGCGAGGCGACGCTCGGCGGCCCGTCCTCGGCGTCAACGACGCCGGCATTGTTGACGAGGATGTCGAGCCTGCCATGTTCGTCGCCTATCGTCTCGGCGGCGGCACCGATGCTTGCCGCATCGTTGAGGTCGATGCGCACCGAACCCGCCCGCAATCCGTGCTGCGCCAGATCGGCCACCGCAGCACGCGCCCGTCCGGGATCGCGAGCGCCGATGATGACCAGGATCCCGGCCTGCGCGAGCTGGCGGGCGATCTCGAGTCCGATGCCCTTGTTCGCGCCGGTGACCAGTGCGACGCGTTGGGTGTGAGCCATGAAAAATCCCTTGATGCTGGGTTCCTCTCACCACCCAATCTACGAAGCATCTTTCATGTTGAGGATTCGCTTATGGCGACGAGGCCGCCTCGCCACCTGACGCCGCGGAAAACGCCGCGTCAGGCCCGCGCTACGGCAACGCTCGACGCCATCCTCGAGGCGACCATTCAGGTTCTGCTGGTGGACGGGCCGCATCGTCTCACGACGACGCGGGTGGCGGAACGAGCCGGCGTCTCGGTTGGCACCCTGTACCAGTATTATCCGCACAAGCAGGCGCTGCTCTACGCCCTGAACGAGCGCTACCTGGAGATCGTGGCCGACAAGGTTGAGAACGCCTGCCGGGCCTATCGCGGCGCGTCGGTCAACGAGATGGTCGAAGCGCTGGTGACGACCTATTGGAAAGCGAAGACCGAACGGGCCGACGTGACGCGGGTCCTCTACCGGTCGGCGGTGGAACTCGACACGGAGGCGTTGATCGAGGCGTTCGTGCAACGCGTCGACCGGGCGAGCGCTGCGATGTTCGTGAGCGCTTCGGACAGCGCGTTCTGCGACCTGCCGAGCGTCAATCTGGCCCTGCTGACGACGATCTTCGGCACGGTTCGCGGCGTCTTCGAACGCAACCTGCCCGCTGCGGTGGGTGAGGCGCTGCATCAGCAACTGATCCTGATGTGCGTTTCATACCTCGAAGCCGTCAAACTGCGTCCGGCGCTGCATTCGCCACCGTCACCGAGGAGCTGAGCGCCGGAAGTGCAGCCGCGCGTCCGGGGTCCCGTTCGATGTCGTGCGCTGCCTGCCTTCGGCGGCTCGCGCGCTTGCGGCTCCCCGGCCGGTGCGGGGTGCCGCCTCAATCGTCGAGCGTGAAGCCAAGCTTGAGAGAGACCTGGTAGTGCTGGACCTTGCCTTCGGCGACATGCCCCCGGGTTTCCACGACCTGGAACCATCCGATGTTGCGCAGCGTCGTGCTTGCCTTCTCGATTGCAGCACCGATCGCATCCTCAATCGATACGGTCGAGCTGCCGATGATCTCGGTGATCTTGTAGATGTGGTTGGCCATGAGTCTCACTTGAGGTTCGTGGTTGTGGTCATCAACCGGTTGCTTGAACTGCAACCGGGCGGCAAACGCAACATGGTCGCCTGGCATCGGCGATGAGTGCCTCGGGCATGTTGAGCGGGCCGGCGCTCGTGCGGCTGAGCCGATCTCAGCGCCCCTCCCCTGCTGCCTGGTTCTTCAGGTATTTAACCGTACTGTATGGTCATATGTTGGCGTTGCTCAGGTCAAGCAAAAATCCTACAGCACCGGGACCAACTATGAGGATCGAGCGTGCGCGTCAAAACCGACGACCGGAGACAGGCAATCGTCGAGATCGCGGTGCAGGTGTTCCGGGAAGTCGGCTTCGAACGTGCTAGCATGGCGATGATCTCGCGCCGCCTTGGCGGCTCAAAGGGCACTCTCTACGGCTACTTCCAGTCCAAGGAGGAGTTGTTCGAGGTCGCGATGAATGCTGCCGTGGAGGGGCCTGGAGACCAGATCATGGGCCTGCTCGATCCGGAGTCGGACGATCTCAGGGGGGTTCTGGAACGGTTCGCTAACGTTTACCTCAAGTTCATCCTCGATGGCGAGGTGCTGGCGATCACCCGCACGGCGGCGGCGGAAGGCTTCAACACGCCACTCGGGGCACATCTGTTCGCGCAGGGCCCCGGCCGGGCCTTGACGGGATTCAGGAAGTTCTTCGCCGAGCAGATGAAGCGCAAGCGATTGCGCGAGGCCTCGCCACGGGCGGCGTCGCTGCACTTCAAGGGCCTGATCGAGACCGGCTTCCTGGAGGAAGCGCTGTATGGCGCCAGCTTCCAGTTCCAAAGGGAAGAAGCCGTGGTGAATGCTGTTGATGCGTTCCTGCGGGCTTACGGACCCGCCTAGGGCGGGCACCCCCCTCGCCCGGAACGCTGCCGCGGGTGTCGCCGGCGGTCCCGACGGTTTTTGCTTGACTCGGCTCAATCAAGCGATTACTGATACCATACAGTACGGTTAATTAGATCCAGTTGCGTCAGCAAGAACAATCCCGAGACGGGATGGGCGGGAGGTTTCAGGTGTCAGCGATGGCAGAAAGCCAGAAGCAGGCTGCATGGCCCACATCTTCAGCCAGCTCGGAAGATCTGCAACAGGTCCCGAGTGCCCGCGCCGTTGAGGCCCCCGCTGTTGAGGCCCCCGCCGTTGAGGATTGCCGCACATCATTGCTCGACGCGGTCGCGGCGATCGCCCCGACCCTGCACGCCGGCGCCATCCAGTCCGATATCCAGGGCCGGCTGGTGGAGGCGACGGTCGACGCCCTTCGCGCAAGCGGGCTGTGGCGCCTCAGGCTCTGCCGTGAGCTTGGCGGCTTCGAGCTCCCGATCGTGGCACAGATCCAGGTGCTGAGCGCGCTTGCCGCCGAGGACGCTTCCAGCGCCTGGTGCACGATGGTGGCGAACAATGCCGTCGCCACGCTCGGCGCGACCATGCCGCCGGCCGCAATCGACCGGGTGTTCGCCGACGGCGTGCCGGTATGCTCCATCGTTGCAGCCCCGGGCGGCGTTGCCACCCCGGTCGAGGGTGGATACCAGCTCAGCGGCACCTGGCGATTGGCGAGCGCGGTCCAGCACGCAAGCTGGGTGCACGCCACCGCGCTGATCGAGCGCGACCCGTCGCGCCTGCTGCAGATGGCGATCCCGGCACGCGACCTGACCATCATCGATTCCTGGAACGTGGTTGGTTTGAGCGGCACGGGATCGAAGGATTTCACCTTGCAGAACTATTTCCTGCCGGCCGAGCTCGCAGGCAACGAGCACAAGCCCTATTGCCAGATCCGGGGATTGCGCCGCTACGACCTTGCCGAAGTCGAGAATGTCGAGAGCTACGAGCACCTGGCGTTTGCCATCGGGATCGGCCGACGGGCGCTGCGCGAGCTGCGCTCAGCTCTGGTCAAGCCCGTCGGCGGCCGCTACATCGCCGACCGCGAGGTCGTGCAGGGCAAGCTGGGACAGGCTGCCGTGAAGCTGCAGGCCGCGGAGGCGCTGGCGCTCCTGCTTTACGAGCGCATCGACGCCGCAGCCGTCGGGCAGCACCAGTCCTGGTCGTATGCGGATCGGCATCTGCCGCGCGCCTTGGCGGTGTGGGCCACGGATCTGGCGCTTGAGTGCACGCAGCTCGCCTTTCAGCGATCGGGCTCGGTGGCCCTGCATCAGCCGAACATCTTCGAAAAGCTTCTGCGCGACATGAACGTAGCGGCCAAGCACATCGTCGTCGACGACGCGGCATTAGCCTCCTACGCCCTGCATCTGGTTGAAACCGGCGTCCCGATGGAGTTGTCCGGCAGAGCGTCCGCGATTGGAACCATACAGTGACCGCCATGGATCCTCAGCAATATCGCGAGTTCTTCGGGCAACTGCCCACCGGAGTCACGGCGATCATCGCCAAGGCGGCGACAGGTCCGGTTGGACTGATCGTGGGCACGTTCTCATCGGTGTCCCTCGACCCTCCGCTTGTCAGCTTCATGGTCACCAACAGCTCGCGCTCCTGGGCCGCGGTCAAGGCCGAAGGCCGGTTCACGGCCAACATCCTGGCGAGCGACCAGAGGCGGCTCAGCCAAACGCTTGCGGGGTGGTCGCCGGACAAGTTCCGCGGTGTCGTCTTCGACGAACACGAGGCGCACGTCATACGCGGCTGCCTCGCCTGGGCCGATTGCGTTCTGGAGCGGGAGATCGAGGCCGGCGACCACACCATCGTCCTCGCCTCGCCTCGTCAACTGGTGGTGGCACGCGCCGCGATGCCGCTGATCTTCTTCCAGCGCGCCTATCACCGAACACTGCCGGTGGAAGATGTCCGCGCTCCCGGCTGGGCATGAAATCCGAACAGGCTTTGATACCCAACGGAACGCGACCGGCGCTTGCCGGACACGGTCGTCGGGCCGCTGCGCGATGACGCCGTCTGGATCGAGCCGCCGGCACGGCCGGCCTCGTATCGACCAGCAGCATCCAGCGGGGATGGTGCCATGCGGCTGCCGCGCGCTTGGAACCATGGCCATGTAAGTCATCCCGAGCCTGATCCTGCAAGCGTGCCGGTACTGGCGGCCAAGCACTCGGCTGATTGAACAGCACAGCGCGCGGCGCCATCTCAATCATCAAGCAATCAGGCGTAACCTTTCAAACAGCCACGAGCCGGCAAGGCTCGGCACAGGAGGCAACCATGACCCAGATTGGACATTACATCGCCGCGTCACGCCGGCCCGAAGTGTTGGGCGTTCATTCGCTCGACCATTTCGCGCTCGCGGTGCCGGACCTCGAGCAGGCGAGGCGCTACTACGAGGCGTTCGGCCTCGATGTTCGCGAGCAGGGCGGAACGCTGCATCTCTACACCCATGGCCATCCTCATCGCTGGGGAGTGCTGAGCGAAGGCCCGCGCAAGGCGCTGCAGCATGTCTCCTTCGGCATCTTCTCGGACGATGTCGCGCGCTTCCAGGCGCATCTGCAACAATGCGACGTCGAACGCATGGACCCGCCCCCAGGCCTCGAGAGCAACGGCTTCTGGTTCCGTGATCCGGACGGCACGCTGATCGAGCTGAAGGTGGCGGAGAAATCGTCACCCAATCAGAAGTCGCAGGCAGGGCTCGGCAGCGTTCTGGCCAACCAGCGCGGCGCCCCGATGCGGGGCCAGACGGCTGGCGTGCGGCCGCGAAGGATGGCGCACGTGCTGCTGTTCTCCCGTGACGTGCCGAGAACGCTTGCTTTCTACACGCGGGTGCTGGGCCTGCGGCTTTCCGATGAGGCGGGCGGCGTCATCGCCTTCCTGCACGGCGTTCATGGCAGTGACCATCACATGGTGGCGTTCGCGAAGTCGGACGGTCCGGGGTTCCACCATTGCAGCTGGGACGTCGGTTCCGTCAACGATATCGGCGAGGGCACGGCACAGATGGCGGACAAGGGATTCAGCGCCGGCTGGGGCCTCGGCCGCCACGTGCTGGGTTCCAACTACTTCCACTACGTTCGGGATCCATGGGGCAGCTACTGCGAGTATTCCTGCGATATCGACTACGTGTCTTCGGACGTGGACTGGAACGGCGAGTCGCACGGGGTGGAGAACAGCCTGTATCTCTGGGGCCCGGAGCCTCCGGCCGATTTCGCCTTCAACTATGAGGCAGCGCCGGAAGCCCAACTCGTGGCACCTCGCCGCTGAACCCTGGACGCCTGCATTTCCAGGGGTTCAGGCTTGAGAAGCTACCGCTCAGCCATCGCCCGGATGGATGGTGGAGGCAGCCAGGCTCGAAACTGGCCGGCCTCCACCGTGTTCCGTCCCGGGGCACCCCGCCACCTTGTGGTCCCGGCCGCCAGGATGAGGCGTCGCTCCAGATCGGGGCAGGAACACCAACCAAGGGCATCCGCATGCCAACGCTTGTTGTAACGACGCGCGAGGGCGAGGAGCAGCGTCTGAGCGCCGGGATCGGGCTTTCCATCATGACGATCATCCGCGACGGCGGCATAGACGAGCTGCTTGCTCTCTGCGGTGGGTGTTGTTCGTGCGCGACCTGCCATGTTTATGTCGATGACGCGTTTCTCGACCGCCTGCCGGCCATGCGTGTGCAGGAGGATGACCTGCTCGACAGCCTGAGCGCCCGCACGCAGCATTCACGACTATCCTGCCAGATCGATTTCACCCAGGAGCTGGACGGGCTGCGCCTGACCGTCGCACCAGAGGAATGATCGGCCCCACCGCACCGGCCGTCAGCGCATGCTGATTAATGGGCCGCTGCGCGTGTCATCCGCATCGGCAGGGTTTCCAGTCCATACAATCCGCGGTTCGCGCCGATCACCGGTTCGCCCGACTCCATGCTGTCGACATTCTCCACCAGTGCTTCCAGCAGCACCTCCATTTCCATCCTCGCCAGGTGCAGCCCGGCACAGATATGCGGCCCGGTGCCCCAGCCGAGTTGGTCCTGCGGGTTGCGGTCGACCTTGAACATGTCGGCATCGGGATAATGACGCTCATCCCGGTTGGCGGAGCCGAACATCACCATGACCCGTGCGCCCTTGGGGATGAACACCTCACCAGCCTGGTAGTCGGCGGCGGCTTTGCGCGAGAACCAGCGCACCACCGCGCCATGCCGCACCCCTTCCACCACGGCACTTGGAATCAGGGTCGGGTTCTGCCGCAGTTTCGCCCATTGCTCGGGATGGGTGGCCAGGTTGAAGAGAAGGTTTGATTTCGCATTGATCGTGGTGTCCAGGCTGGGCCCGATATAGCCGCCCAGCGCGGCGCGGGCTGCGTCAACCGTGAGCTTGCCGGCGCCGGCTGCATCGAACAGCGTCCTGGCCCAGCCTGCCTGCGGCAGCTCCGCCGGATCGATCGACAGGCAGTATTCGCGAAACTCGAGCATCACCGCGAGATCTTCAGAAAACGCAGGCGAAGCCGGTCCGACCATGTTGAACAGGGCATTCGCCCAGCGCAGCATGTTCTGCCGCCCGGCCTCTGGCAGCCCGACCAGGAACGAAATGACGGCGAGCGGCAAATGCCTGGCAAGGCCGGCAACCGCCTCAAAGACGTTGCCGTCTGCCATTGTGCGAACTTGGTCCGAGATCATCGATTTCATCGTGTCGCGGTACGCGCGCAGCGCCCCTGGCATGAGCGGCCGGGCGAAGGGCACGCGCATCTTGCGGTGCGCCTCCCCGTCCATGCTGATCAGGTTCGGCTCGCCGGGCGAATTGAAGATGTCGTTGAAGCCGCTGCCTTCGCCGGAGATGAGCTTCTCGGGTGTTTGCAGCGCTGCCCGCACATCAGCGAACCGGCTCAGCGCAAGCACGTCCAGGCCCGCCAGCCGCACCACCGGGCCGAGGTCGCGCACCCGGCGATAATGCTCGAATGGTTGCCGGAGCGCTTGCGGTGAAAACACGTCTTCGGAGTAGCAAGGATAGTGGTCGGCAAGGCCAGCGCTGACGGCTTGCCCAGCTCTGAATGCCTGCATCGTCAACTCCCGGCGTTCTGCCTTTGACAGGCTTATTGATTGCAGCACCACACTGTACGCTTATGACTGATCCTGCAAGAGTGCGTGATGTTTCGGACTTGTTATGAGCGCAGCATGACCGTAGAAACCGGGCAGGTTTCGCGTTTCTGCCGGGGGGAAGCGATTGCCACCGCCGCCGTGCCTGATCGAGCGCAAGCAGGCGGTCGATCTCCGCAGCTCTAAGCGTGCCACACAGCCATCGATCGCCGCCGCGGCTCCGGACGGCTAGGCGGCGCTGCGCCCTGCCGTCTTGTTCGCGATGGTCTCGAGTTCCGTCCCGGCCCAGTCCTGTTCCAGCAGGATCCGCGTGGTCAACTCGATGTGCCGGGTCAGCAGCTCGCGTGCCAGTGGCAGGTCACGCGCAAGCACCGCGTCAGTCAGCGCCTGGTGCTCCTGCGCCAGGTCGCGCGCGACACCGGCCAGCGGGATCGACAGCCGACGGTAGCGCTCGCTCTGGACATAGAGGATCTCGCGCAGCCGCAGCAGCCAGACGCTGTCGCATGCGCCTACCAGCGCCTCATGAAAGGTCGCGTGCACCAGCGACCACTCGTCGTTCATCCGCTCCGGATCCTGCGGGTCGCGCTCCGGGGTACGAGACAGGCGGTGCAAGGCCGCGACCAGCTCTGCCTCCCAGGCGATGTCGCCGCGGGCGATGGCTTGTTCCAGGCACATCCACTCGATCCGCACCCGTACCTGGGTGATGTCGCACAGCTCGGCGGCGGAGATTGGCGTCGCCCGGAAGCCCCGCTGCGGTTCGGCCACCACCAGCCCCTCGGAGGTGAGCCGGGACAACGCCTCCCGCACCGCACTGAGGCTGACCGAAAGCGATTGACACAGATCGTTGATCTTGAGGCGCGTTCCCGGCCGCAACCGGCAGGTCAGCAGATCCGCCCGGAGACGTTGATAAGCGTCCTGGGTCAGGCTGACAGCACGGGATGCATCGCGGGCCATCGGACATGTCTAGCGTCTTCCCACCCTGAAAACTATCCTAAAGCGGATAATAGATGATCGGTTGACTTATGCATTATCGGGCGACATGGTTGTCGCTTCGAGAGGGGAGAAGCAGGATGCGTTTTGCGGCATACAGGCAGCAGAACAGTGTAGGCTTGGCTGCCGCGGGGGCCGATGGTCGCTTCCATGGCTTCGCTGCGACCGACAGCCGGTATCCGGGAAGCCTGCAATCGCTGCTCGCCGGCGGTCCTGATCAGCTCTCGGCCGCCGGTCGCACCCTGCTCGAGGGAGCAGAGATCGATCTTGGCAGCCTGGAATTGCTGCCGCCGTTGTCGGCACCGGGGAAGATCGTCTGCATCGGGCTCAATTATGCCGATCATTCGGCTGAAAGCGGCTACCAGGTACCGGACTACCCGACCGTGTTCGGACGCTTCACGTCGAGCCTGATCGGCCATGGCGCACCGATCATCCGACCGCGCGTGTCGCATCAACTCGATTACGAGGGCGAGTTCGTCGCGGTGATCGGCCAACGCGGTCGCGACATCCCCAAGGAGCGGGCGCTCGACCACGTCGCCGGCTATTCGCTGTTCAACGACGCGTCGATCCGCGACTACCAGTTCAAGGCGCCACAATGGACCGTGGGCAAGAACTTCGATAACACCGGAGCCTTCGGCCCGTTCTTCGTCACGGCCGACGCGCTGCCGCCAGGCTGCAAGGGGCTGCGGCTGCAGACCCGGCTGAACGGCGAGGTGGTGCAGGACGCCTCCACCGACGATCTGGTGTTCGACGTGGCGACACTGGTCTCGCTGCTCAGCACCGCCTTCACCCTTGAGCCAGGCGACGTGATCGTCACGGGAACGCCGGCCGGCGTAGGCTTGGCACGCAAGCCGCCGCTCTGGATGAAGGCGGGCGACGTCTGCGAAGTGGAATTGGAGGGGCTCGGGGTCCTGCGCAACCCGGTGGCGGACCAGGAGGCGGCGTAGACCGGGTCGCAGCGGGGCGCTGCTGCCTGAACAGCCGGACGCGCTTTTCAACACCAGCGGGGCCGGAACCGGTTGAACCGTGCAGCCGTTATGGCAAGCTTGCGAATGCGCCCCCCTGCAAGCGTGCCGAGATTGAGCCGTTTGCGCGACCGGGTCGGCCAGGGCCGGCACTCGAGGACAAACGATGACAGCTGACAGAAGCATCGTGATCGTCGGCGCGGCGCGCACGCCGGTCGGCAGCTTCAACGGCGTGTTTGCCAGCACCGCGGCGCATCTGCTGGGCGCGGTGGCGATCAGCCAGGCGCTGCAGCGTGCCGCCGTTGCACCCGAAGAGGTCGACGAGGTGATCCTCGGCCAGGTTCTCACGGCCGGGCAGGGCCAGAACCCGGCGCGGCAGGCAGCGATGAAGGCGGGCCTGCCCAAGGAGACCACCGCCTGGGGCGTGAGCCAGGTATGCGGTTCGGGATTGCGCGCGGTGGCACTCGGCGCGCAGCAGATCATCTGTGGCGATGCCGCGGTGGTGGTGGCAGGCGGCCAGGAAAGCATGACCCTTGCGCCGCATGCCGCTCACCTGCGCGCCGGCCGCCGCATGGGTGACGTGTCGCTCGCCGACACGATGGTGACCGACGGGCTGTGGGATGCCTTCCACGACTACCATATGGGCTCCACCGCCGAGAACATGGCGACGCGCTGGCAGGTCGGCCGCGACGAGCAGGACGCGTTCGCGCTTGGCTCACAGCGGCGGGCCGAGCATGCCCGACAGGAAGGCCGCTTCGCCGAGGAGATCGCGCCCGTGACGGTCCGCGCCCGCAAGGGCGAGCAGGCGATCGCCGCCGACGAGTACCCGCGCGCCGACACCACGCTCGAGGCGCTGGGCAGGCTGCGGCCGGCGTTCGCTCAGGACGGCACCGTGACCGCGGGCAACGCGTCGGGCATCAATGACGGGGCGGCCGCCGTTGTGCTGATGACCGGGACCGAAGCGGCGCGGCGCGGCCTGGAGCCGCTGGCGCGGATCGTGTCCTGTGCCACCGCCGGCGTCGATCCCGCGGTGATGGGATCCGGGCCGATCCCGGCCTCGCGCCGGGCGCTGGCCCGTGCCGGCTGGGAGATCGGCACGCTCGACCTGGTGGAAGCCAACGAGGCGTTCGCAGCCCAGGCCTGCGTGGTGAACCGGGAGATGGGCTGGGACCCGGAGATCGTCAACGTCAACGGCGGCGCGATCGCGCTCGGCCACCCGATCGGAGCTTCGGGGGCCCGCGTGCTGGTGACGCTGCTGCACGAGATGCGTCGGCGCGACGCCAAGCGGGCTCTTGCAACGCTGTGCATCGGCGGCGGTATGGGCATTGCGATGACGCTCGAACGCTGAGCCTCCACACCAGGAAGCGGATCCCATGCGAAAGATCTATCCCGATGCCGACGCCGCACTCGCCGGACTGTTGTTCGACGGCATGCTGATCGCGGCCGGCGGCTTCGGGCTGTGCGGCATCCCGGAACGGTTGATCGATGCCCTGGAAAGGGCCGGCACCCAGGGTCTGCGGGTCGCCTCCAACAACGCCGGCATCGACGGTGTCGGCCTCGGCAAGCTGCTGCGCTCGCGCCAGATTGCCAAGATGATCAGCTCGTATGTCGGCGAGAACAAGGAGTTCGAGCGCCAGTACCTGGCCCGCGAGATCGAGGTGGAATTTTGTCCGCAAGGCACGCTGGCGGAGCGGATGCGCGCCGGCGGCGCCGGCATCCCGGGGTTCTATACCAAGACCGGCGTCGGCACGCTGGTCGCCGAAAACAAGGACCACAAGGAGTTCGAAGGCGAGACCTTCATCCTCGAGCGCGGCATCGTGGCCGATCTTGCGATCGTCAAGGCATGGAAGGCCGACACCGCCGGCAACCTGGTGTTCCGCAAGACCGCACGCAACTTCAACGTGCCAGCCGGGATGTGCGGCCGTGTCACGGTCGCCGAGGTCGAGGAGATCGTTCCGGCCGGGACACTCGATCCGGACCACATCCACCTGCCGGCCGTGTTCGTGCAGCGGGTCGTGTGCGGCGCTCCGTACAACAAGCTCGTCGAGTTCCGGACCACGCGGCCGAGGGAGACAGCCTGATGCCCTGGACACGAAACGAGATCGCCGCCCGTGCCGCGCGCGAGCTCCGCGACGGCTTCACGGTCAATCTCGGGATCGGCATTCCCACCCTGGTTGCCAACAACATCCCGGCCGGCATCTCGGTCACCCTGCAAAGCGAGAACGGCATGCTGGGGATCGGGCCGTTCCCGTATGAGGACGAGGTGGATCCGGACCTGATCAACGCAGGCAAGCAGACCATCAGCGAGCTTCCCTCCTCCTCCTACTTCTCGTCCGCCGACAGCTTTGCGATGATCCGCGGCGGCCATGTCGACCTCACCGTGCTGGGTGCGATGGAGGTGTCGGCGCAGGGCGACATCGCCAACTGGATGATCCCCGGCAAGATGGTCAAGGGCATGGGAGGTGCCATGGACCTGGTCGCCGGCGTCAAGCAGGTGATCGTGGTGATGGAGCACACATCGAAGAACGGCGAGGCGAAATTCATCCCCGCCTGCACCCTGCCGCTGACCGGGCTGAATGTGGTCGACATGATCGTGACCGACCTCTGCGTGTTCCGGCGCGACGACCATGCAAGCCCGTTCCGACTGGTTGAGCTGGCGCCCGGCATCAGCGCCGACGAGATCGCGGCAAGAACCACGGCGCACTACCTCCCATAGGCCCCGCCGCCGCAGCCTCTACCACCCGGCGGATGCGGTGACATCGGCAGCGCTGTCTCGCCGAGCATTGCCCGGAGCCGACCGTCAGCGGGCGGCGGTCTGCCGTGGTCAGGTCATGACAGGTGCGCAGGCGTCGAGCTCTGCCATCGCCCGCTCGTCGAGCACTACGGAGGCTGCGGCCAGGTTCTGTTCGAGATGTCCGGCGCTTGCCGTTCCGGGGATAAGCAGCATGTTCGGCGCGTGTTTCAGCAGCCAGGCCAGCCCGACCTGGCCCGGCGCGGCTCCCAGGCGCGCAGCCACCTCGACCACCACCGGCTGGTCAGTCACTTTCGGCCAACCCGGCACGGCGCCGCCGAGAGGAAAGAAAGGCACCCAGGCAACCTGGTTGGCCAGGCAGAACTGGAGCATTTCCTCGAACTGGCGGCTGGCAAGGCTGTAGGCGTTCTGGACGCAGGCGATGCCGGCGGGAAGCACGCGCTTGAGCCCGTCCAGCGTGACGGCGCTCAGGCCGATGGCGCCGATCTTGCCGGCGTCGCGCATGGCAATCATCGCTGCCATCTGGTGTTCGATATCGACGATCTGGTCGCCGGCGGCGGCAAGGCCCGGTCCGACATCGGCGCGACGCAGATTGACCAGCGGGATCTGCTCCACGCCCAGGCTCAGAAGGTTGTCTTCGACGCTCGCCCGAAGCTGCTCGGGACGCTGCGCCAGCTTCAGCGGAATCTTTCCCTGCGGATCGTGGTCGGCCCCGACCTTGCTGGCAACAACAACGTTGTCGCCTGGCCGAAGCACCTTGCGGATCGCGTCGTTGACCAGGCCGTTGCCATAGAACTGCGCCGTGTCGATATGGTCGACGCCGAGCTCGATCGCGCGCGTCAGCAGTGCCACGGCCGCGGCGGGATCGGCGGCGCGCCGGAGCTGCATCGCGCCGTAGCCCATCCGGGCCACCGCGTGACTGCCCAGCAGATAGCTGCCGCCGGGTGCTTGGATCGGTCGCGCGTGATGGGGCATCGAGGTCTTTCCCGTGATAGGCAACGCAAACGGAGGTCACTCCGCTGAGCTGGTGTTAACTGGAGGGGCCTCCGTTTGTCAAAGCCTGGCTCGCTGCGGGCCGACGCAGCCAAAAACCGCGAGCAACTCCTGGCTGCGGCTCGGGAACGGTTCGCCGTCGGCTGCGAGACGGTGTCGCTGGAAGGTGTCGCGCGCGCGGCCGGGGTGGGCATCGCGACGCTGTATCGGCATTTTCCGACGCGCGACGCCCTGGTCTGCGCCGTATACCGCTCGGAGCTTGATGTTCTGGCGGCGGAAGCCGGGCATCTGCTCGACGCCCACCGGGCACTGGACGCGCTGCGGAGCTGGACGGATCGCTACACCAGGTTCGTTGCCACCAAACGTGCGATGCACGACGCCCTGCGCACCGCGCAGACGTCGCGAACCAGCGCAGTGCCGGATACCCGCGCGCGGATCGCTGCGATCATCGCACGGTTCCTTGCCGCAGGAGCCTCGGACGGCACGATCCGCGACGACGTGGCACCCGATGACGTCGCCGTATGGCTTGCGAGCACCGTTGTGCTGACCGCCTCAACCGATCAGGGCCAGATGCGCCGCCTGCTGGACCTGCTGATGGACGCGCTCCGTTCCCGCCGCTGATTAAGCCATGGCCTGAGCTCGCCTCGTCGGCATCAATCCAGCAGCAGGCTCCCGACCGGTGGCAGGACGGATCCCACAATCAGACCGCCGCATCCTGGTGGCCGCCGGCTTCTTGCTTGGCTTCCAAGGTGTCGAAGTATCGGGCCATCTCGCTCGAGGCGCCCCCGAGATGCAGGTAATCCTTGTTGAAGCCTGCTATGTTCTGCAGGCCTTCGACGTCCAGCAGGCTAAGCATCCGCTGCGCCATCGCGATCAACTTGCGCTCCCTGAACTCCTTGAGGACGCGGTTCACGTGGACCGGGGTCAGGCCCAGCGTGTCGCCCAGCTCGGTCTGGGTCAGCGGCAGCCGGAACGTCCCCTGATTCGTCAGACCCACTGCCGCATGCCGCCAGAGCAGCTCGCACAGCAGGTAGGCGATGCGCCCACGCGCGTCGCGGCGGCCAAGAGAGACGATGCGCTCGCGCAGCATCGCCTCCTCCTGCAGCGAGCTCCACCACAGGGCCGCGGAGATGCGAGGGCGACGGGAGAACAGATCCATCAAGCTGTCGCGCGAGATGGGTGCGATGCGCACCGGTGTGATGGTGCCGATGGTGTGGTCCATCGCCTTGAGCAGGAAAACATGCATGTCGCACAAGTCGCCAGGGATAAGGAACGTCATGATCTGCCGTCCGCCATCGGGCAGGGCGCGATAGCGGATCGCCATGCCTTCCTTGAGCAGGAACACCGATCTTGGCGCCATGCTCTCGCCGATGATGTCCACGTTGGCCTGAAAATGCTCGTCGTGAGCCGCGAGGCGGTCGAGGACCCTGTGGTCGGACCCAGATAGCGGCATGAACTGCGAGAGCTTGCGCGTCAGAGAATTGCTGCTAGACGACACAGCGGTTGACGGCTCGGGATGCTGTGCTGCGGGAAGCGTCATCCGGTCCCTCCGGCAACTTTCCGGTTCATCGCCGGAAGCAGTGCAGGCCATTCACAACGCAGGCAGACGCTCTGGACCTGCAGATGCAGAGATGCTGCGCGCCACGGCCTGCAGCAGAACAATGGATGCCAGACTCACCACGACACCCTCGCGCACGCCTGCGATCTCTTGTTTTACTTCTGCCACGCCCTCTATGACATCGGCAACCCGGTGTTTCTCAATGATCCCTGTCTCGACCAGGAGGAGCATGAGGCCTTCACAGAGCATCAGCGCCGCTTGGCCGTGGGGATCGGGGGTAAGTTCCATCCGAGGGTTATAGTGCCGATGCGCGGACGATGTCGCCAACCCAGTTTAGCTCCGGGGCCTCCGGCAGCGTCTCATGTCGATGCCGCCCGGTTGATCGTGAAACCAACCCGGTGCTGTTCGAGGGAAAACCGCCGTGTCAGGCACAGGCGGCTTTCGATCTTGGCGCAGCTAAAACATGAGCTGCGCTTGGCAGAACAGTTAAGCCGACGTGCCAAATGCTGTTACGACCTGCCGGCCGGATGAGCGGACATTTGTGTTGCAGCCGCATTCCGAGCGTGGGGCAGCAGCCGGCACGGCCGGTCCTGTGCAGAGTCGCCCGCGTTGCCTAGCCGGTCGCGGCGTTGAACGATCCGCGGCAATTGCTCGCCGTGGATCACCTGGGCGTTTCAGGATCGGCCACGTCATGGGACATGAAGGCTTTCTCCTTCGCCTCATCACGGCAGCGCTGGTGCCAGAGCAGCCGCTGAGATGAATTGCGCGTGCTTCGCCGACGCATGACTTTTTGTCGGCTTCCAGATGCACCGGCCATCATTTGGCCTGGGCTTGGTTGCGAGATGACGGGCAGGATGCATCCATCCGATGGCTTCCGGTAAGCTCGGGATCAGCGGGAGCATGGGACTGATCACATGTCTGCGACCAATCCCAAACTGCGGACGCAACAGCGAGACACGCTGGGGATCTAAGCCCGTGAGAGGCACTGCGCATCCAAGAAAAACTAACCTGGATAAAGAAAACCTAGCTTAGATGACGTACACCAATGGGCAGGCACCCAGGCGTAGTGCTGTTGTCATCGCCCAGTGATGCAAGAGAATTACAATCTAGGTTAGTTTTTGTCTTCAGAACTTAAGTTGAACTACTCTCAATTTTGATTGCGCTGTTCGCTTGAAGCATGTAGCGGAGAGTTCGTTCTGGAATCGCCATTGCCGACGCATGACCGTTGCACTCGGACGAGGTGTTGAAACTCTTCCTGGTTGGAAGGCTGACGCCATCGTTGTGCCGGGCATCGGAGAAGCATCGTCGTTGAGCGCAAACTTGATCTTCAAAAGGGAGGCGGTGCGCATCCGGCATTCTCAAGAAAGTTGGACATACTCTGGAAGCTGCCGTCCGCTGAACGCGGCGGGCGCTTGTCAGTAAATCCGGACCGGGGCGCATGCGCGCGGCGCAGCAGGATGCCAGGCAATTCCACAGTCAGTAGAAACAGCAAGGACCAATTGAAATGAGTACGGAAACCATCGTCGCCATCTTCGATACTGCGGCCCACGCCGAGTTGGCAGTCAATGAACTCAAGGCCGCGAATGTTCCTGCGGATGCCATCTCGGTTCACGCCTCCACCACGACCGCCTCGGCAGGCAACGCTGCGGCGGCACCCCGCGAGACAGGCTTCTGGCGCAGCTTGTTCGGCGGCGAGCCTGCCCACACCACCTCCGTCTACGAGCGCAGCGTGCAGAGCGGCTCGACGGTGGTGACGGTCGGGGCGCCTGAGGAGCATGTGGCCAGTGTCACCCGCATCCTGGAAAGCCATAATCCGGTCGATATCGACGATCGCGCCGCCACCTATGGCGCGGTCGCGGGAACAACCACGACGACCACCCGTGAGGCGGTTGCAACGGTTGCTTCTGCCAGGCAGCCGGCGACTGGCAGCGTGGATGACGCACAAACCATCGCATTGTCTGAGGAACAACTCGTCGTCGGCAAGCGTCTGGTGGATCGTGGCACCACACGCGTTCGTCGATTTGTTGTGGAGACCCCGGTCGAACAGGACGTCACCCTGCATTCGGAGCATGCCACGATCCAGCGTCGCCCGGCCACCGCCGTTCTCGACACCGCCGCCTTCACCGATCGGGTGATCGAGGTCAAGGAGATGGACGAGGAGGCAGTGGTCGGTAAGACCGTGCATGTGGCAGAGGAGGTCGTGGTCAAGAGGCAGGCTTCGGAGCACGTCGAGACCGTCCACGACACGATCCGTCGCGAGGATGTCGAGATCAGCAAGCAAGCCGCTGCGACAGTCGGCACGGCAACGTCGACTGTTCCCGTGACACCGGCCAGTCGTTCGAAGATCTGAGGACGCCATCAAGCTGTCCGAGGTCATCCGGCTTCGAGCAGTCGATCATTTCGAAGTATTTCATGTGCACGGGGTGGACCCTCTGCTTGCACCGAACCGGAGAGTTTTATGTCGACCACGAACGTCTATGATGATCCTCTAACGCGTCGCGCCAGGGTGACGGAGACCAGCACAACCGTCATCGGTGCTGGCCCACACACGCACCGGCGGATTTCGTGGGCAGCGGTTTTCGCCGGCATGGTGCTGATCGTCGTCATCCAACTCATGCTGAGCTTGCTTGGCGCTGGGATCGGCTTGAGCACCGTCAACGTCAATGCGGGCAGCACCCCGGACGCAAGCAATTTCGGCATCGGCGCTGGATTATGGTGGGTGATCAGCAGCTGCATTGCCCTGTTTCTCGGCGGCTACGTGGCTGCCTGGCTCGCTGGTGTCGAAATCCGCTTCGACGGCTTTCTGCATGGCATTATCGCCTGGAGCTTGGCGAGCATCCTGACGATCTATCTCCTCAGCTCGGCGGTTGGCAGCCTGGTGGGCGGCGGCTTCAGTGTACTGGGCAGCGTCACCTCGGCAGCAGGATCCAGCATCAAGGACGCGGCACAGCCGATCGCACAGGCGGCCGGCGTGTCACCGGACATGCTGCAACAGCAAGCTCAGGCCTACACGCAGCCGACCAACACCAACCCTGCAACAATGAGCCCGCAAGATGCCCAGAAGGAGATTGCGCGCAATCTGACCATCTATGCCCAAGGGGGCGCTGACGCACCGGCGGCAAAAGAGCAGATTATCAATATCATGGCAGCGCAGAGGCATATCAGCCACGACGACGCCACGAAGCAGTTCAATGATGCGCAGGCCAAGCTGACGCAAACCAAGGACCAGGCCATACAGACCGCGAAAAACGCGGCGGACGCCAGTGCCGCGGCCGCTTCGAAAACATCGTTCGCCGCGTTCGGTGATCTTCTGCTCGGTGCCATTGCTGCTGCCATCGGTGGCTCGCTTGCGGTGCAACGGCGGTTGCAGGTGTCGAAGCGCACGATCGGTTGAGTTTGCCCGACGCCTGCTGACCAGATTGCAAGAAACACGCTCTTGCAATCTGTCGGAGGCGAAAGGGCACAACGAGCTTTTTCAACGACGCACCACAAAACCCGCTCCAGTCACCTCCGCCACCATGCTGGTGGCGGAGGCCAAGTGGTCGCCGCCTGCAAGGATGCCTCGGCTCTGGCCCTCGAGCCTTGCTCCGGCAGAGGAGCGGTTTGAAGCGGTCGCGTCCCACGACATTGTTGATGAGATGAGCTGATCGGAGACCGAGATGGCAACGGGTGACATCCTATCCCAGGAAACTACCACGAGAATGAAGGCACCCAAGCTGGCTACTCCGAGCGGCGGACCAGGGTCGGCTCGGTCCGAAGGTGGCAACTTGCTCCTTGCGTGCCTTGCGGAGTGCATCGGTACTTTCCTCCTGGTGTTGGTTGGCACCGCTGTTGCGAGTGCTGCGGTGCTCGGAAAAGGAACCGCAGGACCAGCCTATGACTCACTTGCGGTCGCGCTCTCGTTCGGACTGATCCTGATCGCTATCGTTGGAGCGATCGGTCAGGTCAGCGGCGCCCATGTCAATCCGTCTGTGACGTTCGGCTTGGCGCTGGCCGGAAAATTCCCATGGGGATACGTCGCCTTTTACTGGCTTGCGCAGATGCTCGGCGCCATCCTGGCAGCAGTTTTTGTATGGGCTGCCTACGGACATGGGGCCCACGACACGGCCCATCTTGGTGCGCCTTCCCCGGTGAACGGCGCCAGCGCCCTGCAGGTGTTGCTCGTGGAGGCTCTGATCGCCTTCATTCTTGTGTTTACGGTTCTTTCTACCGCCACCGATCCACGTGTTCCAGCCGGAACCGCCGCGGTGGCCGTGGGATTTTCCCTTGCCGCAGGCGTGCTGCTTGGAGGCCCGGTCAGCGGAGGCGCCGGCAATCCGGCCAGAGCACTTGGCCCGATGCTGGTGGCGGGCACGTCCAAACTCTGGATTTTCTACACCATAGGACCATTGATCGGCTCGGCGTTTGCAGCCGGTGCGTTCCGGCTCGTCGACATGGCGCATACTCCGAAGGTGCTCCACCTCGCGAGCACGTCGCGGGATGGTTCCGTGACCGCGCCTCATGAAGGCTATGTTTCACCGAGCAAGACTGGCTAGCCGGTTCAAATCGGGGGTTGACCCGACGGGTCAGCATCGCCGCTGATCAGCGAGCAGCAAACCAGCTTCATCTTTCTTTTTGATGCACCCGTCACAATCCTCGTGCAACTCAAACAGGCTCACCATTCTCTGAGACATATCGGCGCGTAGGCACCTGGGAACAGCTTGAGCACAGCGACATCGGGCGCATCGCCAGACCAGGGCGTCGATATCCATCCGTCGGCGTCTTCACCTTTGAATGCGACAACAGGAAAGAACATTTCATGGACAGCTTGAACATCGAAGGAACTGCCCAGCATCTCGACGGCAAGGTCGAGGACGCCACCGGCGGTGTGATTGGAGACGCCGTTCTGCAGGTGGACGGGGAAACCGAGCAGGGCACAGGACAACTCAGGGCTTTTGGCGGCAAGGTTATGGGCTTCGCCAAGAGGCAGCCGCTCGCTGCGGCTGGCATCACCCTTGTGGTCGGCATCCTGCTGGGACGTGGAAGCAAGCGGTAGAGTGTGTCCTGTTCTCCGTGGGCGATGAGCCGGGCTTAGTCGAGGCGCCCCGGCGGCCGTCCGGCGAAACTCATCGCATGCGGCCCGCTCGGAAGCAGACGCCGGGACGGCCGGCCATCAAGCAGGCATGGCGTCGGTCCGGGCCGATGCCGTCCTGGCTGCCGCCGTCTCTTCCCAACACAGCGTCCCGTCGGCGTAACCAGGACATGAGCAGGGCCACGCAGGCGGACATAGGTCCCAGCTCCCCCTGAACTTAATGATCTCGGGAGAACAGTTGATCGGGAACCAAGGTCGCCTTTGGCGGAGAGGGTGGGATTCGAACCCACGGTACGCTTGCACGCACAACGGTTTTCGAGACCGTCCCGATCGACCACTCTGGCACCTCTCCGGTCGCAAGCGGCGGCGCGGTTTATAGGGGGAGCCGGCGCAACGCGCAACGCTGTTGACAGCGCACCATCCGGTTCTATAAGCGGCCTCCTTCAACCGGAGCCCGCCAGGCACGCCCGCGCGTGCCCGGCCCATAATCAAAAAGCGACTAGGCCGCCGAGCCTGCCCCTCCCCGGGGCCGCACGGGCCGAGAGATCGGAAAGCAGAGAATATCATGTTCGCAGTGATCCGCACCGGCGGAAAGCAGTATCGCGTCTCGCCGCAAACCGTGCTGAAGGTGGAGAAGCTCGATGCCGAGGCCGGCTCCACCGTAACCTTCACCGACGTGCTCGCGGTGGGCGGCGAGGCCGGCACGGTGATCGGCGCTCCGCTGGTCGCAGGAGCCTCGGTGACCGCCACGGTGGTCGCCCAGGACCGTCTGCCCACCGTCATCATCTTCAAGAAGCGCCGCCGGCAGAACAGCCGCCGCCGGAACGGCCATCGCCAGCCGATCACCGTGCTGCGCATCGCCGACATTATCACCGCCTGAGCGAAGGAGACGAGGCCATGGCACACAAGAAAGCAGGCGGATCGTCCCGCAACGGCCGCGACACCGCGGGACGGCGCCTCGGCGTCAAGAAGTTCGGCGGCGAGAGCGTGATCGCCGGCAACATCATCATCCGTCAGCGCGGCACCAAGATGAAGCCCGGCCGCAATGTCGGCGTTGGACGCGACCACACCATCTTCGCGCTGATCGACGGCAGGGTGAAGTTCGAGACCCGCGCCGAAGGCCGCGTCCAGGTCAGCGTCGAGACGATCGCCACCGCGGCCGAGTAGGTCAAGCACCGCACGCGGCCGTTCGCCGCACCAGCGCCTGCCAGGGTCGGCCCGTTCGTGGCCGGCCCTTTGTTGTCTCAGGACCCTCTCTTCCGGACCCCGCAGCCCCCATGAAGTTCCTCGACCAGGCCAAGATCTACATCAAGTCTGGCGACGGCGGCGACGGGGTCGTCGCGTTCCGGCGGGAGAAGTACATCGAGTTTGGTGGTCCGGACGGCGGCAATGGCGGCCGCGGCGGCGACATCATCTTCGAGGCCGCAGCCAACCTCAACACGCTGATCGACTTCCGCTACGCCCAGCATTTCCGGGCACGCAAAGGGGGCAACGGTGCCGGCTCCGACCGCACCGGTGCCGGGGCCGAGGCGATCGTGATCGTTGTTCCCATCGGCACCCAGATCTTCGACGAGGCGCGCGAGGTGATGCTCGCCGACCTGGATGCGCCGGGCAAGCGGGTGCTGCTGTGCCGCGGCGGCGACGGCGGGTTCGGCAACGCCACCTACAAGAGCAGCACCAACCGCGCGCCGCGCCGCGCCGAGAAGGGATGGCCCGGCGAGGAGCGCTGGGTCTGGCTGCGGCTCAAGCTGATCGCCGATGCCGGATTGGTGGGATTGCCCAACGCCGGCAAGTCGACGTTTCTTTCGGTGGCCAGCGCCGCCCGTCCCAAGATCGCCGACTACCCCTTCACCACGCTGCATCCGCAGCTCGGCGTGGTGCGGCTGTCGGCCTCGGAGGAGTTCGTGCTCGCCGACATTCCCGGACTGATCGAAGGCGCTCACCAGGGTGCCGGACTCGGCGACCGCTTTCTCGGCCATGTTGAGCGCTGCGCCGTGCTGCTGCACCTCGTCGACGGCGCCGCCGGCAACGTGGTGCAGGCCTGGCGCACCATACGCGAGGAGCTCAGAGCCTATGGCGGCGGCCTCGACGGGAAGCCGGAACTGGTTGCCTTGAACAAGATCGACGCCCTGAGCCCGCAGGAGCTTTCCGCCCGCAGGCGCGCCCTGGAAAAGGCCACCGGCGCACCCGTGCTGAGCCTTTCGGCGGTCACCGGCCAGGGGGTGGCCGGGGCGCTGCGGGCACTCCAGGACCGTGTAGCACTCGGCCGGCAGGTGACGACGCGGGCGGACAGCGCCGCCGCGACCGCATGAGCGATAGGCCCCGCCTGGCGGAGGCCAGACGGCTGGTGGTCAAGATCGGCAGCGCGCTGGTGGTCGACGCCAAAGCAGCCGCGGTGCGGAGTGCCTGGCTCGACAGCGTCGCCGCCGACATCGCCGCACTTCGGGCATCGGGAACGGAGGTCAGCGTGGTGTCCTCCGGCGCCATAGCACTCGCGCGCCATGCGCTCCGGCTGCCGCCAGGAAAGCTGCGGCTCGAGGAGAAGCAGGCCGCAGCCGCCGTCGGGCAGATCCGGCTGGCACAGGCCTGGAGTGCGAGCCTGCTCGCGCACGGCCTGACCGCAGCACAGTTGCTGCTCACCCCGGACGATACCGAGGACCGGCGCCGCTACCTCAATGCGCGGGCGACGCTGACCACGCTTGCCGCACTCGGCTGCGTCCCGGTGATCAACGAGAACGATACCGTGGCCACCGCGGAGATCCGCTTCGGCGACAATGACCGGCTCGCCGCCCGGGTGGCCGAGATGATCCAGGCCGACCAGCTCGTGCTGTTGTCCGACATCGACGGCCTCTACACCGCCGATCCACGCCAGCACCCGCAAGCCAGCCATATCCCGCTGGTGGCGTCCCTGACCCCGGCCATCGTGGCTATGGGCGGCGCGCCGCCGCCGGGATACTCGTCCGGTGGGATGCGCACCAAGCTGGCGGCGGCGCGGATCGCCACCGGGGCCGGCTGCGCGATGGCGATCGCGCTGGGTCACCGGCAGCACCCGCTCGCAGCACTCCGCGACGGCGCGCCCTGCACC
>CAXUNX010000014.1:11150-33874 GCA_964252545.1 uncultured Acetobacteraceae bacterium | reverse complement strand
TTCTTCCACTCGGTCTTGGCGGCATAGGCGGCGTCGAAATGCACCTGCTGCACGTTCAATGTCAGCAACGTGAAGTAGGTGTTGTCGACATCCAGCACGGTGCGGCCGGGACGATGCTCGAAGACGTCGCCTGGCTCGAAATCCTCCCAGTAGAGGCCGGACGTCTCGCGGTAGCGGCGTTCCCCGACGGCCTTATAGGCAGGCAAAAGACTGTCCATTATGTTGTTCCTTTCATGAGCCTGAAGAGTGTCAAGAAGCGGCCAGATGGCGATCCTCATCGCCCCGCAGCGGCCAGGACGCGACGCGCCTTGCGCGCAACCGCTTCATCGATCATCTGGCCATCAACAACGCCGACGCCCTTGGCGTTGGCGGCAAGCACCGCCCGGGCATGCTCGACATCCTTGGAGGTTGGCGTCAGCGTTTGGTTGATGAGCCCGACCTGGCCGGGATGGATCGCCGCCTTGGCCGGGAAGCCGAACGCCGCGGCGTCCGCCGTCTCCCGAGCCAGGCCCTCCATGTCGTGCACGTCGAAGAACGGCGTATCGATCGGCGTCACGCCGGCCAGCACGCAAGCGAGCACAATCCGGCTGCGCGCCGCCACAAGCGTCGGCCAGGCCGTCGCCGCCCCGAGGTCGGCTGCCATGTCGGCGGCGCCCAGCATCAGCCCGAACAAACGAGGCGTTGCCGCGGCGGTCGCCTCGACTGCAGCCAAGCCGCGGGCGCTTTCGATCAGCCCGACCAGCCGGGTTTCCAATTTCCGCGCCGCCAGCAAGCGATCAAGGATGTGAAGGTGGCCCGGTCCGTCCGCCTTGGGCAGCACCAGGAACTCGGGTGCTGCGTCGGACCGCAACAGCGCTTCGAGGTCAGCAATGCCCGCCAGGGTATCCAAACCGTTGATCCGGAGGGCTCGCTGGATCGGCTGCGTTGCAGGCTTGGCGAGGTAGTCAAGAACAGCGGCGCGGGCCGACGCCTTGTCGTCTGGCGCCACGGCATCTTCAAGATCGATGATCAGCACGTCGGCGCCGATCTCCGCAGCCTTGCTGAAACGGTCCGGTCGGCTCGCCGGAGTGAACAGCCAGCTGCGTGCTGGCTTCATCGTGTCGACCATCGTCACTCTCCAATCCTGTGTCTGCCGCCTCCCTGAAAATGTGCCTGACCGCCGATTTATACCAATATATGGTCTAGGCGCCTGCGATATGTTTTACAGATGACATGGAGCTGCGCCACATCCGCTACTTCTTGGCGATCGCCAGGGAGGGCAACTTCACCCGAGCTGCCGCCGGTCTCGGCATCGGCCAGCCTCCCCTCAGCTTGCAGATCAAGGATCTTGAGCGAGAGGTCGGCGCATTGCTGTTCCGCCGGGTAGCGCATGGTGCCGAGCTGACCCCGGCAGGCAAGGCATTCTTGGCCGTGGTGAGTGGCATGCCAGAGTTGGCCGAGCGTGCCGTCAGGCATGCCCAGCGGGCAGCTCGAGGAGAGATCGGCGTTCTGCGCGTCGGCTTTACGGCCTCTTCGGCATTCAACGCTGTGGTGCCCGGCACCCTGCGGGTGTTCCGGCGCGCCTATCCCGGTGTCGGATTAAGTCTGGAGGAGGCCAATACGACGCGGCTCACCACAGGCCTTGATGACGGCACGCTCGACATCGCCTTTCTACGGCCGGAGGGCGCCGCGGGCAGGGGGCTTCAGCTACGGCACCTGTCCGAGGAGCCCATGATGCTCGCGATGCCAACGGGCCACGCCATGATAGGCGAAGATGAGGTCGATCTGGCCGGCTTGGCAAAAGACCCGTTCATCCTGTTTCCAAGATCCATCGGACCGACCCTCTACGACACGATCATCGGCGCATGTCGCGAAGCGGGATTCGAGCCGCGCATCGACCAGTTCGCGCCGCAGCTTTCCTCGATCGTCAATCTCGTTGCGGCGGAACTCGGGGTATCCATGGTGCCAGCGTCGATGAGCCAGCTTCATGTTGCCGGTGTAGGCTTCCGTGCGATCAGGGGCCAGACACCGGTTGCTCGGCTGGCACTCGCCTATCGCCAAGGAAACACATCAATCCTTGTGCGAAACTTCATGGCGGCGGCCCTCACTCATTGAGAAGCCATGATCATGATGGTTGGCTCTCCCCCGTCGCCCGGCAACCTCACCAGTTGCACAACAACGCCTCCGGCCTTCCCGACGATTGCTCCGGCCGGAACTCCCAAGGGCTGTGATTCGAAACCCGAGCTGCTGCGAGAGGGATCATTTCCCCAGGTGCTGGTTGAAGAACATCGCGATCTCGCCGAAGGCTTCCTTGGTTTCGGGCACCCGATCGTCGAACTGATACTGGGCGTGCGATTGACCCTCGTACACCTCCAGATCCGCTTCAACGCCGGCCCGATGCAGCGCGCGATGCACGCGCACAGTGTTGCTGAGCAGCAGGTCGCGTGTTCCGGTGGTCAAGATCGTCGGCGGAAAGCCGTGCATGTCGCCATACACCGGCGACAGCAGCGGATCCTTGAGATCATGGCCCTTCGCGTAGACGCGGGTTGCCGCTTGGCAGAAGCCGGTCGGCGATACCAGCACGTTATCCACCAGCTTGTTGGCGTAGAAGCTGTCGCCAACCATCGTCGCGTCCGACATCGGCGTGCCGGAGGCGAGGGCGCCGGGCATCGGCAGCCCGAGCTGCCTTGCGCGCAGGACGATCTCGAGCGTCAGCGCGCCGCCGGCTGAGGTTCCAAAGATGCCGATATTCTTGGGGTTCGTCGTCTTCAGGAGCGACTTGTAGAGCGTCACGGAGTCATCGATCGCCGCCGGGAAATAGGCTTCCGGTGGCATCCGGTAATCAGGCATGACGACCTTGATGTGACCAAAGCCGGCCATCATGATGGCCTCGGTAGCGCCGGTCTCGCCGGGAAACAGCACGTAGCAGCCGCCATGTTCGTGGATCAGCACGCGGTTGGCGTTCTCCGGCGAGATCACCCTGGGCGTGAGGGTATAAACCCGCACGCCGTCGATGGTGGAACGCGCCATCGTGACATCCAGGCGCTGCATCATGCCCGGAATGCCTGCGTTGATTTTGATGGCCTGGTGGTCGGCGAACTTGCGCCACGCTTCTCCGGTGTTGAACTGGTCGTTCCAGGCCGGGTTGAGTGGCGCCGCAATGAGTTTCTGCATCTCCGGGCTGACATCGGCGGTTGGCACCTGCAGCGTCTTCGCCGGCACCTTGCGAGGGGTGTTCGCTGTATCGTCCGCATGAGCTGAAACAGCGGTCGCGATCATCATCGCGACAAGGATTGTTGGTGCCTTGAACAGGCTGTGCATGCGTTTCATGAGGCTTCCTCTCGCCCTTTCTAGGGACCGTCAGCGGCGTCCAGCGTCAGCACGAGCGCGCTCTCGGCCTGCATCTGCGGCAGGACCAGCCCGACCTCCGCGAGCAGCGCGCCTGGAACCACGAGCCCATCCTCGAACAATCGCCGGTGCGTCTCGGTGGCGCGTGCCGGCGCGGCTTGCGGCCGGGGTGCCTGGATCCGGTAACTCATCTGGCGATCAAGACCGGGCAACGCCAGCGGCCCCGGGATGCGCCGGTCGGGGCTGACGGTCTGCATCACGCACCAGGCGGCGCTGCGGCGATCCTCGGCGACCACACCGCGCGCCTCCCGGCCGGCCCGCTTCGGCACCGCGACGTGCAAACCGCCATGCAGCAGCGGCCGCAGCCGCTTGTGCAGCACGATCCAGCCGGCGAGCTCCGCACGCTCGGCATCCGTCATCCGCAGCGGATCGAGCTCCACGCCGAGATGGCCGAACAGCGCGACCGCGGCGCGGAAACCCAGCGTATGCACCCGTCCAGTCTGGTGGTTGGGACTGGCCGAGACGTGGGCGCCCATCACCTCGGGCGGATACAAACGCGAGAAGCCGCGCTGGATCGCGATTCGGTCGAGCGCGTCGGTGCAGTCGGAGGTCCAGACGCGATGCGTGCGACGGAGCATGCCGAGGTCGGGGCGGCCGCCGCCTGAGGCGCAGCTCTCGATCTCCAAACCGGGATGCGCCGCACGCAGCCGGTCCAGCATCGCATGCAGCGCCAGCACGTGGCGGTGATAGGCGGGGCGACCATCGCGGCTTGCCGCCGCCACCAGGTCGCGGTTCATGTCCCATTTCAGGTAGCCGATCGGGTGCGCGCGCAGCAGCGCGTCGATCTGGTTCTCGATCCGGGCGGCGATCTCCGGACGCGTGATGTCGACCACCAGCTGATTGCGCGCCGTGCGAAGCGGCCGTCCGTCGACATGCAGCACACCGTCGGGAAAGGCCCGGTGCAGGTCACTATCCGGGTTGACGCATTCCGGCTCCACCCAGAGCCCGAACTGCATGCCCCGGCCGACCACGTGCTCGGCCAGCGGCCCGATGCCGTCGGGATACTTGCCGGGATCGGGTATCCAGTCGCCGAGCCCGGCGCGATCGTGATGGCGTGCCTGCATCCAGCCGTCGTCCAGCACGAAGCGCTCGACCCCGAGCGCCGCTGCGGCATCCGCCTGCGCCTTGAGCGTGTCGATCTCGTGTTTGAAGTAGTTGCCTTCCCAGGTGTTCAGCGTCACTGGACGGGGAACAGCTTCCGCCGAGAACGGCAGGACGTGCCGGCGGATGTGGCGATGGAACCTCTGCGACAGGCCGTTCAGCCCCGCCTCGGACAAGGTGACGTAGATGGTCGGCGCGTCCAGCGACTCGCCTGGCTGCAGGATCTGCTCGCCCGGATGCAGCAGCAGGCCGGCCAGCACCAGGCTGCGTCCATCCTCCAGCCGCTCAACCGAGATCCGGTGGTTGCCGCTCCAGCCGAGTTGCACGCCGTGCACGAGGCCGGAATCCTCGTCGAAGCCGGGCTGGCCGCCGATCAGCGCGGGAACGTGCTCGTGCGAGCCGCGGCCGCGCCGGTTCTCCACCATGAAGCTGCCGCCCTGCAGCGTCATGCGCCGCTCGGTGAACTCGTGCCCCCAATGGCCGTCGAAGCTCAGCAGCTCGGTGGCATCCTGCGGCCACAGGATCGCGCCGGCGACGAGATGCTCCACCCGGAGCGGAGCGTCGCCGCGGTTCACGATCGTGCAGTCCTGGGTGAGCACGTCGTCGTCCGGCGCCAGGCGGAGGCGGAGCACGCAGCCGAGCCGCGCGACCGGGTCCTCCAGACTCAGCGTCAGCGTCGATCCCGCATGATCCGCCGCCTGGAGCTGGAATTCCGCGGTCCAGTCGCGCCCGTCGTCCCGCACCGCGGCGAACGCGGGCTGACGCATCGGCCCGGCCCCGAGGGTGGGCAGCAGCAGCGCGTCGGTATGGTCCCGGTCGAGGGCGTTGTTGGCAACGGCGCGGCTGCGCAGCGACGGCAGGACGGCGAGGTCGAGCCCTTCCGGCAGGCGCGGCCCCCAATAGGCGATCTCGGGGCTGGACCCGCGCGGCAACAGCAGCAGCGTCACGTGCGCGCCGTCTAGGCGCAGGACAGGTGGCATGGTCATTTCTTGTTGGCTCCTGGCCTTGGTGGCTCGTGGCGGTTCCTGCGATCCGGCAATGACCGGCGACGAGGAAGGCTCCGATACGCTTTCAGCCCGTGGTTCGGACAGATCGCCCTCGGGACGCCCGCATCGCCGGCGCGCGACGGGTCCGATCACCCCGCAACTTGGCGCCAACTGAACTGAGGCTCGTACTTCAACAGCCGGCGTGCCTTTTCAATGGAAAGCAGCGTCTCGTTCGGATGCCCTCCAGCCTTGAACGGCACATCGGGATAGTAGGCCGCCACCAGTTCGTCGTTCGGGGTCGTCATCACGCCGTCGGCATTGGCGATAATGAAAGTCTCCGCGCCGCATTGGTCGAACTCGAGCGCCTTGCGTACCGCCTGGGCTCCGTCGCGGGCGTCGATATAGGCCCACAGGTTCCACTTACGGCCAGCCTTGTCGGCTTCGAAGCTTGGAAACCGCTGGTAGTCCTCGATCTCCATGACGTTGGAGAAGCGCAGGCCGACGATCTTCATCGTCGGGTCCCAACGGCAATATTCGCGAGCCATCTCCTCGCCGAGGTGCTTGGAGAGCGAGTAGACGGTCTCCGGGCGGCCACGATATTCCTCGTCCACCGGGATATAGGGCGGCGGCTTGTCGAACGGCAGCCCCAGCACCGTCTCGCTGGAGGCCCATACGACGTTGCGAAGCCCGAGACGGCGCGCCGACTCGAAGACGTTGAACGTGCTGATCATGTTCAGCCGGAACAAACGCCCGTTCGGCAACCGGCCGGGCGCCGGGATGGCCGCGAGATGCACGATGCAGTCGACGCCTTTGTAGAAGTCATCGACCTGGGACATCGTCTCGAGCACCTGCCCCATGTCCTCAACATCGGTTTGGATGAACGGACACAGATTGTCCCGGGACGGGACCATGTCGACGTTGATAACAGCGTAGTCGTGCCCGACCAAGTCTCGCACGACGGCTCGCCCGAGCTTGCCGCTGCCTCCGGTTACCACCACACGTTTCATCATCCGGGTCCTTTTCTCAATGCAATCACGGTTAAGCTCCGGTCAGCGCGGCCTTTCGACGCTCCCTCGCCAAGGCGAGGGCTGCCGCCCCGGCCGCGCGCTGCGACCGCCGGGTCCGGTCCGGCTCGGGGCGCCACGACGCCCGGACCGGAGATCGGTCATGCTAGGTCTGACCGGGAGCGATGTTGTCAATCGCGGCGAGTTCCTCTTCGGAGAACGTCGGCTGGTCCAGTGCCGCCAAGGTGTCGTCGAGCTGCGCCACTGAGCGGGCGCCAACCAGCGCGGTGGTCACCGCGGTGTCACGCAGCACCCAGGCGATCGCCATCTGGGCGAGAGTCTGGCCGCGGTTGCGCGCCAGCGCATCGAGCCGGCCGATCCGTTGCCGGACGGCGTCCGACAACGCGGAAGGGCGCAGGGAGGCGCCCTTGCTGGCCCTCGAGCCCTCTGGGATGCCGTCGACATACTTGCTGGTCAGCAGGCCCTGCGCCAGAGGAGAGAAGACCGCGCAGCCGACGCCACGTGCCGTGAGCAACGCGAGCAGTGCCGGCTCGATCGCGCGATCAAGCAACGAGTATCGTGGCTGATGCACCAGGCAGGGCACGTTCAGCCGCGCCAGCTCCGCCAGCGCCGCCTCGGTTTGAGGCACGTCGTAGGTCGAGATGCCGACATAAAGCGCCTTACCCTGTCGGACGATGTCGGCCAGCGCGCCCATGGTTTCGGCGATCGGCGTCTTCGGATCAGCTCGGTGATGATAGAAGATGTCGACGTACTCGAGCCCCATGCGACGCAGGCTCTGATCGAGCGAGGCCACGAGGTATTTCCGGGAGCCCCAGTTTCCGTAAGGACCCGGCCACATGTCATAGCCGGCCTTGCTCGAGATCACCAGCTCGTCGCGGTACGGTCTGAGGTCGGCGGTCATCACGCGGCCGAAGTTCTCCTCCGCCGAACCGTAGGGAGGCCCGTAATTGTTCGCGAGATCGAAATGCGTCACGCCCCGGTCGAAGGCGTGCCGGATGATCGAGCGGCCATTCTCGAACACGTCCGCGCCGCCGAAATTCTGCCACAGGCCGAGTGCCACCACCGGGAGGTCGATGCCGCTGCGTCCACAGCGTCGATAGCGCATTGTCTCGTAGCGATCGCCTTGCGGATCGAAACTCATGCCTGCATCCTTGCCCAAAGGTCCTTGATCTTTACGGCACGTCCCTGCCGCGCGCTTTCAAGTGCGGCAATCCCGGTCATCACCGACAGGATGCCGTCGCGCAGACCCGCGCGTTGGTGGAGCGGATCCGGCAGCTCCGGTTTGAACAGCAGCTCGCGCAGACGACGATCACCGCCATAATGACCGCCATCCTGGTGAGCCACGGTGATGATCTCGGTTCCGCCAAAGGCGCGGGTCAGTCGGATCTCGTCGTGATCCGGCTCGTCCCATGGCTGCTTCTCGTATTGACGCAGCTCGAGCCGTCCACCCAGCCCGTTGAACGCGATCGAATATCCTTCAACCGGCAGATAGGCTGCCAGTGAGTAGCTCACCATGACCTGATTTTCAAAGCTGATGAGCCCTGCCATCGTATCCGGGATGTCGATCTCCTTGCGGAACACGCAAGCGTCGCGCGCATAGCCGTCAGCCGCTTCCGGCACCACATAGAGTTGTCGCATCCGGGCCTGCGCGCCGATGTCCACGTAGAACGGACACTCGGCGGTATGCGCGCAGTTGCGGCAGGTCTCTCCCCTGAACGGCCCGGCATCGCCGTAGCGACGGCGATCCGCCTTGGCGAAGACCTCGGCTGGAGCGCTGCCGAGATACCAGGCGAGCAGGTCGAAATGGTGCGTCGCCTTGTGCACGAACAAGCTGCCGGAATGCCGGGCAGTCGAGTGCCAGCGCCGGAAGTAATCGGCGCCGTGACGGGTGTCGAGATACCAGTGGAAATCCACCGACGTGACGGTCCCGATCGCGCCTTCCATCAGCAGGCTCTTGATGCGGGCGGCAGTCGGCGCGCAGCGATAGTTGAAGGCGAGGTCCACACGAGCGGCGCTGCGCTGCTCCGCCTCGAGAATGGCGTGGCATCCCTGCACCGAGGTGGTGAGTGGCTTCTCGGAGATCACGCCGACCCCGGCCTGGAGCGCGGCCACGATGACCCGGTCGTGCGTGTCGTCGCGGGTGCACACGATAAGCTTCTCCGGCCGGACGGTCCGCAGCATCTCGCCGAGGTCGGTAAAGGCCGGATAGCTCGAGCCGAGCATGGTGCGGGCCGCGTCGAGGCGCAGCGGATTGATGTCGTGCAACCCGACCAGTTCCACAAGCTCGCCTTGTTCGCGCAGCAACTCACGAGCCCACATCGAGGTTCCCCGATCGCCGGTGCCGGCGATCGCGACCCGACAACGAGGCGAGGGTTCGGACGTCGTGCTCATCGGCCCTGCTCCTTCCGCGGATCCTCGTTGACACGCGACAACGACGCGTGTCAATAGTTGGATCGAGCCTTCGCAGAGGATGCGCGCGATGGGGCAGACCAGCGTCGAGTTTCAAGTCGCGACGCCGCCACAGCGGGATCGCTCCAGGTCATCGGTGTATCGCCGACTGGGGGAAAGCGAGACCACGATGGGCTGGCTTTTTTCTGCCCCGGCGATGTTCGGGTTCACCATATTCTACCTGTACCCGATCGTCCGGGTTCTAGGCTACAGCCTGACCAACTGGAACCTGCTGCGTCCGGCGCGCTTCGTCGGGCTCGCAAACTACCGCCGCGCTCTCGCCGATCCGCAGTTCTGGCACTCGGCCTGGGTGACGCTGGCCTATGTGCTGTTCAACATCCCGCTTCAAACCGTTCTCGGACTTGGACTGGCCCTGGTGCTCGAGTCGCTGGCGGCTTCGGTGATCGTGCGCGCAATCGTGCTGATGCCCTATCTGGTTTCCAGCGTGGTTGTCGCAATGATCTGGCTCTGGATGCTCAACCCGCTGCTTGGGGTGGCCAACACCTTTCTCGGTCTGATCGGCGTGCCGAGGCAAGGCTTCCTTTCCCAACCGGATACCGCCGTCGCCTGTCTCGCGGGCATCAACATCTGGCGCTACACCGGATTCACCGCGCTGCTGTTCTCTGCCGGACTTCGGGCAATACCTGCCGACCTCTACGAAGCCGCCGCACTCACCGGAGCCGGCAGCTGGACGCGCTTTACCCGGATCACCCTGCCGCTGCTGCGACCGGTGCTGGCTTTTGTCCTGATCACCAGCGTGATCGGCTCGTTCCAGGTCTTCGACACCGTGGCGGTCACCACCCAGGGCGGCCCAGCGAACGCGTCCCGCGTGCTGGTCTGGTATATCTACCAGACCGGCTTCGGCTTCCTGCGCATGGGTTACGCGTCGGCGATGTCGGTGCTGCTGTTCGCCGTTCTGATCGTCTTCACGCTCGTGCAGATGCGGCTGCTGCGCGCCGGCCACTCGGAGCTCAACTGATGCGCGCCCGCGCCATCCCGATGTCTCTGCTGGCGCTGTCGATCTTCATATCGCTGTTCCCGCTCTGGATCGCGCTCAAGACGAGCCTCATGCCCAGTCGCGAGCTGTTCAGCCAGGCCGCCCAGTTGCTGCCGGACCACCCCACGCTCAACAATTTCAGTCGCGTGCTCGGACTGGTGCCGCAGCAGGGTTCGATCGATTTCGCCCGGGCCTTGCGCAACAGCGTGATCTTCACCGGCATCGTGGTGACCGGCCAGACCTTTTTCTCTGCCTTGGCTGCCTACGCCCTCGCCCGCCTGCGCTTCCCCGGCCAGAGATTGATCTTCAACCTGATCGTTTGCGGCAGCATGATCCCGACGATCGTGCTGTTCATCCCGAATTTCGTGCTGATCAAGGATCTTGGCTGGCTCGACACCATGCAGGGGATGGTCGCGCCGTTCGTGTTCATGACACCGTTCTCGGTGTTCTTCCTGCGGCAGTTCTTCATGACCACGCCGCGCGAGATCGAAGAGGCGGCTCGGATCGCCGGCGCCTCCTGGTTCACGGTGTTCGTGCGGGTCGTGCTCCCTATGCATCGGGGCGCGGTCGCGACGCTTGCGATACTGACCGCGCTCAACATGTGGAACGAGTTCTTCTGGCCATTCCTGGTCGGGAATGCACCATCGGTGCGTGTCATAGCCGTCGCGATCAACGTGTTTCGCGAGCAGGCCAACGGCGTGGTCGATTGGAGCGGTCTGATGGCCTGTGTGGCGCTCAGTGTCGCGCCGGTGCTTCTGCTTTTGTGCCTGTTCGGCAAGCAGATCATCGCCGCGTTGCAGGCCTCCGCATTGCGTTGATAAAGCCCGGACAAACCGGGCAAACCAAGGAGAGAAACAACCATGGCTTCAACCTTCCGGAACCGCAGGACCTCCGTACTCGCCGGCTTGGTCGCCCTGATCGGCTGCGCCGCGGCACCGAGCCGTGCCGCCGCGACGGATCTGAAATACTGGATGTGGGACCCTGACCAGGAACCGTCCTATCAGGCCTGCATCAGGAGCTTTGAGAGCAAGTTCCCGAACATCCACGTCACGATCAGTCAGATCGGCTGGGACGATTATTGGCCACGGCTGACGACGGCGTTGGTTTCTGGCACCGCGCCGGACGTGTTTGCCGATCACCTGGCGCATTACCCGGAGCTGCTCGAGAACCAACAGATCATGGATATCGCACCTTTGATCGCGCGAGACCATGTCGACACCAGCATATACATGCCGGGCCTGGCGCAGCCATGGGTGAAAGACGGCAAGCGCTACGGCCTGCCGAAGGATTGGGACACGATCGGTTTCGCCTATAATGCGCGCCTGCTGCAAAAGGCCGGCATCGACCCCTCCTCGCTGTCAGGTCTCACCTGGAACCCGAAGGATGGCGGCACCTATGGCGCGATGCTGGCTAAGCTCACCATCGACAACGCGTCGCACAATGCCACTCAGCCGGGGTTTGACGCCAACGCGGTGAAGCAATATGGCATCGTGATCGACGGCACAACGCTTGATGCCTACGGCCAGACAAGCTGGGGCAGCTTCGCGGTTTCGGACGGCTTCCACTACGACAAAGGTCCGTGGACGACCACATACTTCTACAACGATCCGAAACTCGCAGAGACCCTCCAATGGATGGCCGATCTCGGCCTCGGACGCGGGATCGCGGTGCCGCAGAACCAGACCGGCCATGGCGCAGGGCAGGGCATCTTCGCCGCCGGACGTGCGGCGACCTTCATCACGGGATCGTGGCTCGCGCACTGGCTGAAGAACAACAGCCGAGATCCGATCGGCTTCGCACCGATGCCGATCGGCCCCGACGGACGCAAGACCATGTTCAACGGGTTGGCGGATTCGATCTACGCGCGGACCGCGCACAAGGAAGAGGCGTGGCAGCTCCTGCGCTTCCTGGCATCGCCACAATGCGAGGACGCCGTGGGGAAGGCGGGCGTCATCTTTCCGGCGATCGCCGCCGCGACCAAGGCGAGTGAGGCAAAGATGGCGACGGACGGCATCGACGTGAGCGCCTTCGTTTCTGAAGCGAAACCCGGTATCACCTTCCCGTTTCCGGTGACCGACCACGTGTCGGAGATCCAGAGCACGATGAAATCGACGATGGACGACATCTTCCTCGGCCGCAGCAAGGCAGCCCCCGCTCTGAAGCAGGCCAACGAATCCGTGAACGCGTTGTTCAACTAGACCCGGTTTCCAAACTGATGAGGAGGTCCGTATGCGGCAACCAAAGATCGCCCTGATCGGCGCCGGCAGCACCATCTTTGCCAAGAACCTGCTGGGCGACATCCTGTCCTATCCGGAGCTCTCGCAAAGCCGGATCGCGCTGTTTGATATCGATGCGGAGCGCCTGAGCACGTCGCACCGGGTTGCTGATCGCCTGGCCGCGACACTCGGCGCGAGTCCAACGGTGACGTCCACCAACGATCGGTGTCAGGCGCTGGAAGGCGCGGACTTCGTGTTGAACATGATCCAGGTCGGTGGCTACAAACCCTGCACGGTGACGGACTTCGAGGTGCCGAAGCGTTTCGGGCTGCGCCAGACAATCGCCGATACCCTCGGGATCGGCGGCATCATGCGTGCCCTGCGGACCGCCCCGGTGCTGCTCGATATCTCGCGCGACATGGAGCGTGTCTGCCCGGACGCGCTCCACCTCAACTACGTCAACCCGATGGCGATGAACATCTGGGCGCTGGCAAGGCAGAGTCCGATCCGGACCGTGGGATTGTGCCACAGCGTGCCGCTGACGCTGACCGATATCGCCACCGACATCGGCATCGATGAAAGCGCAATCGACTTCGTGGTCGCTGGCATCAACCACATGGCCTTCTTTGTCAAACTCGAGCATGAAGGGCGCGATCTGTCGCCGCTCATCCAAAAGGTGATCGATGAAGGGCGCGTCCCCGACGATAACCGGGTCCGCTATGACATGTTCCGTCGGCTCGGGTATTTCGTCACCGAGTCCAGCGAGCATTTCGCGGAGTACGTCCCCTGGTTTCTCAAGACGGGTCGGGAGGACCTCATCGCGCGCTACAACATACCCCTCGACGAATACCCACGCCGTTGCGAGAGGCAGATCGCACGCTGGCACAGCCTGCGGCACGAACTCGAGAACCCGTCCGCCCCGCTGGACGTCAAGCGTAGCGTCGAGTACGGCTCCCGGATCATCCATTCGCTATGGACCGGCACGCCGGACGTCGTTTACGGCAACGTGCCCAATCACGGTGGCCTGATCACCAATCTGCCGCACGACTGCGTGGTGGAGATCCCCTGCCTGGTGGACCGCAACGGCGTTCAACCGACCCGGATCGGCCAGATCCCGCCGCAGCTTGCCGCACTGATGCAGACCAACATCAACGTCCAGGCCTTGACGGTGGAAGCCCTTGTCACCGGCAAGCGCCAGCACGTCCATCATGCCGCGATGCTCGATCCGCATACCGCCGCCGAGCTCGATCTCGACCAGATCCACGATCTGGTTGAAGCCCTGCTGCAGGAACACGATGACTGGATCCCCCGCATCCTGGAGGCCGCCGCCTAGTCGCTTTGATCGGCCTGTAGGTCGATCGTGCCGGACGGAGCGGGCCGAAGCCAAGTTTTGCCAGAACAGAAAGAACAAGTATGGCGAACGTCACGTTACGCGGTGTCTGCAAGCGCTTTGCAGCTACGGTCGTGCTGCAGGACATCGACCTCGACGTCAAGGATGGCGAATGCGTCGTCTTCGTCGGGCCTTCCGGATGCGGTAAGTCGACCCTGCTGCGGCTGATCGCCGGGCTTGAAGCCATGTCCGCCGGTGAGGTCTGGATCAACGGACGGGACATGACCCGTGCTTCGCCGTCGGAGCGAGGCATCGCCATGGTTTTCCAGTCCTATGCGCTTTATCCGCACATGACGGTCGAGGAGAACATGCGCTTCGCGCTCAGGGTGCAGGGATTGCCCAAGGCGGAATGCCGGCGCCGGATCGATGCGGTGGCGACCGTGCTGCGCATCCAGGCGCTCCTCGGCCGCAAGCCTCGTGCGCTGTCCGGCGGCCAGCGCCAGCGCGTGGCCATCGGCCGGGCCCTGGTCTGCGAGCCAGACGTGTTCCTGCTCGATGAGCCGCTGTCCAACCTGGATGCGGAATTGCGCAGTGCGACGCGAATCGAGCTTTCAAGGTTGCATCACGATCTTGGCGCTACCATGATATACGTCACGCATGACCAGGTCGAGGCAATGACGCTCGCCGATCGCATCGTGGTGCTGGAGAGTGGACGGGTGCAGCAGTTCGGCCGTCCGCTCGAACTGTATCATTCGCCCAGCAATCGCTTCGTTGCCGGCTTCATCGGCAGTCCGAAAATGAACTTCATGGAGTGTAGGCTGGTCAGCGCCACAAGCACTGGGTCGGTCGTGAGCCTTGAGAGCGGGCAACAGGTAGCGGTCAACGTGGACAGCGGCGGACACGTTCCGGGAGCCGTACTGACCCTTGGCGTGAGGCCGGATCATCTGATGGTGGTAGCCAGCGGCGATATCGCGGGACGCGTGACGGTGGTCGAGCAGATGGGGGCGGAAAGCTTTGTCTACGTCGCCGCATCCGGCGACCGGTCGTTGACCGCTCGGGTGGCCGGAACCTGCGATCTGGCGATCAATGCGGAGGTCGAGCTGGCGATCTCGGGCGAGCATGCCTTTCTGTTCGATGCTGACGGCTACACCCTGCCGCGTCCTAGCCATGCCGACCTTCGCGGCGAGAGGATCCGTGCCGCCTCGTGACCCGACGCGTCGGTAGCCAGCAGGTCGCGGATCAAGCCGGCGTTTCCCGCGCAACGGTGTCGATGATCCTGAACGGGTCGACCAACGGTACGTTTCCGGAAGCCACCCGCAAGCGCGTGCTCGACGCAGCCGCCAGTCTCGGCTACACGCCGAACTCGGCGGCGCGCATGCTGGTGCGCGGCCACTCCGAAACGATCGGCCTGGTGATCGGCGATAGCGGCCTGCTGCCGTTCGATGCGTTCATACCACAGCTGCTGCTCGGCATCAGCCGTGTCGCGCACGCGCATAGATATCGCGTGCTGCTTGAAACCGTCGAGGATCGCAAACGGCCCGCAGCCTATCTCGATCTCGTCGGTAGCCAGCGGATTGATGGGCTGATCGTGCTCAACCCGGACGTGGGCGACAAGGCCCTCGGCAACCTGATCGAGGGCGGCTTTCCGGTGGTGCTGGTCGGCTCGATCCGGCATCCGCGTGAGGTCTCGATCAACTTCTCGACCCGCACCGGAGTCAATCGCCTGCTGGGGCATCTGGCGGCGCTTGGACATCGTCGGATCGGTCACATCGCGATGTCGCCACCTGGTCCGATCGCGACCAATGCCAGGATCGGCGCCTACCGTGCGGCGCTGACAAAGCTCGGATTGACGGCCGAAGACACGTTGCTCGCGCATGGTCACTACAGTGCCGAGAGCGGCTGTGCGGCGATGGAGCACATCCTCGGCCGCAACACGCCGCCGTTTGCGATCTTCGCCGCCAACGACACGCTGGCGCTCGGCGCCATCGCCGCGGTCGCTTCGCACGGCCTCAGAGTGCCGGAGGATGTCGCGGTGGTCGGCTTCGATGACCTGCCGTTCGCCGCCTACATCCAGCCGCCGCTGACCACCATCCGTGTGCCCGTTATTCAGCAGGGAGAGCTTGCGGCCTACCAGCTGCTCGGTTTGCTGCGCAAGACGCCCAAGACCGACCTTCCGACGCAGGTAGGGATCGAGCTTGTGGTGCGGCAGTCCTGCGGCGCGGGGCGGACGTAGCGGTTCTGTCAGCCTCGTTTCATCGGCGGATTTCTAGCTCACCAGGGCAAGCGGCTGGCGTCCTTCCGCGCGCCCGATCCGGACGAAGTGCTCCAGCGGATCAACCGCCGCGTCCCGCACATCCTGGTAGCGCTCAAGATAGCGGTCGGCCGAGAAGCTTGCGAACGGCGGCAAGATGCCGTGCTGCGCGCCCCGGAAGCAGGGCGGCATGTCCGCCATGAACTGACGCATCTCGGCATCGTCTCGCCAGGGTGCCCGATACACCGGATCGGTCGAGAGCTCTCCCAGCAGCCGTGCGTTGCGGTCAAGATCCTCAACGGTGCCGGTGCTGGATGCCGAGACCAGCTGCAGCCCGCCCTCGATCAGGTAGTGCAGCGTTCGCGCGCCGCCCACGCTGCGATAGGTGAAGCCGCCGAAGCCCGCACGCAGGAACCGGCCGGTGAAGTCCGAATGTTCGTGCCCGTAGCGGCCGAAGCGGACATCCATGTAGCCGACGCAGGCCAGCGCCGCGGCCGACTGCCCGATCGCCATTCCGCCCACCGTCGACCCGAGACCAGGGCACGACGCGGTCATCGCTCCGGTCAGCAGGCTTTCCCGGTAGTGTGGCGGGATGTAGTTCACGTGGCCGAAACGCCGGCAGGCTGCGATCCACTCCTGCTCCCAGCCGTGCAGCACGGGGTGAGCGTCGTCATCAAGCAGGATAATGGTCTCGCAACGCTTGAACTGGCTGAGATAGAACAGGCCGCGGTTCTTGTTCCAGGCGATGCCGCGATTGTTGCCGCCGATCACCTCCACCCCCTGAGCGCGCACTGCCTCCATGGTGCCGTCCGACGACCCGTCGTCGCAGACCACAAGCTCAAACGGCGTGCTGGTGAGCGTCCGGATCGCATCAAGCGAGGAGAGCAGAATATCGCGCCGATTATAGGTGGTGACCGCGATGCCCAACGCGGAACTCATGCCATCTCCTCCTGCCGGCCAAAGCCCGCGCCGGCCAGCGGTTCCGCCGCCGCTCCAGCTCCAGCCAGTTCGGGGGCGGCCGTGCGGCCAAGCCGCTCGAGGTAGCGCCGCATGGCCGCTGTTTTGTCCAATCCGACGCCGATGTTGAAATGCATCAGGCCCTTGAGGACGTTCTCATCTCCCGGCTCGTTGCCGTTCAGGATAGTAACCCAGCGTTCCATCGGTTCGATGTCCGCAAGGCTCAAGCGTTGCAGGACATAGCTGAAGAAGGGTTGATCAAAGGCAGCCTTGTGCGCCTCCCCGTGGACCTGGCGGAAAAGCGCCCAGGCACGTCCGACGAGGCTCAGCGCGTCATCGAGCCTGTCGCGGTTGCGACCTGCAAAGATCCCCGAATTGATGCATCGGTCCACGGACACTCTGTTGTCGCCCTGCTCGTAGAGAAAGCCGCCAAACCAGTTACCATGCGGAACACCGACCTGAGCGATGGAAAGCCCCGGGAACTCCGCCGAGATCAGCAACCGCTCGGCGCGCGCTGCGGCGGTGAGAAGCGCCTCGACCGGAGCGTCGCAGATCACATCGGAATCGAGATAAAGCAGCGGCTGGTATCCGACGAAGCTGTCATGACGCAACGCGTCTCGCCTCGCGGCCGCCAGCCGATCTGCGTTCGACAGATCCTGCTTCAGGCAGACCCAGCGCGACGCGTCGATGTTTGCGAACGCTGCCGAAGCCGAAGCCTCGTCGCGGTCGCTTACCAGCAGGTAGCTGCCGTCATAGCCGCCGGAACGCTCGATGGACCGGACACACAGCGCATGCTGCTCGAAGAAGTAGTCCGATCCGCACACCGTGGAGTAGATCAGCGGCTCAAACAGCAACGCCCGTGCCGGCGTGCAGATGTCATGGAAAAAGACGAACGACATCGGCAGCCCGGATGGATGCCGAGAGGCGCCATCCTCGTGCAGTGCCAGCAGAAGCGCCCTGATCGAGCATTCGCGGCCGCCGAAGCCTAGCTTGAAGCCCGGCTCGAGGGTGACGGTCTCGCGGTCTGTGGGCCGCTCGTCGTCGTCGATCAGCCAGCGACGGGCGGAGAACAAACGCAGCAGCGCCAGGTCCTCCGGCGTCAGCGCCATGAGTCGTTCCCATGCGAGAAGCTCGGCACTCGCGGCCGAGACCGGGCCGAGATGCGGCGACGCGCAGAGAAAGGCGCCGTCTGCCAGTTGAAGGCCGAACCAGCCGTCGCCATCAGCCACCTGTTCTGCTTCCAGCACCAGATGACCAGAGCCCGCCTCCAGGAGCTCAACCCGACCATCTTCAACATGCCAGCAGAGGGTGGACTCTGCGGTGTCGGCAAGACTGCGCTGCACGAGCTGACCGGTGATCGGGTCGAATGCAAGCAGGCCACCCTCATGGGTGATCAACGTGACCGGCGTGGCGGGGAGCAGCCTCGGGAGCGGCGTCGCTTCTGCTGGCCGCAGCGGCTCGACAGGCGGATAGAGCAGCGTCGCCGAGATGCTGGACAAGGCGTCGGCGGCGATCTCCCGGCCTGGGAATAGTCGCTCGCGCATCCTGGAAAATGCCTGGTGCATCCGTCAGTTCCTGCTGGCGAGATTGAAGTATGGTTGCTGGTCGAGGCTGAAGTTGCTGTTGTAGAAAGGGTCCGACAACAGCCCGCTGCCCCAGCGGCTCTTCATGTAGTCGGCCTCCTTGCGAAAGCGTGCGACCTTCTCCGGACTGTCCTCGCTGCCGCGGCTGATTGACTCGTGATGCTCCGCAACGAACTCAGGAGCCATGATCACCCGGTAGCCGGCCTCGCGGATGCGCAAACAAAGATCGATGTCGTTGAAGGCGACCTTGAGGTTGCTCTCGTCGAAACCGCCGATCGCTCTGAACAGCTCCGCGCGCACAAGCACGCAGGCGGCGGTCACCGCGGAGACTTCATGCGCCACCAGCGCCCGGTTGCCGTATCCGGGAAAGGCCTCCGAGGCGCCGACAAACACGTGACCGGCAACACCGCCGAGGCCAAGCACGACGCCGCTATGCTGCACGGTCCGGTTCTCGTACAGGAACTTGCCGCCCACCGCGCCAACGGTGCGGTCGACCAGCGCCTCGTTCAGCATCCTCGGCAGCCAGTCCGAGTCCTGCACAAACAAGTCATTGTTCATGAAGACGAAGAACTCCGCCTCGCTTCGCTGAGCCGCTAGATTGTTCAGCCTGGAGTAGTTGAACTCCTCCTCGATCCGGAGCACGGAGATCGCCGGGTCCTCGACCAGCACGCTCAACTCCTGGAGCGTTTCCGGTTCGGTGGATGCGTTATCGACCAGGATGATATCGAACGCCGGGTGTTGCGTGTGTCGCCGTATGTGGTCGACGCAGCGCGCCGTCATGCCGATCTTGTCCTTGAACGGAATAACCACCGTGACGCGGGGCTTCCGCTCAGAGATCCAGTCCACCCGATAGAGCGTCGAGCCAGCCAGGCTGTAGACGCAAGCGGGGCGCTGCATGCGGTCGAGATGTCGCGAGATGCTCCGCTCGCCTGCCTCCACGGCGTAGCTCTTGACGGCGCCCAACAACGCGGTCGAGTTGGCGGCCTTGCGCCAATGGTAGAGCACCTCCGGCACGTGTCGGATCTCGCGGTCGCTGAGATGCTCGCTGGCGCGAAGCAGGAAATCGTGGTCCTGCGCCCCATCCAGCGCCGGGTCGAGCAGACCCACCTTGTCTACGAGTGATCGTTGCATCATGGTCAGATGGTTGATGTAGTTGACGCCAAGCAGATAGCGGTAGCTCCAGTCCGGCTTGAACGCGGGCTCCGACAGGAAGCCGAACTCGTCGATCTTGTCCTCGTCGGAATACAGCAGCTTCACGTCGCCATCGCCGGCGTGCTGCATCATGCACTCCAGTGCGACGTCCAGCAGCAGGTCGTCATGGTCAAAGAAGGCGATCCAGCGGCCGTTGGCTGCCTGCAGGGCGAGGTTGGTCGCGCCCGAGATGCCGCGATTGCATCCGTCGCCGACCAGCCGGATACGCTGGTCTTCGGCGATGAAGCGGGCGATCGCCTGGGTGACCCGGTCGAGTGCGCTGCCATCGTCTACCAGGATAAGCTCCCAGTTGCGGTAGGTCTGATCGATCACCGACCAGATAGCCGCCGCGAAATCACCAGAAGCCGGACGATAGACCGGGCAGACGATCGAGATGAGAGGCTGCTCGTGCATCGCATCCGCCTCACGCCTGAGGGCCCCCACGCGTTTCCGGAGATCGCGCGCGGCCTGCCGCGCCCAGGGGTCGTACGTCTCAAGCGTGAAGTCGCCGGACGGAATAAACGATTTGACGGCATCGCGCAGCGCATCAATCTGGCTCGCGATCCCGTTCATCTGTTCCATCAGCCCGGTCAGCCGCATGGCATGGTCATGCTGGATGAAGCTTGTCACCAGCGGGCTTCCGGAAAGCTCGAGCCGCTCGGGCAGGAGAAACACCCGGAATTCCTGCACCACCGAGCTGCGGTAGGCGGCGGGCAGACGCACGGCAAAGCCGCAGGCGCTGTTGCAGCCGATCGAGGCTGCCACGTCCGGGCGCGGCCGGTCCGCCACGACCCTCGCCACCTCGTCGCCATTGATGGTGATCAGCAGCTCAAGAGAGCCTTCGATCGGCCCTCCGGCAGACCGGCGACAGGCGACCCAACCGCGCAGCAGACTGTGCTGCATGTCATCGACGGCACTGAATACCTCCGGCTTGAACGCAGCCTTGAAGCTGTAGCTCTGCCTTTGTCGCGCCTCCATCGTCATGATCACCGGACGCCCATCCGTGTCGAGAAACGACAGCGAGTGAGTCATGCCGTCCAGCAGCGCGGGATCTATGTCGAACTTGAAGCCGACATGCTCGCTGAGCAATCCTGTTGCGAGCACATCCGGACGCGGGCGATCGCACAGCACCGATCCGCGCTCGACGTTGTCGATCACGATCCTGAGCGACGTGGAGCGTCCAGGATCGTCAGGGTCGTGCGCCCAGCCATGAGCGCGGCCGCCTTCGACCGCATCAAGGAAGCAGATCAGGGGCGAGGCAGCCTCAGGCAGCTTGCCGGCATGCGCGCGTGTCACGATGGTGGGGAGGCGAGCCTCCAGCGGCTCGTCTGCGGTCTGCGGCACCGGCGCATAGGAAAAGCCGTGCGGCGCGAGCAGTTCGTGCACCCGCTGCGCATGGTGGTAGGCGCTCGGATCAAGCACCTCGTTCCGGTCATACAATTCAAATTCCGACCATTCACGGACGCTGTGGTCGGTCTGCTTCCGGGCGATGCGACGTTCCCAGTGCGACCGGCTGCGGATGATATAGTGGTGCAGCTTCCAGGCTCCGGAGACAATCCGGTCCGGCAGGGTGATGCCGGGTTCTGACCAGGCCACGATCTCGCCGTCCACTCCGCCAACCGGACTGCCGACCTCGATATAGTGCGGATTGACCAGCCTGAGCGCGGCACGCGGACGGAAGATCATCTTGACATGTCGGTTTGCGTTGTTCGACGTCACCGCGCGCCGATCGAATGCCTCCATCACAAGCCGGCCTTCGGAGCTCTGCAATCCGTTCGAGCCGAAGATGCGCCAGTTCAAGGCAACACCGTCGCGTTGCTTGTTCGCCCGGAGCAGGTCTGCCACGGTTTCGCCTGCCGGAGGTACCAAAAACTCGTCGGCGTCCAGGTAGGCGAGCCAATCGAACCGTGGTCCGTGTGCTCGGAGGCAATCGGAATACGCCGACATCTGCTTGCACATGTTGTGGGCGACGGCCTGCTCGTCACCCCAGGGCTGAACCTCGACCGGGAAGTGGCGACTCAAGTCGCTCAGCATCTGCGACGTACCATCCGTGGAATGGTTGTCGTAGATGAAGATACGGTCGAACCCGACCAGGGTGTGATGCGCGACCCACTCGGCGATGTTCTCGACTTCGTTCTTGACGATCAAGCAAAGGGCAACACTCATCCGGCAAAGTCCCTTCTGTTGATGAGGGCTGCGCGACGGCTCAGAAATGCGCGTTGCTTAACGCGGTGCAATGATCGGTTCCCGGAGGCGTCAGATGATGCGAAACCGGACCGAAGCTCAAGGCGGTTGCTCGTCGGGCAGACTTCGAGACGACGGCAGGAATGCTTGCGCCGATACGATAAGCCTGCAATCAGTAAGGGATGAGGAAGATCGGCGTACGAATCCTGCTGGTCACCTGCGTGTTGACGCAAGGCTGCACCGAGCTCGCACGCGCGGCCGGCGATGGAAGGACCACGATGGCCGGGAATGATTGTCGTTCTGCAATAACAGTAGCGGCGGGCGGCGTCGCCGGGTTTGCGAGCCTGGCGGATCCGGCGAACACCGCCGAGCTTCGTCGCTTTTGCGGCACTCGTCTCTACATTCACGACTTCATCTGGACACGGACCAGTGTCGACGTGCGTCGCCGGATCCTTGAGATCTTCAAGCAGCCCGCGGAGGTGGAATTCGGCTTGATGGCTGGTGCTGCCGCCTGGTTCGCAACCGTCTATCTCCAGGAATATCAAGCGCTGGGTGTGCGGGCAGAACATGGACACGTCAACGTTCTGGCCGAGCATCTGCAGTCCGACTGGAAACCCTTCGTTGATGCCGCACGACAGTACGGCTTTGTTTCGGTGGCTCCCATACTCGCGCCGAACCAGGGCGAATACCGCTCCGGTCCGTTTCGTGACAGCCGCTGGGATCGCTACCGCGAGGCCGCACGATATGGTGGCGGCCTGACCGTGGATGCACCAGTTGATCTGTTCCTCAGCCAACCTCCAGCCTACCGGAGCTTTGTCGAGGACGAGGTCCGATGGGCGCACACGAACGGACTGCGCAGTGCCTTTATCCTCTCGCCAGGAGCTTCCGCATCCTTGTTTGAAAGGGAGGCGATCGAAGTGGCGGACGCACTTCGCCGAGCCGATGCACTCCCAAGCGAATTCATCGTCGAGACGTACGAAGGCGGCTCGGCTCCCGGGTACCCGAACGCGATCGGCAGCGACGCCCTGCCGGACAACATCACCCGCACGGCGCCCCTGCTTGCGTTGC
>CAXUNX010000014.1:0-11140 GCA_964252545.1 uncultured Acetobacteraceae bacterium | reverse complement strand
CGCGGGGTCACCCCACCCCCCGGGGCGGCCCCCCGGGCCCGCACCCCACCCCCGCCCGGCCGCGCCTGCTTGCGTTGCACCTGGCTGAGCTGCCGTGAGTTCATGAGGAACATCCCTTCAGCCCGGCCAAAAGCCGAGTGCGAGGATACGCAGGCTGGATCCAGCGCTTGGTTCCGTGACCAACATCCACGATGTGCGCGAGTGCGGCAGACGATCAGGCAGTGCGACCGGCGATCATCGGAGTCACCGTCTGACGCCGTGATCGTGATGTAGAGTGCCACCCTGTCCGCGCTTGGCACGTGCAGCACCGATGATTGGCGTCCCTGGTCGGTATGCATCAGGCTGCCGGACACGGGTCTTCTCTCATGTTGTGTGCCCGATCGGCCGCTTGCGCGAGGTCGGCAGGATCGTGGCGCCGATCCGAATGCAACAGGCCCCCTGTTCCGCCCGGTGCCGCTATGATCTCCGGCACATGAGCCGGACGTTCGAGCAGCCGCTGGGAGATCAATGCACCGACATCGTTCTGCCAAAGCCAGAGCCCGTTCATCTGTCCACGAAAGGAAGCCTCGCCTCCCATCGTGCCGTGGGCCTTGAAGCCGGCGGCGAGACCGATTCCGAACAACCCCGGGATCTCATCGCCGTTCGCATCCAATATTCCGGCTTGTGTTCCCACCAAGGCGGCACCCGGCTGGTCGGCGTGGAGTGCCACGGGCGAGCCGTGTTCATCGAGCACCGGCAAGGCGCACGGCCGGTAGCCGAGACAGCAAAGGATCAGATCGGCGTCATCAAGAGCCTTCCGGCTTTCGGCAGGCGACGCGCCTGTTGCAGCGTCCAGGCGATGCAGGATCACGCGGTTCTCAGGAGCGCGGCCGGCGATGCCGCGCAACTGCATGGCCAATTCGCGCGAGTCGAAGCGAAGGCCGCCGAACCGAAACACGAACCCGCTCACCGGGCAGATATCGTCCGGGCTGAATTCGGTATAGTTCTCCGCCCGTGCCGCTTCCGCCGACGGATAGAACACCGTGAGCGTGCGACGATGCATCAACGTGATCGCACCCGGCTGAAGGTTGTGTCGCAGGCCGGTCAGTAGCAGGCGCGTGCACGCAAGCGCACTAGTGGAGCCGCCTATGACGACAATGCGCGGATGGCGGATACCGCTCAGCCGACGCCTGATGTTTGTCAGGCCCGCTGCGGTGAGCGCAAGGTCGGATTGCAGCAGCTTGCCCCGATAGAGCGGCAACAGCGCCCGGCCGGCGACGCGCTCCTGCTCGAGCCGGGCTTCGGGTTGATGTCCACCGGTTGCGAGAACGACGTTGCGCGACACCACCTGCATCTGCTGGCCGGTTCGGGTCGAACGAAGACAGGTCGACCAACCGTGGCTCGCGAGGCGTCTGGTATGCAGCGCTTTGTGGCCGGTCAGCACATGACCATCCGGGTGCGCCTCGATCACCTCGTGCAAGGCATCGCCGAGCGCATCCATGAACCGGCCCACAAGCGCGAGCGGCACGGCGCCCTTGCCGTACCCGCCGATCTCCTTGGCAACCGGTGAGGATGCCATAGCCGCAAGCCGCGGCTCCGGGTTCGCCCGCACGCACGAGAGAAAAGTTTCGGCCGAGCTGTCGGAGTTGATGGCGTAGCGGCCGATGCGTCCTCCGCCGATGCTAGCACCGCGTTCGGCGATGACCAGCCCACCGGCCAGCAGATCCGGCAGCTGTCTGCGCTGGGAGGCGGCAAGCACCGCTGCCAATCCTGCGGGACCCCCGCCGACGATCAGGGCATTGCAATGCAGTGCGGCCGTCACGATGCATCTCCCTGGCGCAGCAGCGGCTTGCAGGTGCTCCCCGGGCGCGGTTGCGACACCGGCCTTGACGCATTGGATGCAACCACGCCGGTCGCGGAGATCTCGAGCAGCACGTTGCAAACGGCGTCAACCAAGCGCGGAGTCATTTCGTCCCAAAGCGGCAGGGCAAGGATCCGCGCCGACACGCGCTCAGTCACCGAAAGATCACCAGCGACGCCGTTGCTCTGGAAAAACGGTTGTTCGGCAAGGTGCGGTGAGAAATAAGCGGCAGCCCCGATGCCGCGCATCTCCAGTGCCTTGATGAGCGAGGCGCGTGTGCCCTCGAAGCCGTCCGGCGGCAGCAGCGGCATGAACTGATAGGCGCAGCGCTGGCCGCGCATCGCCTGGAACTGCCATCCCGGCAGGGCGCCACGGTAATGCACCGCCAGCTCTTCCCGATGCCGCACCACGGCCTCGAAATCGCGCAGCCGTGCCAAGGCGAGCAGCGCCCCGACCTCGCTCAGCTTGGAATTCAGACCTGGCATTGTTGCGGAGCGGGCATGACCAAAGCCGAAATTGCCCATGATGCGCAAACGGTTAACCAATTGCCGATCGGCCGAATAGATCACGCCGCCCTCGCCCGTGCTGAAGGTCTTGGTGGCATGCATGGAAAACACAACAGGAAAGCTGCAGCTTTGGCCGAACGGTCTTCCAGACACGTCCAGGCTGCCGAGCGACGCGGCGGCATCAACCACGATCGGGATACCCGTTCTCGCGCTCAGGCGCTCGTAGCGGTCCAGATCGATACTATTGCCGAAAGTCGCGTAAGGAACGATGACGGCGATGTCATCGCCGTAAATGCGGATCATCTCCTCCTCGGCGCCCGCGCTTGCGGTCCAGTCCGCAGTGTCGATGTCGCAAAACAACGGCGTGAGCCCCAGCCATTCGGCAGCGTGTGCTGCGGCTGCAAACGTGAACGACGGCATCAGCGCGAAACGCCTGGCGGATGAATGCGGCCGCTTGCCGTGCTGCTCGAGCACCGTGCGGATTGCCATCATCAGGCCGATGGTGGCATTGCACACGGTCACGCAAGCGCCAGTATCATCAAACATCTGTTGTGCGAGCGCTTGCTCGAATGAAGTATTAATCGGGCCATAATTACTGTAAATTCCGGAAGATTCGATGGCCAACAGTTCCGAACCAAGCTCTCTCAAGCTCGGCGGTTTTGGCCTGATAAGCGGAATAATCATCGACGCCCACTCACTGCTTGGCTGAGCCGCCCGATCCTGAACACACCAAAATCAGAATATTACTAGTCATCACGAACATAAGACGAGTTCATCAATACTTAATTATTGCCAGCCCTTACCTGTCGACTAACAAGTCTCCGGCGCTTGTTCGAACGCGCTCGAAGTTCACGACTTAAGCAAGCAATCACCACCGCTTTTTGACAATGTTGATTAGAACACAACCAGAACCAAAACGCCAACTAAAAGTAGCGTTCCTGCGACTTGTTAACCATTTCTGGACAGCCCGCAACGTTTACTTTGTGGTAATAGAAGCTGTGTAGCCGTTAACTTGTTATTCAGCTCTATGGCTGTTCTTCATAACGGGCTTGTCACCCGGCAACAGGCCGCCGCATACGGTCCGCCAGCGCCCTGTTGCCCTGCCGCGCAGCCAGCATGCGTGCGCTGTTGCCTTCGCCGTCGCGCAAGTCGGGATCGGCTCCATGCTCGAGCAACAAAAGCGTCATATCCTCGCGTCCGAACATGACCGCGAACATCAATGGCGTGCGGCCGACGTCGTTTGGCTGATCCACGGTGGCTCCGGCCTTGATCAGCAGCCGGGCGAGGCTCAGATCCCCTTTGAAGGCAACGCCGCTCAAGGCAGTGCTTCCCTTCGAGTCACGACCGTCAACCGGCGCGCCCCGCCGCAGCAACAGCGCCGTGGCCTCCTCGAAACCGTTGTAGGACGCCAGGATCAGCGGTGTGTAGCCGCGCGCGTCGCTGCGGTCGGGATCCGCACCGGCGTCGAGAAAGGCTTCCAGCAGGTCGACCTGTCCATCACGGGCGGCGCCGAAGAACAGCGCCTCCACCTGCTCGTGGCTATAACCTTGCGGAGCTGCCGCAGGCGGCGGCGTGTCGCTGCCCGGGTGCTGTTCGGTCATTCCTCACGGCTCCCTGCTTCAGGCCGAGGATCGTGACCATACTCATCGGGCTAGGATCTGACCAGCACCGCCACCGGGAGCAGCGCGAACAGTTCGCCCGCCGCTACGCTGCCATCCCCGGAGAAGGTTCTGCCGCCATACAGCTCGCGCCATTCTCCCCGCGGCAGGGCGACCGTCGTGTCTCCCCAATCTGGATCGGCCTCGCGCAGGCCCGGATAGGGAGCAACCAGCACCACCAGATGAGCGTCGCCACGATGACGATAGAACCCGAGCGCCTGATCCGCCCGCCCACCGGCGATGCTCACCGACTCGTAGCCGCCTTCGGCGAACAGGTTCGGATGGGCAGCACGAAGCTGCAGCAGCATCGCCACCACCGCGAGCTTGATCCGGCCGTCTGCCCAGTTCACCAGCAGATCGCGCAGGATCGATTGCGGATCCTGCTCCAGCGCGGGGAGCAGCGCCTCGAGGGCACGGGCACGGAAGTCGTAATCGACTGGGCGGCGGTTGTCAGGATCGACCAGGCTCAGATCCCACAACTCGCATCCCTGGTAGATGTCGGGCATTCCAGGCACGGTGAGCTTGAGCACCGTCTGGATCAGGCTGTTCTGCACGCCTAGCCGGGCCACGCGCTGGGCGAACGGCAGGAAGCTCGCAAGAAAGCCCGCCCGCTCAGGATCAAGGGCGGCCCGGGCAAACGACTGCATGGCCTCCTCGTAGGCGGTGTCCGGCGCAGACCAGTTCGAGTGCAGCTTGGCCTCCCGCATCGACTTCTCGAGCGTGTTGGCGATCCGCTTGCCATAGGCCTGCAGCCCCTCCGGATCGGGGCTTTCCAGAAGCTCCACCGGCCAGGAGCCGATCAGCAGCTGGTAGAGCAGGTATTCGTCGTTGCGGTCCGGCGGCGCGTTGGCCTCGACCTCGCCGCGGCGGGCGCGGATCAGCCGGCTCCAGACCTGCACCTGCCGGATCCACTCTTCCGGCATGTCGGCAAGTACAGCCAGACGCGCGCGGGTATCCTCGCCACGCTTGGTGTCGTGGGTGGAAGTGGCCAGCATCGAGGCGGGCCAGGATTTGGCGCGCTGCGCGTTGGCCTTGTGGAAGGCCCCCGCCGTGATTCCGAACCGCTCCGGCTCGCCGCCGACCTCGTTCAGGGCGATGAACCGGTTGTAGCGATAGAACGCGGTATCCTCGAGGCCCTTGGCCATCACCGGGCCGCTATATTGCTGCAGCTTCATCGCCAGCCGGAGCACGCTGGTGCGGTTGAAGCCGCTCTTCGGCTGTGCCGTGAGTCGGCCTGAAAGCAGCGCGTGCAGGAAATCGAACACTGAAGGATCGATGTCCGGATCGAACCGGCGCGCCTGCTTCACCGCCCAGTCGAGGTCACGCCGGTCAGCACCATTGGCGCTTTCCTGATCCGTCTCGAACTCGATATAGGTGCGATACACCGGAAAGCAGGCGACGATCTGCTTGATCGCCCGCTGCAGCACGGTCTTCGTGAAATCCTGCGTCATCGGGTTCTGGCGCGCGACCCGTCCGGCATCCCGGCCGAGCGCGTTCAGCTCGCTCGCCATCTCGTTTTCCATGATGCGGATCTTGCAGGCATAGACGATGGTCGGGAACGGCGCGCGCAGGCCGGTGAACTCATGATACGCGGTGGTGAACGCCTCCTCGGCCGAGCGATTAACCAGCACGCCGAGCACCAGGTTGGTGAAATCGTAGCCGGTGGTGCCCTCCACCCGCCAGTCCTCACGCAGCGCCTCGTGCGCGGCCAGGATCTTCTCGACCACGAGATAGAACGGCTTCGATACCGCGGCGCGTAGTGCCTCGATATAGGCCTTTGGATCCAGCAGCCCGTCGATGTGGTCGATGCGAAGCCCGTCCAGCGTGCCATCCTCGATCATCGGCAGGATCCGGGCATGCGCGTGGCGGAACACCGCCGGCAACTCCATACGGATCCCGGCAAGATCGTTGATGTTGAAGAAACGACGATAGTTGATGTCATCGCCGGCGACGCGGAAGTCGGCGATTCGCCAGGATTGCAACTGGATCAGCCGGTCAAGCGCCCGCCAGTCCTGGTTCAGCGCAGCCACGCTGCGGTCCAGCGCTTCGCGTGCGCCGGGATTGTCACGGATGCAGCCGGCGAGCTCCGCCTTCAGCGTCGCGGCGCGCTCGGCGATCTGCGGATGCCAGCGCGGCAGATCGGAGAAATAGTCCGAAAGCCGGTCAAGCTCGACATCGTCGTGGCCGAGGATGTCGCCATAATGCAGTGGACAGATCGGCAGCTTGTGGGTGTCGTAGGCCCAGATCGCGAAGCTGCCCGCCTCCGCATCGAACTTCATCTGGAGCGTGCCGTTGCTGAGCTCGACTCCATACTGGTTGCCAAGAAACGGCACCAACAGCTTGTCCTTGAGGTAGCGCCGGTCCGGATCCCAGTCGATATCGAACCATCCCGCATGGTCGGCCTGGGTGCCCCATTCCAATACATCAAGCCAAAGCGGATTGTCCGATCCCCCCACACCCATGTGGTTGGGCACGAAATCCAGGATCTGTCCGAGCCCGTGGCTGCGGAACACCGCAACCATGGCGGTGAAATCCTCCTCGGTTCCGAGCTCCGGATTGAGCGCCAGATGGTCGGTGATGTCGTAGCCGTGCGTGCTGCCAGGCCGTGCCTTGAGATAGGAAGAGGCATAGACATGGCTGATGCCAAGCTTGGCGAGATAGGGTGCGATCCGGGTGGCGTCCTTGAAGCCGAAACCGGCATGGAACTGCAGGCGATAGGTAGCGCGCGGTGTGGTCATGCGGCCTCCAGGGACCAGCGCACCGACCACGCTCCGAGCGCCGAGCTCGTATCGCCCTCTGACCAGATCAGCTGGCCTTGCGCCGGCGGAACATCGATGCGGTCGGCTGAAAGGTTCACGGCCAGCGTCAACACCCGCGTCCGGTCCACCCGCCAGGTCGCCAACGCCGCGCCTGGGCCGCGAGGCGCGGCGGTGCCCGCCTCGGTGATCGCCGGCAGCAACGGCACGATATGCTCGCGTCTGGCCGAGATCAGCGCGGTGTAGTGCGCAAGGCGGACGGGGTCAACCGCCGACCAGTCCAGCTTGGCCGACGTGAAGGTGCTCTCCGCCAGCGGGTCGGGGATCCGTTCGCGGTTGGCCGGATCCTGGAACTCCGGAAAGCGCGCGAACTCCGCACGCCGCCCGTTGCGCACCGCATCGGCGAGATCGCCGCTGAAGTCACAGAAAAACGGGAACGGCTGGTTCGCGCCCCATTCCTCGCCCATGAACAGCATCGGCGTCTGCGGCAGCAGCAGGTAGCACGCGGCAAGCGCCCGCATCGCTTCGGGCGACGCGTTCTGGCCAAGCCGGTCACCGAACGCCCGGTTGCCGATCTGGTCGTGGTTCTGGATGAACGCCACGAACGCTCCTGGAGGAAGGAAGCGAGCAGGCTCGCCGCGCGGCGAACTGCGATACGGCATCATCTGACCCTGATAGGCGAAACCCTCGGCGAGCGCCGTGGCGAGTAGGCCAGGATTGCCGGCACCTGCCTCGTCGCAGTAATCGGCGTAATAGCCGCTATGCTCGCCGGTCGCCGCGACATGCAGCACGTGGTGCAGGTCATCGTTCCATTGCGCGGTGTAGTGCTCGGGGTCGCGGCCGCGCCGGGTCAGGCGCCTGGGCTCGTTGTCCTCGTTCTCGAGCAGCAGGTGCACGGGACGCTCAGCGGCGGCGCGGACCCGCTCGGAAAGCTCATCGAGGAGATGCCTCGGCCCCTCGTCGATGATGGCGTGCACCGCATCAAGGCGCAGCCCGTCCAGCTCGTATTCCTTGATCCAGTAGAGCGCATTGTTGATAACGAACTCGCGCACCGGCTCGCTGTGCTCGCCGTCATAGTTCACGGCCGCACCCCATGGCGTCTGGTGCCGGTCGGTGAAGAATTTCGGCGCATAGACCGGCAGGTAGTTTCCATCGGGGCCGAAATGATTATACACCACGTCAAGCAGCACCGCGATGCCCCGCTGGTGCGCCGCCTCGATGAACGCCTTGAAGTCTTCCGGCCGGCCATAGGAAGAGTCCGGAGCGTACGGCAGCACGCCGTCATAGCCCCAGTTCCGGCTGCCCGGGAAATCCCACACCGGCATGATCTCGATGCCGGTGATGCCAAGCCGCTGCAGATGGTCCAGCTTGCCGATCGCTGCCCGGAAGGTGCCTTCGGGCGTGAACGCGCCAACATGCAGCTCATAAAGCACGATCTCGTCCCATGGCCGGCCGGCCCATGGCACGGTCCAGTCGTAGCTGGCAGGATCGATCACTTCGCTCGGACCGTGCACGTCCTCAGGCTGGAACCGCGACGCCGGGTCCGGCACCTTCATGGCGTCCGGCAGCACGAACTGGTAGCGTGTGCCGGCGCCGGCCGAAGCCACCACCAGTTCGTGCCAGCCGTCGGGCTGGGCGCGCATGCTCAGGATGCCGCTATGCTCGCGGCCGTCTCGGATCTCGGATCCCTCAAGCAGCAGCCCCACGGTCTCGCACCCCGGTGCCCACACCCGGAACTGGGTGCCGCCTTCCGGCAGCAAGGTGGCGCCCGCCGGAAGCGGGTGCGCATGCGTAGTCATAGCGCCGCCTCGGGGGTCAGCGCGAACAGCAGGAAAGAGCGGCCGGTCACCGCATAGGAATGGCCGAACGGGAATTTCTGGTTTTCCTTGTTCTCCTCCTCCTCGGAGATGTTGGTGTCGATCATCAGGCTCCACCGCTGCTGGTCCTCGCCCTGGCTGGGCAGGGTGAACTCCACCACGTCGTGCCACGCGTTCCAGATCATCAGCAGCGTCGCATCCTCGCCGCGCCGCTTGATGCCGGAGGGCTGCGCCCGCCCGTCCAGCATCAGGCCCACACATTGCGCCGAAGCATCCCAGTCGCCCTGTTCCATCTCCCGCCCGGCCGCGTTGACCCAGGTGAGCTCCTTGATGTCGAGCTCCTCGTTATAGGCCTCGGTCAGGAACCGGTTGCGCCGCAGCATGGGGAAGCGGCGTCGCAGGCTGGTCAGCCGGGTCACGAACTGGATCAGCGACTGACCCTTCTCCTCGATGTCCCAGTTCACCCAGGAGATGTCGTTGTTCTGGCAGTAGGCGTTGTTGTTGCCGTCCTGGCTGCGGCCGAACTCGTCGCCGGCGAGAAGCATCGGCGTGCCCTGGCTGAGCAGCAGGGTGGCGAGCAGGTTGCGGATCTGCCGGGCCCGCACCCGGTTGATCTCGGCATCGTCGGTGGGCCCTTCCACACCGTAATTGTAGGAGCGGTTGTCGGACGACCCGTCCTTGTTGTTCTCGCCGTTGGCGTCGTTGTGCTTCTCGTTGTAGGTGACGGTGTCGTTCAGCGTGAAGCCGTCATGCGCGGTGATGAAGTTCACCGACGCCCAGGGCTTGCGGCCTTCCCGGTTGAACTCGCCCGGCGAGCCGAGCACGCGCGGTGCCAGCTCCGCGAAGCTCGACGCACCCTTCCAGAAATCCCGGGTGACGTCGCGGAACTTGTCGTTCCACTCGGCCCAGCCGGGCGGGAACTCGCCGACCTGGTAGCCGCCCGGGCCGCAATCCCAGGGCTCTGCGATCAGCTTGACCGCGCCGAGCACCGGGTCCTGGCCGCAGGCCTTGAGGAAGCCCGAGCGGTTGTCGAACCCGTTCGGCTCGCGCGCCAAGATCGTGCCGAGATCAAACCGGAATCCGTCGACATGGGTCTCCTCGGCCCAGTAGCGCAGGCTGTCGGTGACCATCTGGATCACCCGGGGATGGCTCAGATTGACCGTGTTCCCGGTGCCGGTGTCGTTGATATAGAAGCGCTTCTGATCCGGCAGCAGCCGGTAGTACGAGGCATTGTCGATGCCCTTGAAGGACAGCGTAGGACCGCGTTCGTTGCCTTCGGCCGTGTGGTTGTACACCACGTCAAGGATCAGCTCGAGCCCGGCATCGTGCACCTTGGCGACCATCTCCTTGAACTCGCGCAACGACTGCTCGCGCTCCCACGCATATCGGGGATCCGGTGCGAAGAAGCCGATCGTGTTGTAGCCCCAGTAGTTGGTGAGACCCTTCTCCAGCAGCTGGCTGTCATTGATGAAGCTGTGGATCGGCAGCAGCTCGATCGAGGTCACGCCGATCGACTTGATGTGCTTGAGCACCTCGGGGGTTCCGAAGCCCGCATAGGTGCCACGTTTCTTCTCGGGCACCTTGGGGTGCTTCTTGGTGTAGCCGCGCACGTGGGTCTCGTACAGCACGGTACGGTCCCAGGCGATCGGATGCCGGGCCGCCTGCCCCTGCCAGTCGAAGTTGGCGTCCACCACCACCGACTTCGGAACAAACGGCGCACTGTCGCGCTCATCAAACGAAAGGTCCTCGTCAGGGTGGCCGATCGTGTAGCCGAAGATCGCGTAGTCCCAGGTGAGCTCGCCGAAATGCGCGCGCGCGTAGGGGTCAAGCAGCAGTTTGTTGGGGTTGAAGCGGTGGCCGGCTTCCGGGGCATAGGGGCCGTGCACCCGGAAGCCGTAGATCTGGGCCGGGCCGATATCCGGCAGCCAGCCGTGGAAGATCTGGTCGGTATATTCCGGCAGGGTGATCCGCTCGAGCTCGGTTTCTCCGGTTTCATCAAACAGGCAGACTTCGACCTTGGTCGCATTGGCCGAGAACAGCGCGAAGTTGACGCCTTTGCCATCCCAATGGGCGCCGATCGGAAACGGAAGACCTTCGCGTACGCGGTTCTTCAGCGAAGCTGCCATCGTGTTAGGCTCCTGTGCTCATGACGCGCCCTCAACCCAGCCGGAGCCGTGTAGTTCCGCATCGGAACCGACTCGGAACAGGCGGCACTCGCCGAACCGGAGCGTGACAAAGGCGTCATCCTCGACCCCGTGCCGGCGCCGCTCGACGCCGAGCCGCCGTTCCGGCTCGTCGATCGGCTCGTCGGTGAGCTGGAACGTGCCGAAATGCATTCCGATCGACCATCGTGCCTGCAGCGTCTGGTGCGCCCGCACCGCCTCGGCCGGGTCCATATGCACGCGGCGCATCAGGCTGCGTGGCGCATAGGCGCCGATCGGCAGCAGGGCGAGGTCGGGCGCGCCGAGCCGGTCGCGGATCCGTCGCCAGTGCGCTCCGTCGCCGCTGTCGCCCGCGAACAACAGCCGGACGCCGCCGCACTCGATCATGAAGCCGGCCCAGA
>CAXUNX010000013.1:22548-34365 GCA_964252545.1 uncultured Acetobacteraceae bacterium | reverse complement strand
CACCGGCGGCGACGGGCTCCACCGCCGCCTCGCCGAGCACGCCTGCCAACGCACCCACGCCGCCGGCGCCGCAGACCGCCGCGGTGAGCAACCCTTATGGTCTTGATGCCCTCTGGAACGGCGGCGACTTCATCGCCCGAGGCGTTCTGGTCATCCTGGTGATCATGTCGCTGGGAACCTGGTACATCATGATCACCAAGTACATCGAGCAGGCGCGCCTGCTGAGCTCGGCCAAGACCGCCGGCAGGTCGTTCTGGAACAAGCCCACGGTTCAGGACGGCGCCGCAACGCTGAAGACCAGCTCGCCGTTCCGCTACATCGCCGACAGCGGCATCGCCGCGACCGAGCATCATGAAGGGGCTCTGACGGATTCCATCGACCTGACCACCTGGGTCACCATGTCGATCCAGCGCGCCACCGAGACGATCCAGTCGCGGCTGCAAGGCGGCCTCGCCTTCCTGGCGACGGTGGGATCGACCGCGCCGTTCGTGGGTCTGTTCGGCACCGTCTGGGGCATCTATCACGCGCTCACCGCCATCGGCATCGCAGGCCAGGCCTCGATCGACAAGGTGGCGGGGCCGGTCGGCGAAGCGCTGATCATGACCGCCATCGGCCTCGCCACCGCGGTTCCCGCCGTGCTCGGTTACAACTGGCTGGTTCGGCGCAACAAGGCGTCAATGGAGCGGGTGCGCTATTTCGCCTCCGACCTGCACTCCGTGCTGGTTGGCGGCACGCGGATCGGCGCGCCGGGCACCGCGGTGCCGGCGACCCCGATGACCACCACCGCCGGCGTGACCCGGGTCGCCTGATCCATGGCGATGAATGTCGGCCCCGCCGAGGGGGACGAGGACGAGGTGGTGTCGGCGATCAACACCACTCCGCTCGTCGACGTCATGCTGGTTTTGTTGATCATCTTCCTGATCACCATTCCTGTTGTCACCCACACCATCAAGGTGCAACTGCCCAAGGACACCAACCAGCCGACCCAGACCAAGCCCGAGAACGTCATTATCGCGGTGACCGAGAACGGCAACATCTTCTGGAACGCGGTTCTGATGAAGGACAACACCGACCTGCTGAACCACCTGAAGAACTTCGCGGTGATCAAGCCGCAGCCGGAGGTGCATATCCGCGGCGACGCGCGGTCGCGCTACGAGTTCGTCGGCCGCGTGGTGACCGACTGCCAGCGCGCCGGCATCTTCAAGGTGGGCTTCATCACCGAGCCGCCGCCGCACGGCGGCTGACGAGTCGAGAGGGATAGCGCCGTCATGGCCATGAATGTGGGATCGTCCGAAGGCGCCGACGGCGATCCGGATGTTGTTGTCGACATCAACACCACGCCGCTGATCGACGTCATGCTGGTGCTGCTGATCATGCTGATCATCACCATCCCGATCCAGACCCACGCGGTGAAGCTGGACCTGCCGCAAGGCAATCCGCCTCCCCCGCCGACACCGCCGCAGGTGGTGACCATCGATGTCGATTTCGACGGCACCATCTCCTGGAACGGCGATCCGGTGCCGAACGAGCAGCAGTTGCAGGCCCGCTTCCTCAACGCGGCGGCGATGCCCGATCAGCCGGAGATCCATCTCCGGCCCAATCGTTTGGCGCCATACCGCTATGTCGCGCACGTGATGGCCGATGCGCAGCGGCTCGGCATGACCAAGCTCGGCCTGGTCGGGCAAGAGCAGTTCGCGGGAAACTGATGATGATCCACAAGCGCCTGCCGTTGGCCGGGCTGTTGGCCGGTACGGTGCTGCCGGGCCTGTTGGTTCCCAGCCTGCTTCTGCCGCCCGGCTCGGCCCATGCCAGACCCAGAACGCACCATGAGGCGCACCACGAGGCGGAGCCGTCCAGCGCTCCGCCGACATCGCCCGACATGGTGCGCCCGTCGGTCGGCAAGCAGCTGGAGCAGGCGGAGGCGGATGCCCGCGAGCATAAATTCCCCGAGGCGATGGCCCAGATCGACCTCGCCGACCATGCGCGCGATAAGACCCCGCACGAGAGCTTCGTGATCGACGAGCTGCGCGCCTCGGTGGCGCAGCAATCGGGCGACTACAAGACGGCGATCGCCGCCGACGAGGTTCTGCTTCGCACCGGCAAGGTTCCCTCAGCCGAACAACAGCGGCTGCTGATGGCCGAAGCCTCCTCCACCTACCAGTTGCGCGACTATGCCGGCACCATCGCGGCGATTGGGCGCTATGAAAAGGCGGGCGGCAATCCGGCCACGCTGCAGCAGCTCAAGATCCAGTGCTATTATCTGCTGAAGGATTACGCCCACGCCGCCGCCGAGCAATCGGCGCAGATCCAGGCCGAGATCAAGGCGCACCAGGTGCCGCCCGAGCAGCAGCTGCAGTTGCTGGCGAGCTGCCAGATCCAGAGCAACGACCAGGCCGGCCTCAGCCACACCATGGTTCAGCTGGTCACCTACTACCCGAAGCCCGACTATTGGGCGCAGTTGATGCACGGGCTGCGCGCCAACCCCAACGTTCCCGACCGGCTGCAATACGATATCGACCGGCTCCGCCTCCAGGTGGGCCTGCTGACCAGCACCAGCGACTTCATGGACATGACCGAGATGGCCGTGCAGGTCGGCCTGCCGGTGCAGGCGCTGGACGTCATGAACCGGGGCTATGCCAGCGGCGCACTCGGCCGCGATCCGCAGGCCGCGCGCGAGGCAAGGCTCAAGGCGCTGGTGGAGCAAACCATCGCAGCCAAAAAGGCGAGCCTTGCGGCCGACGAGGCGGCCGCCCGTTCCCAGAACGACGGCCAGGCCATGGTCGCGGCTGGTTATAGCGCGGTTGATCTCGGCCAGACCCAGCAGGGTCTCGCCTTGATGCGCGACGGCATCGCCAAGGGCGGGGTGACCGGAGATGCGACCCTGCATCTGGGTCTCGCCTACCTGGCCGCGGGCGACAAGGCCAGTGCGGTGCGCACCCTGCAGGCGGTGAACGGCACCGACGGGTCGGCCGACCTGGCCCATCTCTGGCTGCTGCGTATCGGCAACGCCTGATTGCGGGCTGCCGCGGCCGGACAGCGGGGCTGGGCGGGATGAGCGGGCATCTTTGGCTGCCCTACAGCCAGATGAAGACCGCGCCCGCGCCGCTTCGTGCGGTGCGCACCGAGGGCAGCGCCATCACCCTGGCTGACGGGCGCGTGCTGATCGACGGCATCGCGTCGTGGTGGACGGCCTGTCACGGCTACAACCACCCGCATATCGCAGCCGCGGTCGCCAGGCAGCTCGCCGCCATGCCGCATGTCATGTTCGGCGGACTGATCCACGAGCCGGCCGCAAGCCTTGCCGCCCGGCTCGCGGCCTGGCTGCCGGGCGACCTCGAGCGGGTGTTCTTCAGCGATTCCGGCTCGGTCGCGGTCGAAGTGGCGATCAAGATGGCGTTGCAGTACTGGCTCAATCGCGGCGTGCGCGACCGCCACAGGCTGCTCGCCTTCACCGGCGGCTATCACGGCGACACGCTCGCCACCATGTCGGTGTGCGATCCCGAGGAGGGCATGCACAGCCTGTTCGCCGGCATATTGCCGCAGCACCATGTGGTCGCACTCCCCGCCGACGCCGCGTCGCGCGAAGCGTTCGACGGCTTCCTCGCCCGGCACGCGGGCGAGATCGCCGCGATCCTGGTGGAGCCGCTGGTGCAGGGTGCGGGGGGCATGCGCTTCCACGACGTCGCGGTGCTCCGGCATCTGCGCGAAAGCGCCGACCGGCATGGCCTGCTGCTGATCCTCGACGAGGTGTTCACCGGCTTCGGACGCACCGGCACCATGTTCGCCTGCGAGCAGGCCGGCATCGTGCCCGACATCATCGCCCTGTCCAAGGCGCTGACCGGCGGCACGATGGGACTGGCCGCGACCGTGGCGCGGCGGCACGTGTTCGAGGCGTTCTGGTCCGACGAGCCGCTGCACGCGCTGATGCACGGCCCGACCTTCATGGCCAATCCGCTAGCCTGCGCCGCAGCCAACGCCTCGCTCGACCTGTTCGAGCGGGAAGACAGGCTGGCTCAGGTCGCCGCAATCGAGGCGCAGCTGCGAGCGGAGCTGGAGCCGTGCCGCGCCCTGCCTGGCGTATGCGACGTGCGTGTGCGCGGCGCGATCGGCGTGGTGCAGCTCGCGGATCCGCCCGACCTCGACCGGCTGCGGGAGCACCTCGCCGACCAGGGCGTCTGGGTGCGGCCGTTCCGGGACATCGTGTATCTGACGCCGGCCTTCACCATCGCACCGGACGCGCTGTCCTGCCTCACGCGCGCCATTTACCGCGTGCTCACGAGCGTTGCGTGATCGGCGGGAAGCGACCGATCACCCCGTGACGCCACACGCAGGATAACGCGCGCGAACCGTGCCGGCACCCGTCCCAGCGCGCGGGCGGGGGTCACGGCATCGTTGTGGCGCACGCCCTGCACGGTGCCGTGTGCGCGGCTCAAAAGAAGGGCACCGTTCACCGGCAACGGTGCGTGTGGCGTTTCGGCCGACTGCGTCGGCAGGGTTCTCCTTCCGGAAGCCAGCGTCAGGCTCAGCGGAGCGAATGCGCCGCCCATGTTGGGCCGATCCCTGAACCCTTCGGAAACCGAGTCGGTCGGATCGTACCAGTTAGGGAACGGTGCAGCGGCAGCGGCGGTGTTCGCGAAGTTGTAGATTTCGTCGATCAGGTTCTGGATCAGGTTAAGTCCGGTAATGCTTCCAAAGCGATTATTGGCGCTTCTCGAGGAAGTTGATCGCGGGATCGCGCATGTGCCCGGGTAGGAGCGTGAAGGGTGCGGTGGGTGTTATGCCGACGTTGCCAAACGCGTTGCTCAAGGCGAAAACCGGAAACCGGTCGGTCGGGGCTGAACGGTATCGTTGCTGTTATCGAGAGTACCGTTCGCCACGAACTGCGCGCGCACCGTGGCATCTGCGCCGGACTCGGTTGTCAGGCCGTTGGTCTGCCTGGTCGCGAACGGCGTGTTTCCCCAGCAGGGATAATTGTTGCATTGATTGAACACCGCGGGATTGGTCGGCCTGACCGACCAGGCAGAGAGACTCCCCCCATGGTTGCTGCCGTCGAAATTCAGGCCGATGGTTTCGGGCGCCCAGTCGATCAGCGGGCTGTCATCTCCGTGCGCGCACTCGCCGCCGGTATCGTAGTAGACGAAACCTTGTGCCGGGCTCCGTCGCTGTTCTGCGCGGCTGTGATGATGTCGGACAGCGGCACGTTTTCCGATGCTGGAACCGTAACCTTTATGCGCGGTGGCGACTTGCCCCGACTAGCTCTGCGGAGTTTGCGTCTGAGCGTCACCGATCCAGAGCCGTAACAGTTCGGCGCGCTGGCGCAGGCCGCGGCAAGTCACGCATTCTGCATGATGCCGAGTGCACGTCGGACGCCTCTTGCGAAGCGGACACGGCGGGAGGAGGCGCAGACGACCTGGTTGTGACGGCGGCGGGGGCGAACGGATCCTGTTCTTGACGCCGCGATGATCCTGCTCGATCCGGTTGTTCAAGTAGGCGCTGGTCCGGTGCCGAACGGTCTTGCCCTGCACGCTGCGGATCGCCCTCGGGTAGGAACCATGCCCGTCCATCGTCACCCACTCGGCGCCGGAAGCCCATGGTCGCTCGTGCTGCATGGAAGAACGTCTTGGCTGGCTCCATGTCGCGGTGCGGGCTGAGCATGGCGTCGACCAGGTCGGCGTCTCGGTCGATCGCCCGATCGATGCCGTGCAGTGCCAGCATTTCGCTCCGGTCGCGCTGGGTCAGCCGGCAGCGCAGCCGGCAGAACACCACGAAGCGATGACGCCGCCGGGCAGGCAGGTCCGGTTCAGCACGCCGACGCTGGGTTCGTTGAACTGCCGCCCGCAGGCTCGGCAGGTGCCAGCGCGACGCCAGGCCGGATTGTGATCAGAGGACCGTCCAAGGGCGTGCCTTTGCTGCCTGAGTACGGAACGCAGCGATGCGCTCGCGATGTTGCAGCGTCAGCTCGATCTCGTCGAGGCCACCGAGCAGCATCGCCTTGCTCTCCTCGTCGATCGCGAACTGCGTCACATGTCCCTCCGCTGTAGTCACGGTCTGCGCAGCGAGATCCACCGTGAGCGGCATCGCCGAGACCAGCCTGTGCGCATCCGCCTCGATCGGCACGATCCCGTTGCGCACGCAGTTGCCACGAAAGATCACATTGAAGCTGGCTGCGATGATGACGCGGAAGCCGTATTCGGCAAGCGCCCAGGCCGCGTGCTCGCGCGACGACCCGCAGCCGAAATTGCCTCCCGCCAGCAGGATGCCAGCATCAGCATAGGCGGGATCATTGAGTATGAAATCTTCCCGCTGAACGCGGCTGTCGACCGCGATGTAGCGCCAGCCGGCGAACAAGCCGTCGGCAAGACCCGATTTGCCGACGCCCTTCATCTCGCGCGACGGGATGATCGCGTCAGTGTCGATGTTCTGGCGGATCAGCGGGACCGCGAGCGAGGTCAGCGTCGTGAACGGCCTCATGCGGACGACCCGGGATCGTCCGCGGCACTGATGCGCCCCGCGATGGCGGACGCCGCGACCGTCTCGGGTGAGGCAAGATGCGAACGGGTGCACGGACCCTGTCGGCTCTCGAAGTTCCGATTGGTGGAGGTGATGACTCGCTCCGCAGGCCCAAAACTCTCGCCGCCGGCGAAGAAGCACATCGAGCAGCCGGGTTCACGCCACTCGAAGCCCGCCTCGAGAAAAATCCGGTCGATGCCTTCGGCTTCCGCCTGCGCCTTGACCAGCCCCGAACCCGGCACGCAGATCGCGCGTACTCCGGGTGCTACTCGCCGCCCCTTCAGGACGGCGGCGGCGCGGCGCAGATCCGATAGGCGCGCATTTGTGCACGACCCGATGAAGGCTGCGTCAATCCGAGCATCTGCAAGCGCCTGGCCCGCGCGAAGCCCCATGTAGTCGAGGGCTCTCGCATGCGCAGCCGGCGTATTGCATCCACCAGTCTCGGCAAGGTGAGGCACGCGGCTACCGATCGGCATCGCCTGATCCGGGCTGGTCCCCCATGTCACCATCGGCCCCACCTCTGCGGCATCAATGCGAAGCTCAGTGTCAAAGACTGCATCCGCATCCGACGCGAGCGCGCGCCAGTCAGTCAGCGCCGCATCCCAAAGGGCGCCTGCGGGGGCAAAGGGACGGCCCTCAAGGTGGCGGAACACCACCTCATCGGGAGCAATGATTGCCGAAAAGGCGGAGAACTCGGTCGCGAGATTACACAGCGTCAGCCGCCCCTCAACGTCGAGTGCGCGCACTGGCTCGCCCGCATACTCGACCGCATGTCCCTTGGCACCGGCCGAGCCGAAGCGGGCGAGGATGTAGAGGGCCAAGTCCTTGGCGGTGACACCGGTCCTGAGTCTGCCCGTTACCGTCACCCGCATCGTCTTGGGCCGACACACCCGCAACGTCATGGTGGCAAGCGCGTGCTCGGCCTCACTCGATCCGATCCCCCAGGCGAGCGCACCCAACGCGCCTTGGCTGGAGGTATGGCTGTCCGGGCAGACCAGCGTCAGTCCAGGCAGCACGATTCCCTGCTCAGGAGAGACGACGTGTACGATTCCTTGGCGCCGATCGCCGAGATCAAAAAGCGTTATGCCGGCCTCGCGCGCGGCGCGGCGCGTCGTCGTGATGAAATCTCGTCCTGTCGGCATCGGCGTGTCGTCGGTGCGCCCAGGACGGGTGTCGACAATGTGGTCCATGGTCGCGAACACTTGGCGCGGGGCGAGCACCGGACGGCCGGCCGCCCGCAGGCTTTCCAGCGCCACGCCGCCCGTGCGCTCGTGCAGCAGGATGCGATCAATCGCGATAAGTCCCGTGCCCCCGCCGAGATCGGCGACAAGGTGGCGGTCCCAGATCTTGTCGAAAATAGTCTTGCCCATGTCGATTAGCTTAACACTGCGAGTCGTCGAGGCGGGTTCCGCCCGAGCGGACGACCGCCGCAGGCGGAGCCTCAATGTCTCCGCCGACGGTCAGCCCGGCTGCGAGTACGCCCTCGCCTTCCCTGTAGCCGATCTCGCGCAGGATGCTGTCCACGTCCGCTCCCTGAAGTGGAATGTCATAGCGGAGCTTCATGCGGGCGCCGTCGATCTCGATCGGCAATGCGGGCAGCTTCGTGCCATCGCCCCCTGGTATCGTCACCTCGAGCAGGCCGCCCGCCTGCAGATGCGGGTCGTTGAAGAGATCTTCCGGCCTGTTTATGGGTGCGAACGGCAGACCGATCTGCTCCAGCTTCAGAGTGAGCTCCTCGCGCGTCATCGCGCCGAAGATGGCGCGGATCGGCGGCAGTAGCACCTCGCGCGCTCGCACTCGCAGGTTGTTCTCGGCGTAGGCCGGATCGGAGCCGAACGCCTCCAATCCAAATGCCTTGCAAAATGCGACCCACTGCGAGTCGCTCACCACACCCACGAATACTTGCTCGCTGTGACGGGCGGTTTCGAAAACATCGTAAACCGCCCAGGCCGAGATCCGCGCCGGCATCGGCTGTGCCGCCTCGCCCGTCACGGCCATCTGCGCCATGTGCTGGCCGACCAGGAATGCGGTGGTCTCGTAGAGCGCGCATTTCACCTCGCCGCCGGTGCCGGTGCGATGGCGACGTTCGAGAGCGGCGAGGATGCCGATCACGCCGAACATGCCGCCGGCGATGTCGATCACCGAAGCGCCCGCACGTAGCGGCTGGCCCGGCGGTCCGGTCATGTAGGCGAGGCCGCCCATCATCTGCGTGACCTCATCCAGTGCCGTGCGGTTCTCGTAGGGGCCGGTAAGAAAGCCCTTGGCGCTGCAGTGAATGATGCGCGGGTTGGTTCGCGTGAGCGCCGCGTGGCCGAGGCCGAGCCGGTCGAGCGTGCCAGGGCGGAAATTCTCAATCACGACATCGGCCGTGTCACACAAGCGCCGTGCGGCAGCGAGGCCGGGCGCTGACTTCAAATCAAGGCAGATTGAACGTTTGTTACGATTAAACATCGGGAAATATCCGGCTCCCGATCCCTTCAGGCGGCGAGTGCTGTCACCGCCTATCGGCTCGACCTTGATCACGTCTGCGCCGAGATCGGCGAGTATAACGCCGATTGACGGACCCATGACCATGTGGCTGAACTCGATAATCCGGATGCCGCAGAGTGGCAGTTCCCGGTTATCCATCCGCTTGCAGATCCTTTTTGTGGCTCGACAGAAAGTGTCGGTTTATCTTATTCATAAGGCAGTAATCGTTGGGAAGTCGAGCGTGATTGACGTGCTTGTCAGCGAAGTCGGCCCGCGCGACGGCTTGCAGAGCATTACGCCCGTCATGCCGCTCGCCGCTAAGAAGCGCTGGATTGAAGCCGAGGCGGCTGCCGGCGTCACCGAGATCGAGGTTGGCAGCTTCGTTTCTCCCAAACTGCTGCCCCAGCTCGCCGACACCACTGAGCTGGTTGCCCATGCTCGTACCATTCCTGGCCTCGTAGTCGCGGTACTCGTGCCGAACGCGCACGGTGCGGCGGCAGCGATCGCGGCCGGCGTGCACAAGATCACTCTGCCGCTGTCGGTGTCAGAGACGCACAGCCTCGCCAACCTGCGGCGGACGCATGCGCAAGTGATCGAGGAGGCGGGCCGCATCGCCAGCTTGCTCGCTGCTTGCCCGTCTGATGCGCGGCCACATTTTGAGGGAAGCCTCTCAACCGCCTTCGGTTGCACGCTCGAAGGTCCGATCCCTGACGCGCAGATCGCCCGGCTCGCGGAAGCGCTGATGGCAGCCGGCTGCGACGAGGTCGGCCTGTCCGACACCACCGGCTATGCCGATCCCGCCGCCGTACGCCGCCTCGTCGCCCTGGTGCGCGGCGTGGTCGGCGATGCGGCGCTGCGCGGCATCCATCTGCACAACACCCGCGGACTGGGCCTGGCCAACGTGCTGGCGGCAATGGATGCGGGGATCACCACCTTTGACGCGTCCCTCGGCGGCCTCGGAGGCTGCCCGTTTGCGCCTGGCGCTTCGGGCAACATCGTCACCGAGGATCTTGTTTTCATGCTCGAGGCAATGGGCAGGCGGACCGGTATCGATCTCGATCGACTGGTCGCCGTACGGTCGATCCTTACCGAGGCGCTCGTCGGCCAGGAGCTGCACGGTTTCCTGTCGCAAGCAGGATTGCCGCTCGGCTTCCGCGCGGCATCGCAGCAAACCGGGACGGCCACGCAAGCCGCCCCTGATCTACGTCCATGATCCCTCACGAGGTGCGCGCCTCCTGCCGGGTGACCAGCTGCGCCGCCGTGCGCCCAGCGATCTCGCCCAGGGTCACCGCCGCCAGCAGCCCGTTGCCGGAAAGATAACCCGCCGCTGTTGTGCCCGAGACGCCGCAGGCGGCGCCGCCCGCGGCGAACAGGTTAGGCAGCGCCCGCCCAGCACTGTCGAGCACGCGTGCGCCGCTGTTGATTACCAAGCCCCCCTGAGTGTGGAACAGCGCGCCGGTGACGCGTACGGCGTGCAGCGGTGTACTCAGCCCTGGGCTACCAGCAAAGTCGCGGCCGAAAGCGTCCGCCGCCCGCCCTGCCTTCATCCGCTCGACTTCAGCAAGCGTCGCTGTCAGCGCATCGGGCGCGACATGCATCGCCTCGGCGAGAGTGGCCGGATCCGGTGCGGCGATGACCGCGCCGGATCGCTCGGCCTCGCGGAAATCCTCGAACTGACGCGCGATCGCCGCAATCCGCCCGTCGAACACTGTCCAAGCAATCCCTCCCGGCTGTGCAAGCACGTGCGCGGCCTGCTCGGAGTAGCCTCTCATCTCGTTACTGAACCGCTGCCCTTCGCGGTTTACCTGCACACCGCCTTCGGTGATCGTCGCCCAGGTGATCAGGATGCCGACGGGATGGGCGACCGAGCCGTGTCCCTGGTGGCCCGACAGGTGACGCGTGGTCCCGCCCAACGCCTCCCCCCACAGCAATGCGTCGCCTTGGTTCCCGGGATGGCCGAAATAGAGTGCGTCCGCGAGGCTCGGGATATGGCGCGCCACCAGCGCCTTGTTGCTGCCATAGCCGTTGCAGGCGAGCACCAGCGCGCGGCATCCAATCCGCTCGGTGCTCCCATCCGGCCTGGTGATCTCGAGGCCCTGCACCTCCGCGCCCGCCGCGAACAGGGCGGTTACGTGCGCGTCGCAGAGCAGGTCGATGCCGCGGCGCTCGACGGCGCTGCGCAGCGCGTCGATGAGCTCGCGACCGGCGCGTGAGGCGAGCCCGTGCATGCGGTATGCGCTATGACCCGGGTAGCGAAAATCCGATATCACGGAGAAATCGAGGCCGTGCGCGTCGGCCAGCCACTCGAGGACGCGCCCCGCACGCTCGGCCACCAGGTCAACAATCGCACGGTCGGGCTCGCCGTGCGCCTTCTGCATGATGTCGGCGGCGAACTGGGCCGGCGTGTCAGCGATGCCGGCTGCGGCCTGCCAGCGCGTGCCGGCCGCCGGTACCAGCCCGGCCGAGAGTGCCGTCGAGCCCGACGGGACCGCGTCGCGCTCGACGATCAGCGGGGTGGCACCCGCCGCATCAGCGGCCAGTGCCGCGATCAGTCCCGCCGCCCCCGCGCCGATGACGGCGATCGGTACCTCGACCGCGAACGGGTCGGCACAAGGCAGCACGATGCTCAAGCCAGCGCCTCCGCAACCGTCGTGATCGCGGCCACGCCGCGCAGACCCTCGATCGCGGCTTGGTGGGTAGCCTCGGAGAAGGCAGCACTTCCGTCGGCGAGCAGGGTGACGTCGTAGTCATGCACCTGAGCGTCCCGCGCGGTCGAGGCGACGCCGGCGTTCGTGACGATGCCGCCGATCAGCAGCCGGGCGACGCCGAGACGCCGCA
>CAXUNX010000013.1:0-22538 GCA_964252545.1 uncultured Acetobacteraceae bacterium | reverse complement strand
CCCCCCCCGCCCCCCCGCCGCAGCACCCAGTCGAGCCGCGTCATGTGGAATGCTGAGTAGCTGATCTTCTCCACCGTGAAATCGGCCGGTGCCAATATGCCGACCAGCTCTTGCCCCCAGGACCCGGGTGCGAAATCGCCGCGCCGCAGGAACGGGCGCAAACGCTGCAGATGTGGCGAGATCATCGGCTCGCCGCCGCGCCCCGGCACCAGCGTGAACAGCGTCGCCCCCACCAGGCCGCCACCGGCGCGGATGCGGGCTGCGAGCGGGGCGAGTCGCTCTGGCAGGGCGGCGATCGCGGCGCAGCCCTGTCCCGCGCGTCCGTAGGCGCCACCGGGATGCAGGAAGTCGTTCTGCAGGTCGACCAGGAGAAGCGCGGTCGAGGCCAAGTCGTGCTGCCTCATCCGCAGGCCTCGATGATCACGTTTCCCCAATCGTCGACCCGCGCCGTCATTCCCGGGTCGACCAGGGTGGTCGCGTCCGGCTGCTCCAGGATCGCCGGCCCGCTGATGACTGTGCCGACAGGCAAGGCCAGGCGCTGATGGATCGCGGTCGGTCGCCAGCAGCCGTCAAACCACACGTCGCGGCAGGCCGGCGCAGCGAGTTCGGTCGCCTCCGGCGCCAGGCGCCGCAGGTCGAAGCGCGGCCTGCGGCCGATCGCACCGATGCGCAGGTTCACGAGCCGCACCGCGAGGTCGGGCATGGTGCGGCCAAAGGCGCTTTCATAAGCGCGGTCGAAGGCAGCGCGCAGCCCGACCTCGGTCACGCCGGTGCACGCTTCTCCCGGCATGAGCTCCAACGGCACCGCCACCGTGTGGCTCTGACCGACATACTGCATGTCCGCCCCGAATACGGTGTCGATCCGTTCCATCGGCAGGCCGCTCGCCTCAACCGCCTCGACCACCCGCGCGGCTTCTGCCAGCATCCGGCGGCCGAGCGCGGCCGCGTCGATGCCGGCCAGCGGCAGGTTCACGGTTTGCACCACGTCCTGGCGGATGTCGGCGATTATGCAGCCGAGTGCGGAGGTGACGCCGGGAAAGCGCGGCACCAGGGCTGCACGCAAACCGACCTCGCGCAGGAGCGCGCCCGCATGCAGCGCGCCGCCGCCGCCAAATGGCACCGCCGCGAAGCGCGCCGGGTCGTGGCCGCGCTCGATCGACACCAGGCGGATCGCGCCTGCCATACGTGCGTTGGCCACGCGCACGATCGCGTCGGCCGCAGCCTCGGTCCCCATGCCGAGCTTCTCGCCGATCTGCGTGGCGATCGCTGCGCGCGCCGCCGCGACGTCGAGCTGCTTGAGCACGCCGCCGATCGGCACTGCTGCGTTGATGCGCCCGAGCACCGCGTTGGCGTCTGTCAGCGTCGGGCGCGTACCGCCGCTTCCGTAGCACACCGGGCCGGGCCGCGACCCGGCTGATTCCGGCCCCACCTGGAGCAGGCCGCCGGCATCGACCGAGGCGATCGAACCGCCGCCCGCGCCGATCGTCGTGATCTCAACCATCGGGGTGCGGATCACCAGGCCGAAATCAACCGTCGCCTGGGCGGCGAGCGAGGCCCGGCCGCCCACCACGAGAGCCACGTCAAAGGAGGTGCCGCCGAGGTCGCCGGTGATCACGTCGGCGTAGCCGGCCGCAGCCGCGATTGCCGAGGCCGCGATCACGCCCGCCGCCGGCCCCGACAGCGCGGTGCGAACCGGCACCCGACGAGCGAGCGGCGTCGACATCACGCCGCCGCTCGACTGCACGATATGCAACTGGCCGGAAAAGCCGTCCTTGTCCAAAGCGTGCTCGAGCTTGCTGAGATAGCTCGCGACCGGTGGCTGCAGGTAGGCATTGAGTGCCGCCGTCGAGCAGCGCTCGAACTCGCGGATCTCGGGCAGGATTTCCGCGGAGTGGGTGACGTTGGGGTTCGGCCAAAGCGCGCGGGCGAGTCCGGCGGCGGCGCGCTCGTTGGCGGGGTTCGCATAGGCGTTGATGAACATGATCGCGAGCGCCTCGGCGCCACGCGCGAGCAGGTCCGCCACCGCCGCCTGGAACTGCGCGATGTTGAGCGGGGTGCGGATGGTGCCGTCTGCCTGTGTGCGCTCGTCGACCTCAAGGCGCATGTCGCGGTCGATCACCGGCGTGAAGCCGCCCCACAGGCCCCAAGTCTGCGGCCGGTCGCGCCTACGCATCTCGAGCACGTCACGGAACCCTCGCGTGGTGATCAGCCCGACGCGCCCGCCCCGGCGCTCGAGCAGTGCGTTGGTGCCGACCGTGGTGCCGTGCACGATCGAGCCGAGCCCGCGCACGTCGCCGAAGCGGCGGAGCCCGGCCATGAAGCCCACCGCCTCGTCACCGCGGTTCGACGGCACCTTGGCAGTGCGGAAGCCCTCGTCCTCGAGCAGGAACAGGTCGGTAAAGGTGCCACCCACGTCGACGCCTACGATCATGTCCCAGGCTCCGGACACGACACGTATCCCAACCGCGCGTCGCGGGCACGCGCCGTCTCGGCGCGCTCGGCAGGCGGCCCCCAGCCTCCACCGCCCGGCGTCTCCAGGCGGAGCCTGTGGCCGGCCCGCAGCGCCACGCCCGTCACCTTGGAGACCAGCGGCGGCGTGTGCACGCCATCGTCGTCCACCCAGGAGAAGCGGTTGAGCGCGCCGCTGGCACCGCCCAGCACACCGAACGGCCCTACGGTGCCACGCTCGCCAAGCAGCGACACCTCGGCATCGGCCAGCGTCTCGATCTCGTAGATCGCGCCGAGCCCGCCGCGGTGGCGCCCGTCGCCGCCCGAGTCTGGACGCAGCGCCCACTCGGTGAACAGCACCGGATAGGCCGCCTCGATGATCTCGATCGGCGGGATCGTCGCGGTCGAGATCGGGTTGTTGGCGTGCGCAAGCCCGTCGCCCTCTGGATGGCCGCCGAGGCCGCCGCCGAAAAAGGAGAACATCACCCAACGGGTGCCGTCGAGCCGGTATCCGGCGATCGACAGCGCGTTGATGGTGCCGAACGGCGCCGCCGTCGCGCGTGCCGGGTCGGCCTCGGCGAGTGCGCCGAGCACCACGCCGATCAGCCGCAGGATCGTCTCGGTGTAGCCGGCAACCGGCCGCGGCGCGCGGGCGGCCAGCAGCGTGGTCTCGGGCAGCAAGAAGCGGATCGGCCGCAGGCAGCCGGCATTGGCGGGAATGGTCGTGAACACGTGCTTGAGCACGACGTAGCAGGCGGCGACCGCGGTGGCATGGGAGATGTTCAGCGGGCCCGCGACCGGCGGCGAGGAGCGGGAGAAGTCCAGCACCATTGCGTCTCCGGCGATGGTGAGCTTGAGCGCGATCGTGATCGGGGCCGCGGTGATGCCGTCATTGTCGAGCACGTCGGAGAACTCGTAGGAGCCGTCCGGGATGGCGGCGATGGCGACGCGCATCAGCGCCTCGGCGCGGTCGGCAAAGCTTTCCAGCGCAACGGCGACCAACGCCTCACCGTACTCGTCGAGCAGCGCCGCTAAGCGCCTTTCTCCTAGCGCCAGCGCGCCGAGCTGCCCCTCGAGATCGCCACGGTTCGAAGCGGGCACCCGCGAATTAGCAGCCAGGATGTCGATGATGTCGGTTCTGAGCACGCCGCCCGCGACCAGCCTGACGGGCGGGATACGAATGGCTTCCTGGAACTGCTCGGTGGCGCTCGGATTGTAGCCGCCCGGCACGTTGCCGCCGAGATCGAGCCAGTGCCCCACCGACGCAATCCAGCAGAACAATCGTTTTCCGCGGAAAACCGGGCGCACCAAGCGCATGTCGTTCAGATGCGTGCCGCCGGCGTCGGGGTCGTTGAATAGGAACGTGTCGCCGGGTGCGAGATCGCCGTCGCGCGCGACCTTCTCGATCACCGCGCGCACAGCAAACGACATCGCGCCAACAAAAATTGGCAAGCCGGCCGAGCCCTGCACCAGCGTGTCGCCGGTGGTGGCGTGGTAAAGGCCATGGCAGGCGTCTCGCGCCTCGGCGATGATCGGGTTGAAGGCGGCGCGAAACAGCGTCGCATCCATTTCATCGGCAATCTGGGTCAGTCGTCCGGCCAGGATGGCGAGGGTCACAGGATCCGGCGTGGTCATTCGCGGGCTCCTCCTCGAACCGTTGTAGCCCCGTGCTCGTGCCGTGCAACGTTGGCATTCGCGTTTATCCGCCACGCAAGCAGATGCCGAGCCGCAACGCAGCAGCTCCGCCTCATGCGCGGCTGACGTCCCAGGGCTGCGCCACATCCACGACCAGAAGCAGGTCGCGGTCGACCAGTCCGACCTCGCCACCGGCTTCCGCCACGACGTTACCAACCAGTCGGGCGCTGATGACATGATGCGCCAGCCGGGAGACTTCGGCGTGCGTGTCCGTTCTGCGAGGTGAGAAGACTTCAGGCAAGGAGTCGCGCATTGACCAGCACGCGCTGGGAATGCTCGGCGAGCCCGTACTCTGCATAGTCGATGCCGATGCCGGACTGCTTCGCGAACGGCATCGGCAATGCCGCGCTGAAGCCGCCATGCTGGTTGATCCATGCCGTTCCGACCTCGAGACGGCGAGCCAGTGCCACGCCGACATCGAGGTTTGCGGTCCAGATCGAGCCGCCCAGGCCATACTCGCTATCGTTGGCGAGACGCAGCGCATCGTCCACGTCGTGGAAGCGGATGATCGGCAGCACCGGCCCGAACTGCTCCTCGTCAACCAGCCGGACGCCATGGACGAGGCCGCCGACCAGGGTAGGCGGGATGAACAGGCCGGGTCCGGCGTGACGCGTCCCGCCGGTGAGGACGTGGGCTCCCGCGGCGACCGCATCGTCGAACAACGCCCAGATCCGGTCGAACTGCGGCCGGTTCTGGATCGCGCCCACCGTCGTCGCAGGATCAAAGCCATCGCCGAGCCTCGCGCCCTCGCACCGCGCGATCAGGGCATCACACAGCGCGTCGTGGACGGAGTCGTGGACGTACAGCCGTTTCACCGCCGCGCAGAAATGGCCGCAATTGCCCAGCGACGACGTGAACACGGTCTCGGCGACCGCCTGGAGATCGGCATCCGGCAGCACCACCGCCGCGTCGTTGCCGCCAAGCTCCAGGGTAAGCCGCTTCAGCCTCGGCGCGGCGGCTGCCGCGATCCGCTTGCCGGTGGCGGTCGAGCCGGTGAACGAGATCTTGGCGACGCCGGGATGCTCCACCAGGGCGGCGCTCACGGCGGCGTCGCCGGTGATCACGTTGAGCACCCCGGGCGGTAACACCTCGCGTCCGAGCATGCCGAGATACAGCGCCGAGAGCGGCGTGAAGGGCGAGGGCCGCAGCACCAACGTGTTGCCGGCGAGCAGCGCGTTGGCGATCTTGGCCGCGGCCAGGATCACCGGCGCGTTCCAGGGCGCGATGGCGCCGACCACGCCGAGCGGACGGTGCGTGAGCGTCGTCCGTATTCCCGGACGATCGTAGCTGCGGTCTGGCAGCCGGCATCCCGCGATGATGCGGAGATAGTCGCTGGTTATGGTGACCTCCGACAGGGCCCGCCGCAGCGGCCGCCCGCTCTCGCAAGCCAGCGCCCAGGACAGGGCGGCAGCGTGCGCATGCACGAGGTCCGCGAAACGGTCGAGTGATGCGCGGCGATCCTCCCAGTCGGTCGCGGCCCAGCCCGGAGCTGCGGCTCTTGCCGCCGCTACCGCGCGGTCGAGCTCGGCGGTGCTGGCCTCCGGGTACTCGACTAGGGCGGCCTCGGTGGAGGGATCGACGACGGTGCGGCGCCTGGAGACCGGCGCGGGGCGGCCGTCGATCGTCATCTGCAGGTCGAGCGACCGCAGCCATTCGCGCCGGTCGGTCGGTGCGCCGGCGTAGGCGCTCTCGATGGTGCGCTTCAGGGAGGCTTCGGCCGCGCCGGCTGCGATCCCGTGAGAATCGGCCGCGGTCGCGGAGTCGATGATCTGGCTCAATGCTGCTGTTCCTGGTCTTGGGCCGGTGCGGTTCAGAGTGAGCCTTGACCAGAGCCGGCGCTCCAGCTTGATCGGCCTGCTTCTCGCCAGGCGACCAGTGGCGAGGCGATCGCCTGCTCCTGTTGCGGGCCCGCATGCACCCTCTGCTGCAGCAGGTCGTGGCGACGAACGTCCGTGTCGGACGGCCGTATCCGCCAGGCGAGATTCATGCCGATCCGACGCGTGTCGGCTTTGATCCCATGCTCAGATCCGGGTGTTGGGATGCCGGGCAGGGGGAAGTGTGGAGTGGCACAAAAAGCGCTTATGGCGGTGCTTCGTGAAAAGGGGCACGGGGTGTCGCTCGAGGAGCTGGAGCTGGAATCCGCCAGACCGAACGAAGCTCTGGTCGAGATCCATGCGAGCGGCATCTGCGGCACAGACTTGCATTATCTCAACCTGGAGCGGCCGTTACCCTATCCCTTGGTTTGTGGTCATGAAGGGGCTGGCGTGGTTCGCGCCATCGGCTCGGGAGTCCGACACGTCAAGACTGGCGACCATGTCGCATTGTCCATGGCCAGCTGCCAGGTCTGCGCGTCGTGTCTTTCTGGTCAGCCGTTCTACTGCGATCATACGTTCAGCTTGAACTTCTCGTTCAAGCGGATTGATGGAACCACACCTGCTCGGCTTCGAGGAGAACCCGTCAACACACATTTCTTCGGACAATCTTCCTTCGCGACTTACGCTGTGGTCAATGCAACGAGCCTGATCCCGATCCCGGAAAACTTCGACTTCCATTTGGCCGGCCCACTTGGTTGCGGTATCCAAACGGGAGCAGGGGCCGTGCTCAACATCATGCGCCCTCTTCCCGGGGACTCTGTGGCCGTCTTCGGGGCAGGCGCCGTGGGTCTGTCGGCGGTCATGGCGGCCAGACTGACCGGTGCCTGGCCGATCATTGCGATCGACATGCTCCAGCATCGTCTTGCGTTGGCGGCAAGCCTAGGAGCCTCTCACGTGATCAACTCGGCCATGACGAGCGAGGTCGGCGCGGCGGTCAGAGATCTCGTGCCACGACTGGATTTCGCGCTCGAAGCGACGTCGAGCCCCGACATGGTGAAGCAAGCCTTCGAGGCGCTAGGTCCCTCCGGGTCCATGATCTCCGTCGGCGTTCATGGCGGAGCCATGTCTCTCGATGTTCTCGGACTGCTTGGTGGCAAGAAGCTGAAGACGGTCCGCATGGGTGATGGATCGCCTCGGCTCAACATAGAACGCCTCATCAAACTGCAGCAGCGTGGCGTCTTCCCCTTTGAACGGCTCATCACGCGCTACCCGTTTCGACGGATCGATGAGGCACTCGCGGATATGAGGTCTGGCAAAGTCATCAAGCCCGTACTGGTGATGCGAGACACCGGAGCATAAGCGCCCGGTCGGGCTAGCCGCGGTGGAGATCATCACAGAGCGAGATTGCAACCGGCGTCGGGACATGGCCGACGAGCTCGGGGATCCTTGCCGATCAAGATGGGGTCCGACATGGCGGGCACGCAACCCGATGGCGTCGCCGCCACTGCCTGAAGCCGGTTCTCCGTTTCTAACGGTAGAGCAGCTTCAGGCCTTTGCCTGGCCAGGGAACCGCCGCGATCCGGCCGGTCTGGCTCAGCGTGACAAAGAGCGTTCGCAGGTCCGGGCCGCCGAAGGCTCCGTTGGTAACGGCTCGGTCCGGGAGGGCGATCTCGCCGATCACGGTACCGTTCGGCGCAATCCTCAGCATCTTCCCGGCCAAAACGGCGGCAACCACCAAGGTGCCGTCGGCCTCGACGCACATGGAGTCGAAGATCATGTTGCCGCCGAGGCTGGCGACGAGGGTCATGACGGGCTTGCCTCCGCGTTGCTCGAGCTGGCCCGGGCCGACGATCTGGAAGCGGACGAGTTGGCGCGTCAGACTGAGCGTCGCATACAGCGACCTGCGGTCGGGGGAGAGCGCCACGCCATTCGGGGTCGTCAACGGATAGACCACCTCGCGCACCTCCGAGCCATCTGGCCGCGCCCAGTATAGTCCGCCATGGTCGATGAAGCGGGGATGGATCTTCCCGGTGTCGGTGAACCAGAAGCCGCCAAAGCTGTCGAAGACGATGTCGTCAGGAGCCTTGAGCCGATTGCCGTCGACCGCGGTGTAGAGCGTCTCGAAGGTTCCCGTTTGAAGGTCGACCCGCTGGACCGAACCACCCTCGTAGTCGCTCGGGATCGCAAACGTCGTCGTGCCGCCCGCCTGCCGTATGACGAGGCCACCATTATTGACCACGTAACAGGCGCCGTCGGGCCCGATCGCAGCCCCGTTGGGACCGCCGCCCAGCTGGCTGACGACGGAGGCGGTGCCGTGCACGCCGATCCGCGAGAGCGTTCCGCGCGCGATCTCGACGCACATCAGCGTGCCGTCCGAGAACGCCATCGGCCCCTCGGGGAACATCAATCCGTGTGCCACGATCTCGAGACCGGACGGCGGCTCGGCGCGGGCTGCGGCATAAGGGCGGAGATCGACCGCCGCCGCCAGGATCGCCTTTGCAAGGTCACGCCGTCTCATGATGCCGCCCGCCGCACGTCAGAACCCGGCATGCACTCTCACACCGTAATAGGGCTTCTCGGCAGGGCTCAGCAGGATGTCATATTTCCCGGTGATGAAGGCATCGTTGGTGTCGGCGATCGTCGTCGGCGTCTTGTCGTTGGTCAGGTTGGTGGTGACGAAGGCGACCTCGTAGCGGCCGCGCTGCACGCCGATCTGCAGGTTCAGCCGGTTGGAGTTGCCGATCCAGGTCAGGTTGGTGGCATCGGCATACTGCCTGCCGCTATAGACGTAGTCGGCGTGCACGAATCCGGTGGTGTCGCGCGCGAGCTCGTGGTTGTATGTCGCCGAGAGCGTGCCGGTGAACACCGGATAGTTCGGCAACGTGTTGCCGCGATTGTTGGCGACGCCGTTGATCGCCACGCAGGCGGCACAGAAATCGTTCCGGATGTTCGTTGCCGCCCAGTCGAAGGTGGCTTCCACGGTCAGGTGCCGGTCGACCCGGTAAGCGCCCTCGGCCTCGACGCCGTGCACCAGGATGCGACCGCCGGGCAGGATCGCCTGAACCGTCGAGACGGCGCCGTTGGTTTCCGTCGGGATCTCGTCGGTGATGTGGTAGTTCGACCAGTCGCCGTAGTAGGCGTCGGCGATGAGCCGCAGACGGTTGTGAAGCAGCAGCGTCTTCACGCCGGCTTCGACCATGTCAAGCTTCTCCTGCGGCACCACGTTCGAGACGGCGGGGACCACTTTCAAAGCCTGAGCTTTCTGCGACGGCGTGGCCGCCGCAAAGGTGGCGTTGAACTCGCCCGGCCGGTAGCCGCGTGCGTAGGAGGTGTAGAGGGTGACGGGCTCGATCGGGTGGTAGCTCAGGATGAAGCGCGGCGAGAAGGACGAGAATGTCGCCTCGAAGCTGGGGCCTGGTCCACCCGCCAGCACGACCGCTTGCCTCACGTCGTCCCACTGCTCGCGGCCTTCGGCGGTGATCGTCAGGTTGCGCAGGATGTCGTAGTTGGCGGAGCCGAACACCCCGAGAGTGTCGATGTCGGTCTTGGTGTAGGCGGAGAACTGCGCCGGACCGCCGATACCGTCGGCGACGGTCGAGAGCGCGCTGCGCTGCTGATAGTAGTTGAAGCCGAAGGTCCACCTGAAACGGTGGTGCTGCTGCGGCGAGGTGAGACGGACTTCGGTCGACAGGTCTGCATCCGGCGCGTCGACACGGATCGCCGTGGTGTTGTATTTCGGTGCACCCGGCATCTTGCCGTAGTTCGGATTGGGAATGAGCAGGTTGTCGGTGCCGATCGGACCCTGGTCCTCGATCCAGTTGTTCTCGTCGCGGGCAATGTTGCCGCTGAGCGTGTAGCCGTGGCCGAGGTTGTCGGTGAAGTTCAGGTGGTTCTGGTAGGCGCGCCGCGACAGACCGAGCCCGTTGATGATGCTCGGGCTGATGGCGTTCTGCAGCACGCTGTCGGACGAATTGATGTAATCGATCAAGTTCTGGTTGGCCGGTAGCACGTCGTAGAGGAAACTGCGCGTCGGAGTTCCCTTGATCTCGCCGCAGGTGAAGCCCAGTCCGCTACCGCCGCTCGGATTGCAGTTGGTAAAGGCCGAGTTCAGGACGCCTTGCGCCGACGGACCGTCATCATCGGTCCAGTAGTTGAAGAAGTAGTTCAAGGTGAGGTCGTCCGTGGGCGTCGCGCGAAACTCCAGGATCCCCGAGTTGGTCGCGCGCCTGCCCAGCTTGATGCCGGGCTCGAGCTCGTCGTTGTATTGGCCGCTCGTCGAGTAATGCCGGTAGCTCCCGCGGAAGTCCAGAATGCCCGGCAGGATGGGTCCTTCCACGGAGGCGCGATCGTCGGTGGTATCGTAGTTGCCGTATTCGGTGTCGACGTTGCCGTGCCAATTGTCGCTCGGCGGGGTCGTGATCAGGTTGATCGCGCCGGCGAACGTCGAGCGCCCGAAATAGGCCGATTGCGGCCCCTTGATAACCTCGACATGGTCGATGCCCTGTATGCCGGAGATGTTGCCACCTGCGATCGGCGTGCCGTCCAGGAACACCGTCACGCCCGGTCGGGTCGAGGTCACGCCCGAGACGATGCCGCGAATGGTGTACTCGTTGAACCCGCGATCGTTGCGGCCGACGGTCTGGTTGGTCGAGTGGAAGCCGGGCGTGAAATCCGAGATCCCCTGGATGTTGCGGATCGAGCGCAGGCGAAGCTGCTTCTGGGTCAGCACAGACACCGCGACCGGCACCTTGGTCAGGTCCTCGCGCTTCTTGCGAGCCTGCACCGTGATGGTCTCGAGTCCACCCTGTGGACCGCGGGACGGTGCCGAAGGCGCCTGGTCTTCGGCGGGAGTCCGGCTCACCTTTGGATGCAGCTTCTGCCTGGACTTGGTGAAGTCCGGATCTTCCGTGGCTCGCCCCGACGGCACCTGCGTTCCGACCAGACAGAACACCGAAGCTCCGATGAGCAACAGAGCTCGCGTGCCCAGACGTGCTGCCATTTCTTCCACCGTTCCTCGAGATGAGCCCTGAGGAGGGGATACCTTCACGATCGTCTCGTTCCAACAAGGATACCCGGTTTCTCCGCTTGGCGATCACGCCGCAACGAATGTCGAGAATGGATCTCCCGGCTGAGCCTCGAGCGGGTCCGGTGCGACGGCGCCCGGGCCTTCCTGCTCAGGCCAGCGGCTTGATTCGCAGCCGGGTGTCCATGGAGGTGATCGGCTCGCAGTGATCCTTGCGCACGATCATCATGTCCTCGACATGCGTCGTCCCCCAGCCGAACTCGTGGTACGGCATGTCCAGGGTAAAGACCATGTTCTCCTCGAAACGGAGCGCGTGGTGACCGGGCATCTGTTCGCCCACAGAGACCGGATGGTCGGTGTGCTCGAGACCGACCGAGTGCGGACCAGCAATAACGAAGCCCGGGAAGCCCTCGTCATGAACGGTCTTCAAGGTGAGATCGACGATCTCCTTGAAGGTCCTGCCGGGCCGGATCGCCTCGTAGGCGATGGTGAGCGCGCGGCCGACCGCGTCGAAGCGCTTCAACATCTCCCGCGTCGGCTCGCCGCAGAACACCGAGCGGCCGACGTCGCCGCGATACTCCTTGTAGCTGCCGACGGAATCAAGCTTGATCAGTTCGTTCGCCTCGACTTCGCCGGTGGCGAGGCCGCGGATGTTGGCGATGATCCACTCCGACCGGCCGCCCTGTGCGGCCATCGACATCGCATGGATGCGGGAAATCTCGTCGAGCGGCAGGCCGGGCTCGATCGCGTCGATGACGGCGTTCAGCGCGATCTCGCTCATCCGTCCCGAACGCTTCAACAGTTCGATCTCGTCCGGGCTCTTCACCATCCGGATTTCCTTGAAGACGTTGAGCGCGTCGGCGCCGCGCAAATCCTCGAGCCCGATGGCGCCGAGCCAGCCGAGCACGCGCATGTCGTCGAAGCCGAGCCTGCTGCGCTCGAGGCCCGCCGTGCGGATCGCCGCGGCGAGGGCGCGTGCCGCCGTGGTCTCCGCCCCGTCGCGGTGCATCGCATAGCGGTCCAGCAGCCGCTGATCGCGCGGCGCCATCGTCGCGCCGGGCCGCGTCGGATACGGGGTGAGCGGTGCGTCGCGGATCGACTCCGCGGTGACGATGCGATCGCCCAGGATGTTGCCGCCTTCGTCCTCGTCGATCTCCTCGGTCGAGAACTCGAAGTCGCGCGGCGGAATGGCGCGTGGCGGGATCCGGGTGATGAAGGTCGCGACGTTCGGCATCCAGGTCGGCTTGTGCTCGAGATGGTAGACGCCGGTTCCCGGCATGATCAGGGCGGCCGGGGCCTCCGGGTCGCGCGGCAGCACGGCATAGAGCGTGTAGTTGCGAGACATCAGGAACATCGGTCCCCAATAGTCGGAAAGGTAGTAGATGTTTTCCGGGAAGGCGGCGACGAGGCCGTCGAGCTGGTGTCGCTCCATCACCTCGATCGCGCGCTGTCGGTTGAGAAGCATGCTGGCTCTCCGGGTCAGCCGCGCAGTGCGGCTTGCGTGAAGGAAATCTCGGCGGCAGTGACGCTGCCGCGTCGCCAGGCGATGGCGAAGAAGGCGAGGCTAAGGAGCATCGCGAGCAGCAGCGTCAACGACAGGGCGTCGGCGGTCGCGCCAGGGCCATGGAAGATCCGGCTGGCCAGCCACGCCACCAGGAGCGGGCCGCCGGTGGCACCGACCAGGGCGTTGGTGAGGCCGCACAATGAAATTGCGAAACCGCGCAGCTCGTTCGGCAAGCTGCCCTGCAACACCAGGAAGAACACCGTCGCCAGCGCTGGGTAGGCGCCGAGCATCGTCGACAGCAACAGGGTGGCGGCAGTGGCGGTCGGCATCAGCGCGCACAGCATCGTCGGAATGAGCAGCAGCGGCATGAATGCCAGCAGCCGCAGCCGTCCTGGCGCGCCGGTGCCCGACACCACGCGATCGACGAGGATTCCGGCGGCGAGCGGGCCGATCAGTCCGGTCGCGATACTGGCCGGCCCCAGAACACCGGTCACTTCGATGATGCGCAGGTGGTAGTGGCGGGTGATCGAGACCGCCCCCCAGGCCAGCGTGCTGTAGAAGCCGGCAGAGACCGCGGCGAGACCGAGATATAGTGGCCAGATCTGCCGCCGGCTGGCCTGCAGGCGGCGCAGGCTTTGAGCGACCGACGGGCGGGCGTCGTGCCCGATCGTCTCCTGGCGCCGTGGTTCCCGCACCGCGAGTACGAGCGGCACCACGACCAGCCCGATCAGGCCAGTGACGATGAAGGCGACGCGCCAGGGATGCAAGACCAACGAGGCATGCCCGGAACCCTGCGGCGCGAGCACCAGATTGTGCGGCAGGCGACGGAGGATGGTGCCTGTCAGCATCACCGACAATCCGCTGGAGACGGCCTGTCCGGTCAGGAACAGCCCCATCGGCCGGCCGCGACGGGCCGGCGGGAACATGTCGCAGATGAGAGAGATGGCGCAGGGACCGAGCGTGCCCTCGCCCATGCCGACCAGCAGGCGGGACGTGAACATCCACCAGAACCCGGTCGACAGGCCCGCGGCCATGGTGGCGAGGCTCCACACGAGCATGCCGGATGCCAGCAGACGGGTGCGGACGACGCGGTCGGCGCCGAGGCCGAGCGCCAGCCCGACGGTTGCGTAGAAGAGGCTGAAGGAAAGACCCTGCAGGAGGCTGACCTGGATGTCGGAGATGTTGAGGTCGTGCCGGATCGGGTCGATCACCAGGCTCAGCACGCCGCGATCGATCGTCGCCACGATCGCGACGAGCACGATCAGTACCACCACCAGCCAGCTCCGGCGTGATGGTGGATAGGGCATGCCCGCGAGGTGACCGATCTGGCTCGATGCGATCGACCCGGCTGCAGCCCCGCCGTTCCAGCTCATCCGTCTGCCTCCTCGCTGCGCGACCGTTGCATTCAGGCGATCGCCTGCTCCTTTTGCAGGCTCGTATGCATCGACTGCTGCAGCAGGTAGTCGCGACGGGCGCCCGTGTCGGCGAGGATCGCCGCCATGCGCGCCTGGGACTGGCTCTGTGCCTCGGCGGTGCCGGCCTCCATCGCCTGCTTGTTGGTTATGGTCTGCTTCTGGACGAAGTCGTGCATCACCGTGCGGCGCTGGCGGTCGTAGCGATCAAGCAATCCATCGGCGTCGTCGCTGTCCCTGAGGATGCGGACCAGCTTGTCGGCGAGGTTCACCACGTCGTGGATGCCGGCATTCATGCCGAGGCCGCCGAGCGGGTTGTTCAGGTGTGCCGCGTCCCCCGCGAGCAGAATGCGGCCCTGGCGAAAGGTCCGGGCGACGCGCTGATGCACGCGGTAGACGGTCCGGTGATAGGTGGCGGCCTCGGCGCCGGCAGCACCGAACAGGCCGGTGAAGACCTGGCGGCGCTTCGCATCGGAACGGAGCGTCTCGTCCGGATCGTCCGCCGCCGCTGGCACCAGCACGCGCCAGAGCGTCGGCACGCGCAGCAGCACGCACCATTCGGCATGGTCGGCGATGTAGTTGACGTAGGCGAGATCCGAGAAGTGGCGCTCCGCCGGATAGGTCGTGGACAGGGTCAGGAACTTCTCCGGATAGGTGAAGCCGTCGAAGCCGACGCCGAGCGCCTTGCGTATGGTCGAGCTGGCTCCGTCGGCCGCGATCAGGTAGTCGGCGCGGAACTCGACGGCGCCCTCCGACGCCTCCGCGGTGACGGTGACGCCGGTCGCGTCCTGCGCCACGCGCGCGACCCGGTGGCCGTGCAGCACCTCGCCGTGCGGATGCCGCTCCAGTCGTCCGGTCACCAGCCGGGAGAGCTTGAACTGCTCGCACTGCAGCCGGTACGGGTAGCGCAGCACGTCGCCCACCTCCGTGAGGTCGAACGACAGCACCTCGCCGCTGCCGCGATTGCGATACTGGTACACCGGAGCACGCAGTCCCTGTGCTTCCAGCGCCTCGCGCAGGCCGAGCGCTTCGAGCATGTCCAGGGTCGGCGGATGGAAAGTCGAGGCGCGCATGTCCTCCGGCGAGTCGGGATGGGCCTCGATCAGGGTCACGTCGACGCCGCGGCTCGCCAGCGCGTAGGCGGCGACCGCACCGGTCGGGCCGGCACCCGCGACGATAACCTGCTTTCTGTTCATCATCTCTCTGGGGTTCGGTCGTGAAAGGCTCGTACCATCCCGGCCGCCAACCCCGTCATGCTGGTTCGCGTCTGCTCGGAGCGCGGATAAATCGGTCCTCGCGGCAAGACCCGATGCGTCGGGCGTCAGCCCGCCGACACCGCCGCGAGCAGTTCGGTGCTGGTGAGCAGGTCGGCGTATTTCTGCCCCATGTCGTAGAGGCTCGCCTCATGCGGGCCGATGGCGCGGTCGCCGACGGCGTCGGTGAGGACGATCGTGCGCAGGTTGTGGCTGACCGCATCCACCACCGTCGCGCGCACGCAACCCGACGTGGTGCAGCCGGTCACGGCCAGCGTGTCGACGCCGCGCCAAGCGAGCCAGGCGGCCAGGCCGGTACCGAAGAAGGCCGAAGCCTGGGTCTTGCGGACGACGCGCTCGCCCGCTTGCGGGGCGAGCTGCGGCACGATCTGGCTGAGCGGGCTGTGCTCGGTCAGGCCCAGCAGCGGCGGCACCTTGGCCGCGAACGCGCCGGCATCGGCGCCGTCATCGGCATAGACGATGCGGGTGTGGACGATCGGCCAGGCCCGGGCGCGGGCGAAGGCGAGCACCCCCTCGGTCACCGCGATGGCGTCCCTGATGTTGCCGCCGCCGAAATGCGCGGGGTCGGTGAAGCCCGCGACGAAGTCGACGATGACCAGCGCCGGACGCCGGCCGATACCGACACGCTGCGCGAAGCCCTGCCGGGCATAGATGTCGAGCTCGCTCATGGCCCGGCGGTGAAGGCGGGCTGGTTCTCGCGGCCGGCATACGGACTGGATGCGTTGCAGCCGGGCTCGTCGGGCCGCGACGGGCCGGTCACGGCTTTTGGCTCAAGGACGCGCCTCGAGTTGGCCGGGGATATGCTCCGCATGATGCTCCAGGTACCACCCGGCCATCTCCTCGCGCGTCGCCCACCAGACCGCGTCGTGCGACTGCACGTGCGCGATGAACTCGCGCAGCGCCCGGATGCGATGCGCGCGCCCGGAGACGTGCGGATGGAGGCCGACATTCATGATGCGTCCAGTCTTAGCACCTTCCTCGTAGAGTACGTCGAATTCCTCGATCAGCACGTCGCGGAACTGGTCGGTGGTGAAGTTCTTCCGGGTGATCAGGGTGAAATCGTTGATCTCGTTCGAATATGGCGTCGCGACGATCGGGCCATGCGGCGTGCGCAGCAGGAACGGCTGGTCGTCGTTCATGATGTCGCAATAGAAGGTGCAGCCGTGCTCGGCGAGGATGTCGGCGGTGCGCATCGTGCCGCGCAGGCTGGAGGATAGCCATCCCTTGGCGCGGCGACCGGTATAATCGTGGAACTTCTGTAGCGAGCGCTGGATGATGTCGCGTTCCCGGTCGGGATCGCGGGCGAAGTCGGTCAGCAGCTCACCCTGTTCCCAGTTGTGCGGCAGCAGCTCCCAGCCGCGCTCCAAGCAGGCATCGACCATGGCGGAACGCCGCTCGAAGGTGACCGCGTTGGTGCTACAGGAGGCATGGACTCCCATCTCGTCAAACAGCTCGTAGAGCCTCCAGAGGCCGACGCGCTGCCCGTACTCGCGCCACGTGTAGTTCGGAAAGTCGGGGGTGTTGCCGGGCAGCACGTCCGGCAGGATCGCGGGACCGCCGGCATAGTATGGCTTGTCGGTAGGCTTGGTGAGGTCCCACGTCTCGAGGTTGAAGGTGAGGATCACCGCGACCCGGGCGCCGCCAGGCCAGCGCAGCGGTTTCCGCTGTGTTATCGGGACGTAGTCGTATTCCATCGTGTCCTCCTAATGTTCCAGCAGGAGTCGGCCGAACCCCTCGATCGTGTCGGTGATGCTCATGGTGCGGAGCGCGTGCCAGTAGGTGGCGGTGTTGATCGCGATCACCGGCTTCTCGAGCCAGCATTCTGCCTGCCCTGCCAGCGCGGCGAACGCCAGGTTGGTGCCGCATTGCACGACGGCGTCGACACCGTCGCCGACCTCCTGCACCGCGCGCTTGAGCGTGAGCGGAGTCTCGTGCGCGATCAGCATCGGCGACGGGCTTCTCAGGCCCTTGATACGCACGACGTCGTAACCGAGGTCGGTGAAGAACCTGTGGACCTGTGCGTCCGCCACCGGCATGTACGGGGTGACGATCCCGAGCCGACGGATGCCGCCATAGGCCTTGAGCGCCGCATGCACGGCGCTCGATCCCATGATCACCGGCTTGCCGCCGGTCTTCGCCTCGAGGCTTGCCTGCAGCTTTCCAGCGCCATCGCTGCCGTCCCAGAAGGTTTCCGCCGACATGCCCATGACGACGCAGTCCGGCGACATCGACATGGCGACGTCGACGGAGGCGCTCGTCGCGTCGCGGATGTTGCGCAGCATCGCCATGAAGCTGGCGTCGTCATGCACCTTGGTGTCCGGGATCGGGATCCGGCAGAAATGGTTGGTGACGCCGCGCGGGCGCATGTCGTCGTATTCGGGTTGCACGCTGGTGTTGGTCGAAGGCGCGAGGACGGCGAACTTCGCCCTCCAGCCAAGCGTATCGACCATGATCCATACTCCGGCAGCGCTTGGCCGGTACATGCGGCCGCGAGCATCCGTCGCTCAAGCCGCAAGCAGCGGTCTGACCGTCTGGCGAGCAGATCGACGGTGCGCGGCTCCGTGCGGACACGATCCCGGGTAACGATTGGGCGGGATGTTCGGAGGGAGTCATGGCCGCCTATATCGTCGCGATCGTCCGGATCCTCGATGCCGAGCGCTTCAAGGCTTACGGGGCGAAGCTCGGCGACCTGAGCGCCAGGCACGGCGGCGAGCCGCTGGTGCGTGGCCAGGTGCAGGAGTTTCTCGAGGGCGACGGTCCAGCCGGAGAGCGCGTCGTGGTGACGCGGTTCGCCGACGCGGCGTCGGCCCGAGGCTATATCGCATCCGCCGAGTACCAAGCCGCCCAGAACCTGCGCGCGGGAGCGGCGGACGTGCGCATGCGCCTGGTCGTCGATTGAGCCTCCGACCGGGACCTCGCCCGTCTCCTTGAGCCTTGCTCGTTCTCCCGCCGCGGGTTCAGTCATGCTCCCGGGTGCAGGGCAGAGCCTCGGGCGGCCGTTTCGGCGGCCGGCACGCGGTCGAGCTGCGACAACTCGCAGGCGATCGCGTCGGCGACATGCCTCAAGCGCGGCGCGAAGGTCCTGACCGCTTGAGCCACGGTCATCGATGAGGCGAAGAAGGCGAGGGTCACGGTAGCCTCGCACGAGCCGTCCCGCAGGATCGGCACGGAGATCGCCGACGTCTTGCCCGGATTGGCGGTGTGGCGGATGCGGTCATGGACGCCGTAGCCGTTTGCGCGGATCTCAAGGAGCACCGATCGCAGCCGCGAGGCCACCGCATCGCCGCTCTGCTGGTTCAAACGACGGACATGCTCGATCGCCTGTTCCTGCTCATCTTCGTCGCTGAACGCAAGGTGCACCTTGCCGCTGGAGGACTCGAGCAATGGCAAGGTGTAGCCGGGATGGTAGAGGTTGAGGGTGAACGGAGCGATGCCATGGGTGGATTCTCGGATCATCATGCTCATGCCGACCCGCGTGCAGACGCTTATCGGCCAGCGTAGCTCCCGCGTCAGGCCGCAGATGTGCCTGCGTGACGCCCGCGCCACGGCATCGTCGGCCTGGTAGCCAACGCTCAGCGTCTTGACCAGCGAGGTCGGCCGGTAGTGTTTGCGCGTGGGCTCGCGCTCGATCATATGTTCCTCGATCAGCGTCTCCACGATGCGGCATGTGGTTGGATATGGCAGGCGGCACTGCCGGGCGATCTCCATCATGCTGATGGAGCGATGATGATTGACCACCTGGAGGACGCGGATCCCGCGACCGATCGCCCTGATACTCCCCTCGATCGGCATCAACGTTTCTCCACGACCAGGATTGCGCAACGCTTCGGCTGCCAGCGAAACAGTCTGTTGCAAGCTCTTGCAAGATTCATACCGTGGTGAGGGCGATCATCGCCCCGGGTCGAGCACAGAAATAAGACAACTGGTAACTAAGCTGCACCATGGGGTTCTGTCAGACCTTGCGCAAGGGATCGCGGTCGCTGGATCAGGGCGGATCGGGTGCGTCTCGCCGGTGGCGAGGATGGTCGGGCTGACAGGATGAACCGCGTGCGCCGTGGCTCGGAGGCGGTGACGGAGCGGCCGGAAGCGACGGCGCGTGGCGATCGGCGGCTTCGCTGCCGAGCCTGCGGGCGGCAGTTCAACCAACCCAGCGTCGGCGTGCTGAACCGGACCTGCCTGCCCGGCGAGGTCATCGCCTTCGTGGTGTTCTGCCGGCTGCGCTCCCGGCTGACCCAGCGCGACCGGAGCGAGATGCTGGCATTACGCCGCCGCTGTTTACTCAGGATCTGCCAGGGTCGGATCGGATCAAGCAGGATTTGCCGAGCCAAGGCGGATCAAGCGTGGCATCGACGGCTCCAATGGCAACCGCCTCGGACCCGACATGGCAGGCCAGCCTTGCGGCATGGATCGTCGCCCACAAGAACCGTGACCACAAGCTTGCAGTATACAATCGAGCCATAATCGCTCCGGACAGAAATCTGACTTCCGTGAAACGTTAATTAAGCGCTGTGATTTAAATAGGCGCTGCCCGATCAGCTATTTCCACATCGACATCGCCAAAATGCACACCGCAGAAGGCAAGCCCTACCTGCTCGTCGCGGGTTCTGTCGGCTCCTGCTAGACGGTTTTGCCCAGCGCGCTGCGGATCGGCCTCGGGTAGCAGCCATGCCTGTCCATCGTCACCACTCGACATGCCAGCTCGACCCAGCTCCGCGCCGCGTGCCATGCCGGCGCTTGCGGAGCTCGTCGCCTAAAACCGGCCGCAGTGTCGACTCCTGGTCCCATCTGTTGATCCGCTTTGCAGCCCAACCATGGCCCACCCAGGATCTTGCTCCGGTTGCGCTGGGTCAGCCGGCAGCGCAGCCGGCACAACACCACGAAGGCGATGACGTCGCCGGGGGAGGCAGGTCCGGTTCAGCACGCCGACGCTCCGTTTGTTGAACTGCCGCCCGCAGGCTCGGCAGCGAAGCCGCCGATCGCCACGCGCCGTCACTTCCGGCAGGTCTGACGGAACCCCGGAGAAGCAACTGACCACCCCTTGACGCCGGGCGGAAGGTAACAAACGCGCGCGAACCATGAATCCCCGTCTCGGCGCCTTCCATCAACCGTGCCGAGATCCACGTTACTATTGCAGATCCACGCCGTTGCAGGAGCAACAATGCTTCGTCGCTTCATCCGTCCCGCTTTGATCGTTGCCGCCCCGATCCTTGCCGCCACCTGCGGAGTGGCGTTCACGCCGGCGCCGGCCCAGGCGCGGGTGTTTTTCGGCTTCGGGTTCGGGTTTCCGTATTACGCGCCATTCTATGCGCCGTATTTCTATCGCCCGCCGGTGGTGTATTATCCTCCGGCGCCGGTCTATTACGCGCCCCCCGCAGCCTACGCGGCGCCCCCTTCCTATGTTGCCGGCCGCACCGGCGCATGCAACGCGGGCAGCTATGTCTGCCCGTTGAGGGTGCCGCTGTCGCCGGGCACTGCGTGCAGCTGCCCCGCCAATAATGGTGGCCGCGCCTACGGCCAGAGCAGCTGAAGGGCGCGATCCGGATCAGGAATGCTGCTGCGCGATCCAGTCCGCTGTGCCGCGCAGCCCATCCTCCCAGTCCACAAGCGGCCTCCACGCCGTTTCGCGCTGCAGCCGGGTGCTGTCGAGGATGTTGACGGGAACGTCGGCCTGCCGCCCCTCTCGGTGCCGCACCACGGGTGTCCGTCCGGTGATCCGGGCCACGTCCTGCACCACGGAGGCCACGCTCCGGCCCACCCCGCTGCCCACGTTGAACACCTGCCCCGGACCGTCATGCCGGAGGCAGGCCAGCATGGCGGCGACCACGTCGTCGATGTGGATGTAGTCTCGCACAACCTCGCCGCTGCCCCATATCTCAACCGGCTGCCCCTCCAGCAGCCGCCGGATCAGCGCCGCAACCAGACCCTGGCCGCTTCGCGCATCCTGGAAAGGGCCATAGGCGTTGGCGATCCGCAGTGCCCGGCTTTCCAGCCCATATAGGTGCCGGTAGAGCGAGAGATACTTCTCCACCACCAGCTTGCCGATGCCATAGGCCGAGATCGGCTCGGTGGGTGCGTCCTCGCGCACCGGCGATGCGCCGGTGATGCCATACACGGTGCCGCCCGAGGAGGCGAACACCAGGCGTTCGACCCCCTGGCGCCGGCATGCTTCCAGCAGCCGCACCTTGGCCGGCACGCCGTCGGCCACGATCTGCGCCGGATTGTGGTTTGAGCTGTTCGGCAGCCCGGCGCCGATCAGGTCGAACACGTGGCGGTGCCCCCCCACCAGCGCGTCGAGCGCGTCCGGCCGTTCCAGCGTGCCGCTGATCCAGCGCACGCCGCGCAGCGCAGCCGGCGCCGCGGCGGCGCGCCCGAAGCCGGTGACCGCAACCGCCTGGTCGAGCAGCGCCCTGCACAGATTGGTGCCGATGAAGCCGCCGGCGCCCAGCACGAGACAGGCGGGCGCGGTCATGCCCGGCGTTTGGCCGCGCGGGTGCGCAGCCGCAGCCATGGGTGGCGGCCTTCCACGAACTCCACCATCGCCCGCTTGTTGTCCCCCTGCTCGGTGATCGCGTTCACCATGGAGTTCGCGTGCACGCGGTACTCCGCCAGCACCCCGGGCACGGCGATGCCGAACTGGCCCATCTCGACCAGGTTGAGCCAGAGGTCGAAATCCTCCCAGCCCATCGCGTCGCGCCGCACGTAATAGCCGCCGGCGGCCGCCCACGCCCATTTCGCCACCATCGCCATGGCGTCGATGTAGTTGCCGGTCTGCAGGCGCACCGGATCGAACGCGGCCTCGCCCATGATCGCCTGTGCGCCGCCGAACTGCTGGATCCGCGGATAGGCAAACGCCGCCTGCGGCACCTGCAGCAGGGCGTCGAGCAGGCTGGCGCAGGCTTCGGGAAGCAGCCGGTTGTCGGAATCCAGCGCCATCAGCCAGGGCGTCTCGGCGGCGTCGAACACCACGTTGCGCGCGCCGCCCAGGCCGGCGTTGCGCACGGTGCGTAGGATGCGGATGCGGTTGAAGCGCGCGCGGTGCCGCTTGGCCCACTCGATCATCATCGGCACCGATTGGTCGCTCGAGCCATCATCGACCACGGCGAGATCGAGTGCCGCGAGCGTCTGGTCGCGCACGGAGTCGAGCGCCTCCAGGACATGCGCTTCGTAGTTGAAGGAGGTCATCACCACCGTGACCTCGGCCTCGCCGAGCGCGTCGTGCGAGAACAGCAGCTCGCTTTCCGGCACCTCCGGCAGGCCGCGTCCCGCATAGCCGCCGCGATGCAGCCCCAGCTCGATGCCGCGCGCGGCGGCCGCACGCTCCAGAAGCTGTGCCAGTGGTCGACATACACGTGCCGCGCCGGCGATCGC